>CAZDFA010000100.1:0-9607 GCA_964504555.1 uncultured Flavobacteriaceae bacterium | reverse complement strand
AGGTATACAAGGTGGGATTTCTAACGGTATGGATATCTATTTCCGGGTAGCATTTAAGCCAGTAGCTACTATAATGAAAGACCAAGAGACCATTAATACAAAAGGAGAAACTGTTACTATGAAAGGCAAGGGTAGACACGATCCGTGCGTACTACCAAGAGCTGTGCCTATTGTTGAAGCCATGGCGGCATTAGTTCTAGCCGATTTTGCTATACGAGATAAATCAGTTAGATTGTAAAACTTTGTAAAATTGTATTTGCGGAATGAGATTTCCGCTTTCAAATATCTTCGGCATACTTGCCTGGCAGCAGATAGGGGCGGAAGACTTTAAATAGAAATAACCTATACGAATATGTGGATCCTTTTTCCACATTCGTGGAAACGCATGCATATGAAAAAACTTCCTTTATACCTTAAAATAATAATTGGACTTGTATTAGGAATTGTTTGGGCCTTAATTTCTAGCTCGTTGGGCTGGAGTAGTTTTACAGTAAATTGGATAGCTCCTTTTGGGGATATTTTCATCAATTTGCTAAAGCTCATAGCAGTTCCTCTTGTATTATTTTCAATTATTAATGGTGTAGCTGGGATAGGTGATCCTTCAAGTTTAGGAAGAATGGGCGGGAAGACCCTTCTTGCATATTTGGTGACAACTTTATTGGCAGTAAGTCTGGGATTGGTTTTAGTGAATGTGATTAAACCGGGAACACTTGTTGATGAATCCAGTCGCATAGATAATAGAATTAGCTATGAATTATGGGCACAGGGAGAAGGAATCGCTGTAAAAGATGGCATACATTTTTTGCAAGACCCGAAGTATAAAGATCGAGTTATGGTTGTTACCGAATTAGAACGGACTAAAACTATAGATGAAGCAGTAGCCAAGCGTCTAATGACAGTAGATGAAAACAAAAAAGCAGGGCCATTAAAACCATTGGTTGATTTGGTGCCAGCAAACGTATTCAAATCATTGACTGATAATGGTCTAATGCTTCAAATTATATTCTTTGCATTGTTTTTTGGGATTAGTTTACTATTCATTTCCAAAGAAAAATCAGCTCCGGTAATTAAGGCTGTAGATGGAATAATGGAGGTATTCCTCAAAATGATTGATTTTGTGATGCAAGCTGCTCCATTTTTTGTATTTGCATTGCTCGCTGGCGTGATTAGTAAAATGGCGGGTGACGATATAGGGAAAGTCATTGAAATTTTTAAAGGATTATCCTGGTATTCACTTACTGTTTTCGTAGGTCTTGTTCTTATGATTTTCTTTGTTTATCCAATGATTATTCGTCTTATTGTTCGTGTGATACCGTACAAAGGCTTTTTTAAAGCCATGGGGTTGGCCCAAACAACTGCTTTTTCTACATCGAGTAGTGCAGCCACTCTTCCAGTAACTATGGAATGTGTTGAAGACAATTTAGGAGTAGATAAGAAAATTACAAGTTTTGTATTACCTATTGGTGCCACCGTCAACATGGATGGTACGGTACTTTATCAAGCTGTGGTTGTGGTTTTTCTTGCTCAATTTCATATGATAGATCTTACTCTTGGTCAACAACTTACTATTGTAATAACGGCAACTTTAGCTTCTATTGGTTCTGCTGCTGTGCCAAGTGCGGGATTGGTAATGCTGATAGTGGTTTTAGGATCTGTAGGATTAAATCCCGCCTGGATTGCAATTATCTTTCCTGTAGATCGTATTTTGGATATGTGTAGAACGGTGGTAAACGTGACGGGAGATGCTACGGTATCCTCCATTATTGCCAAAGGCGAAGGAATGTTACATTACGACGCTCATAAGAATCCGGACGACGCCTTTAATCCAGAAAAATAGTAGTTGTTGTTTTTGCAAACATTTCACCTTCAATTAATTGTATGTAACTAGTAGGTGTTATATATTTACATATCCAAATCAATCTTGCTAACTTAAATTAGTTCATACTAATAAACTTCGCTATAGTCTTTAACAACTAATGATATGAAGAAGTTTTTATTTTTCGGGGCATTATTTTTCATCCTTTTCACAAACGCCCAAGTAGGGATTAACACAACTACGCCATCAGACGCAGCAGCCTTAGATGTAAATGGGGATGATGGTAATGGCACCTTTAGAGGATTTATGCCTCCTCGTGTACCAACAGAAAGCGATCGAGATAACAATATACCAACAACCTCAGTAGATATTGGATTAATGATCTTCGTAGAAGATATTAATTGTTTGCAGATTTTTAATGGTACAGATTGGGAGAGTGTATATTGCTTGGGAACTAATCCAGGAAGTAGTTCTTCTAATAGTGCTTGGGTTAATGAGTTTCATTATAATAATCAAGGAGCCGATATTGGGGAATTTGTTGAAATAGCAGGAACTGCAGGCACAGACTTGACGGGCTATACCTTATTTTTTACTAATGGTGCACTAGGTAATGTATATCAAACTTTAAATCTTTCTGGAATAATTCCTGATGATGGTTCGGGCTTTGGAACACTATCGTTTATTACTGGTTTTGATATACAGAATGGTGCTGTTGATGGGGATGGCATAGCTTTAATAGATCCTAATAATATCATACTTCAGAATTTAAGCTATGAAAATACTTTTACAATTAATGAACCTGGAAATGTTTTAAATGGTCTTTCAACAACGCTTATAGCTGTTGCAGAAACCAATACGACACCTGTTGGGGAGTCACTTCAACTTATCGGGACGGGTAATGAACTTTCAGATTTTACTTGGTCAGGGCCAATTGTTGATACACCAGGAGCCGTTAATACAGGGCAAACCTTCAATTAATGTTGATTAAGGATTAATAATATTAATAATATTAGGGCTTATAAAACGCTTGTTTTTTGAGTCCTTTTTTATTAATTTATATCTATAAATCAACCAACCTTGAATGTCTATTTTTCCTGTAACCTTGGGAAGATATGATTCCCGAAGACGGCACCACGCTTTCTCTTATTCATGAATCCTGTAAACGTGCACGCAGAGTGGCCATTACCACCAGGCGCAGCATTAATATCAACGAAAATATGTTATCCTGAGGCATCAAGGATAGCATAAAATATCACTAATAATACACATGCCTTCGTGCATATGAGTAGGAGATTTAATTTTTAGAAGAGGTTAGATATTATCTTAGGTGTTTTTAAAAATAAATATTTTAAAGTAGATAAATATTTCTTACTTGTATTAATCAAATATTTTTATGCCTGAACTAGCCATCATAACTATAATTGCCCGCTGCTTCTATATCTTGAGCAATCGTGTTTCGTAGTGCAACTACATTAGGATTGTTGGCATATTTGGTAAAACGTTTTAAGCCCATTAACATCATACGTTGTTCATCACCTTCGGCAAAAGAAACAATCGCTTCCTTAGCCTTGTCACCTACGGTGTCCACGGCGTTGTACAAATAGAGTTGCGACATGGCGATTTGAGCTTTTTGACTTTCAACTCCAAAACGATTTACGTTTTTATGCGTACGTAATATGGTAGATTCGGCCATATAGATTTCAATCAAAATATCTGCCGCAGCCAGCAATAATTGCTGGTGTTCTTCTAATTGTGGACCAAACTTTTGAACAGCTGCTCCAGCTACCATCAGGAATACTTTTTTAAGTTTCTTGATCATGGCGAGTTCCTCAGAAAGAGGTGCAGAAAAATCTGGCGTGTCAAACGAAGGAATTCCTGTCAACTCATCGGCAACAGCCATTGCAGGGCCTAGGAGATCAACATGGCCTTTCATGGCTTTTTTAACCAGCATACCAACCGATAACATTCTATTGATCTCATTAGTGCCTTCATAAATACGGGCAATACGGGCATCACGCCATGCAGATTCCATAGGAGTGTCTGCACTAAAGCCCATTCCGCCAAAGATCTGAATACCTTCATCTGTGGTTTCTTGAATATCTTCAGAAACCGCAACTTTGAGAATAGAACATTCTATGGCATATTCTTCAACACCTTTCAATTCGGCTTCTTGATGCGTATTTCCACTTGCATGACGTATAGCAATTCGATCCTCTATATTTTTGGCGGCACGATAACAAGCAGATTCTCCAGCGTAGGTGTTGGTAGCCATTTGTGCCAGCTTAGCTTTTATTGCACCAAAATTGATTATTGGTGTTTTAAATTGTATACGTTCCTTGGCATAGGTTGTAGCTTCATTAATGACTCGTCGTTGCGCATCAAGACATGCAGCAGCCAACTTAATGCGGCCTATATTCAAAGCATTCATTGCTATTTTAAAGCCATTACCACGTTCTGAGAGCATATTCTCAACAGGCACCTTAGTATCGCTAAAGAATACCTGACGGGTGGAGGAGGAGTGAATACCAAGTTTCTTCTCTTCATCACCTAAAGAGATTCCATTTGATGGATCATTTTCTACAATGAAACCAGTAATATTTTTATCATCTTCTATACGAGCAAAGACAATAAACAGATTACAGAAACCAGCATTGGATATCCACATTTTCTGTCCAGAAATACTGTAGTGTTTCCCATCGTCAGAAAGGGCAGCTTTAGTTTTTCCACTATTCGCATCAGAGCCAGCACCAGGTTCTGTTAAGCAATATGCTCCAAACCATTCACCTGTTGCGAGTTTGGGTACGTACTTTTTCTTTTGTTCTTCATTTCCATATAAGGTAATGGGCATAGTACCAATACCAGTATGCGCACCAAAAGCTGTACTAAAGGAACCCGTAGCCCCGGAAATATAATCACAAACCAACATAGTCGAGACAAATCCCATGCCCAGGCCATCATAGGCTTCTGGAACAGCGACTCCAAGAAGGCCTAATTCTCCTGCTTTGCGCATAGTCTCTGCGGTATAGGCATAATCTTTTTGCTCAAAACGTTCCCAATGTGCCCATAATTCACGATCTACGAACTCTTTGGTACTATCTCGCATCATTTTTTGCTCTTCGCTAAAATCTTCAGGCGTGAATACATCCTCACTAGAAGTTTCTTTCACAAGAAACTGTCCGCCGCGTAATAGTTCTTTATCTGTTTTTTCAGTGCTCATGGTTTTACTTCTTTAAAAGAGATAAGGTTAGAGTTTTGTTGCATCGGTTATATTGTTGTTTCTCTTTACTTACTCGCTTTGGTTATGATTGTTTTCTTAATTTATTTATTATTATATCGGTGAATAAGTGAGTGTCGTACTGAAGGTGCGATGTATCGAAGTCACCGATTTCCTTTAGTTCAAAAATTCATAGATTCCCGCTGCCCCTTGACCTGTTCCCACGCACATGGTTACCATGCCGTATTTCCCTTGCATATTGCGCTTGCGCATCTCATCAAACAATTGTACCGAAAGCTTTGCTCCTGTACAACCCAGTGGGTGCCCTAAGGCAATGGCTCCACCATTTACATTGACGATTTCATCATTAAGGTCTAGTTCACGTATTACAGCCAAAGACTGGGAAGCAAAGGCTTCATTGAGTTCGATTAATTCGAGATCTTCCTTCTGGAGGCCAGCCTGTTTCAAGGCTTTCGGTACTGCTTTTACGGGGCCAATCCCCATTATTCTCGGGGGTACACCAGCAGCAGCATAATTCACCATACGGGCGATGGGTTCTAAGTTTAATTCCTTGACCATATCTTCACTCATTACAAGAACAAAAGCAGCACCATCACTAGTTTGAGAAGAATTTCCTGCGGTTACGCTACCGCCTTGAGCGAAAACAGGACGCAATTTAGCGAGTATTTCCTTCTTCGTATCTGCTCGTGGCCCCTCATCTTTATTTACCGTATAGGATTTAGTTTCTTTTTTGCCTGCTTCATTTACGAAGGTTTGCTCTACTTCAATAGGTACTATTTGATCCTGAAAACGATCTTCAGCCTGTGCCTTCAAGGCCTTCATATGGGAGTTATAGGCAAACTCGTCCTGATCTTGACGCGATACCTTATATTCATTAGCCACAGCTTCTGCGGTGTTGCCCATACCCCAGTAATAATCTTCGTGACCTGATTTTACAATATCATAGTTTAATTCAGGCTTGAACCCCGTCATAGGGACAGAACTCATACTTTCGGCTCCTCCCGCGATGATACAATCAGCCATTCCTGATTGAATTTTTGCAACGGCCATACCAATAGTTTCAATTCCTGAAGAACAAAAACGATTTACCGTCACTCCTGGAACATCAATGGTATTGAGCCCCATCAAGGAGATGAGTCGGGCCATATTAAGGCCTTGTGATCCTTCTGGCATGGCATTCCCCACAATAACATCATCAATACGGGTCTTATCCAAATCGGGCAATTCATTCATCATATGCTGAATGGTTTCAGCAGCGAGTTCATCGGCACGCTTAAAGCGGAACACGCCTCTTGGGGCTTTACCTACTGCGGTGCGATATGCTTTTACTATATATGCTGTTTTCATATTTTTCCTCTCCCTAACCCTCTCCAGAGGAGAGGGGACTTAGGATATTTTAGTTTATATTTTTTATTTTTATATCATTCCTCCTCATTTGGGGAGGTCAGGTAGAGAGACTTAATTGCGTAACGGTTTCCCTGTTTTTAACATATGCTGTAAACGTTCCATGGTTTTGCGTTCGGTACAAAGTGATAGGAAAGCTTCACGTTCTAGGTCTAATAAATATTGTTCGGATACATAACTTGGTTCAGAAAGATCACCACCTGCCATCACATAGGCTAGTTTATTAGCCATTTTTTTATCGTGTTCTGAAATATAATTAGCAGCTTCCATAGAGTCAGTCCCAACTAGGAACATTCCAAGAGCTTGTTTGCCGAGAACTTTTACATCTTTTCTGAGAGCGGGTTGCGTATAACCGTTATCAGCCATTAATCGTGCGTATGCTTTTGCTGTAGCCAATTGTCGGTCTTTGTTGACTACCACAAGATCTTTTCCTTTTTGAAGGATCCCGGTATCAAAAGCTTCATAGGCACTTGTTGCTACTTTGGCCATACCGATGGTTAGGAAATATTCCTGTAGGATATTTAGTTCTACATCATCTTTTCTAAAGGAATCACTGGCACGCATCGCCATTTCTTTAGAGCCACCTCCTCCAGGTATGACACCTACGCCAAATTCAACAAGGCCGATATAGGTTTCCGCGACGGCAACCACTTTATCGGCATGCATGGAGAACTCACAACCACCACCCAAGGTCATATTGTGGGGAGCAACAATCGTCGGGATGGATGAGTAACGCAAGCGCATGGAGGTATCCTGGAAATATTTTACCGCCATATTAAGCTCGTCATACTCTTGCTCTACAGCCATCATAAAAATGAGTCCAATATTGGCTCCAACGGAGAAATTGGCTCCTTCGTTAGAGATTACCAATCCTTCAAAGTCTTTTTCAGCTAGGTCAATTGCTTTATTGATTCCGCCAAGAACATCACCTCCAATGGTATTCATCTTGCTTTGGAATTCTACATTGAGAATACCATCACCTAGATCTTCAACGATAATGCCTGAGTTTTCAAAAACCTTAGCGCTTTCGCGGATGTTATCCAAGAGGATTAAGGCATCCTGCCCTGGCTTTTTGGTTTGTGTCTGCGCAGGAATATCATAATAATAGGTAACACCTTCTTTAACCGTATAGAACGATGTTTCTCCACTTTCTAACATGGTAGTTACCCAAGCTGCAGGCTCAAAACCTTCTGCCTTCATGAATTCAATTCCTTTCTCTACACCCAGTGAATCCCAAATTTGAAATGGCCCATGCTCCCAGCCAAAACCAGCCTTCATCGCATCGTCTATCTTGTATAGTTCGTCTGTAATTTCGGATATACGGTGTTGTATATAGGCAAAAAGTTGCGCAAAGCTTTTGCGATAGAATTCACCTGCTTTATCCTTACCACCCACTAATATGGGGAAGCGATGGATTACTTTATCAACCGTTTTTGTTAATTCTAAAGTAGCAAAAGAGGCTTTCTTTTTAGAACGATAATCCATTGTGTTTAAATCCAAAGAAAGGATCTCCTTTTTACCTTCTGCCGAGACATTCTTTTTATAAAAACCTTGTCCAGTCTTGCTGCCCAGCCACTTATTATCGACCATAGTTTTAATAAAATCAGGTAATTGGAAGAGTGCCTTGCGCTCATCATCTGGGCAGTTCTCAGCTATACCGTTAGCCACGTGAACCAACGTGTCAAGTCCTACAACGTCAACGGTACGGAAAGTAGCACTCTTAGGGCGTCCAATCACTGGGCCTGTAAGCTTATCAACTTCCTCGATAGTTAATCCCATCTCTTTAACGGTATGGAATAGACTCATAATAGAGAAAATACCAATGCGATTCCCGATAAAAGCAGGCGTGTCTTTTGCAACCACTGATGTTTTACCTAAAAACTGTTCTCCATAATTGTTTAGGAAATCTAATACTTCAGGATCAGTTTTTGGTCCAGGGATTATTTCGAACAACTTTAAGTAGCGAGCGGGATTGAAAAAGTGGGTACCACAGAAGTGTTTTTGAAAGTCTTCGCTACGTCCTTTATTCATAAATTTTATCGGAATACCCGAAGTATTGGAGGTAATAAGCGTACCCAGCGTACGGTATTTCTCTATAATTTCAAAGACCTGTTGCTTGATATCGAGACGCTCTACAACCACCTCTATAATCCAATCTACAGCTGCAATTTTCGCAATATCATCCTCGAGGTTTCCTGTAGTAATCCGCTTGGCAAAATCCTGATGATAGATAGGAGAAGGCTTACTTTTTAACGCACTTTTTAATGCATCGTTCACTAAACGATTGCGCACCAACTTATTATTCAACGTCAATCCTTTTGCTTCTTCTTTGGCATTAAGTTCACGAGGGACAATGTCCAGTAACAATACATCAACGCCTATGTTGGCAAAATGGCAAGCGATACCGCTTCCCATAATTCCACTACCGATAACGGCAATTTTTTTAATTCGTCTTTTGGCCATTATTTATTTAACGTTTCTAGTTGGTTGTATATTTTTTTGTTTTGAATAAGGTCATTGATAGTTTCCATTACTTCATAGAAATGATTAATTTTTTCTTCAGGGAGTTGAGATCTGACAGTGTCGTTAAATTTGATCACTCTATCCTTTGAGTATGATCGTTTCTCTTGACCATATTCTGTGAGGTGTATTAGTACGCTTCGCCCATCATCTGGATTAGGCTTTCGTATAATCAATCCACGATCTTCCATCGTTTTTAACGTACGTGATAGACTGGTTGCTTCCATACCCATTTTAGGACCTAAAGCTGTTGAAGGCGTACCTCCTTCTGGATCAATACTTAATAATGCAAATCCCGTGGCCATTGTACTCTCGAATTTGGCTGCTTGCTCGTTATACATTTTGGTTACGGCCTGCCAAGTGGCACGTAATACATAATCTATCGTTTTATCTTTCATAAGGGGACTAAGATATTGCTGTAAATATACTAAAATTTATTATGCGTGCATAATAAATTGTGTACTGGGTAGAAAAGATATAGAAGGGATTGCTATTTTAGTATAGCTAAATCCTAGGTAAACATTTCATTTAAGCACCTCAAAATACTTCAGAAACCATTTTAATAGTATGAGTACTTCTTCAATATCATATACTATACCTATACTTCCTTCGGTAACTATTAAATGTGATCT
>CAZDFA010000099.1:0-9614 GCA_964504555.1 uncultured Flavobacteriaceae bacterium | reverse complement strand
AATCATTCACCTAGGGGTACTTCGCGTTTTTTATTCCGCCTTGAGCGACCCATTCCCACTCTTCTTGTCTAGACAAATGAGAAGTAATCCTTAAGTAAAGACAGATAAATGCAAACCGCATTCTTGATTTTCCACCAACTTTGTAGGATCAAAATACATCAGCTCATTAGGCAAATTGTGTTTTTTAAGATAGTCATTTATGCGCTTATCATCGTAATGATAAAATGGGCTTACCTTCAACAAACCTGATGGTGATTTACTAAAAATTCCCAAACTTTCCCTAAACGTAGTTTGTGTTTTTCTAATATTAGTAAACCAAATATCGGGTTGATGTTGATCAAAAGCTCTTTTAATAGGTTCTATTTTTACAATATTAGTAAAAGCTTGATGCCCTTCTGGGCTAGCCATATAATCAACATAATGATAGTCTAAATACGATCTAGTATATTTTGGGGCATAAATATGAAGATTGAGTTCTATATGCTCTTCCAATTTTTGAATAAACTTATAAGTGGTAGATAAAGTGTACCCACTATCTGCCCAAATTATCGGAATACTTGCATCCAACGTATTAAGCGCATGTAATAACGATGCACTATAAGGGCCAAAATTTGTTGTTACGATAGGTTGCTTTGCCTGTTCTAAAACAAAATTGATGATGGATTCAGGAGAGGATTTTTCGAATTTTTTGTTTAATTCACTAAGATCGTAACTCATTAGGAGTTTTTAGTTAGGTAATACAACTAATCAAAAATACTATTTTAACTCCATATTGGAAGGAGTGGACAATTTTTGGCATCAAATGCTTAATTTCAAGAGTCCTAATACCCAATTAATGAATACAAAAACTATTCCTGTTGCAAATGTGAATATCGATCTTGGAATTTGGTTTGAAGAACACGATTTTACTAAAGTAAATTTTGGAACAAAAAAGATGCAAATATTACTACTCAAGGATTAGACAGACCCTTAGTTTATAAAATTTTACCAAGGAAAGGGTACACAACCTATTTCAAACAAGGGTACGGTGCGGCTTTAATTGTTTCCGAGATAGGACAGGATAAGCATCAATTATCGTATTCTGGCTATTGCCCATTATTAATATTAGGTATTTGGAATAGAAAGTTACCCTTCAAGGGTAAAGCAACTTTAATTGACAAGTATCGAAAAGAAGGGTATGAGCTAGAACAGAAATTGATCTCCTTGGTTGCCTAATAGCATTTTAGATTTTTTCTTTTAACAAGGCTTTATACGAATTAAAAAAAAACGTCCATTCTTTTTTTCATAGTTTTGTGCGCCGCTATTATTTGAGTTGGATTTGACATTAAAAAAAGAACTTTGTAATATTATTGCCCTTCTCAAGACCAAGCGCAGAAATGAGACAATCATCAAACAAATAAAATAAAACTCCTATGGCCTATTTATTCACTTCAGAAAGTGTATCTGAAGGACATCCTGATAAAGTAGCCGATCAAATAAGTGATGCACTTATTGACAACTTTTTAGCGTTTGATCCAGAAAGTAAAGTTGCCTGTGAAACCTTAGTAACAACAGGGCAAGTTGTATTAGCTGGAGAGGTAAAAAGCAATACCTATCTCGATGTGCAAAAGATTGCAAGAAATACTATAAATAAGATTGGCTACACCAAAGGTGAATATATGTTTGATGGAAATTCTTGTGGTGTTTTGTCTGCCATTCATGAACAATCTGCCGACATTAATAGAGGTGTAGACCGCGCTTCCAAAGAAGAGCAAGGTGCAGGTGATCAGGGGATGATGTTTGGGTATGCAACAACAGAAACGGCAGATTTTATGCCACTTGCTTTAGATTTGTCACATAAGATTTTAATTGAACTTGCAGATCTTCGAAGAGAAAATAAAGACATTACTTACTTAAGACCTGACTCCAAGAGTCAGGTTACTATCGAGTATAGTGATGATAATGTACCACAGCGTATAGATGCCATCGTCGTCTCTACACAGCACGATGATTTTGATACCGATGATGATATGCTTGCCAAAATCAGAAAAGATATTGTCGATATACTTATACCTCGAGTAGTTGCAAAATTGCCAGCATCTATAGCAGATTTATTTAATGATCAAATTAAATACCATATCAATCCAACAGGTAAATTTGTTATTGGTGGACCGCACGGAGACACAGGCTTAACGGGTCGTAAAATTATCGTAGACACATACGGTGGTAAGGGTGCTCACGGTGGTGGTGCTTTCTCAGGAAAAGATCCGAGTAAAGTAGATCGCAGTGCGGCTTATGCTACACGACATATTGCAAAGAACCTTGTGGCTGCTGGTGTTGCTAATGAAATCTTAGTACAGGTCTCTTATGCCATTGGGGTTGTTGAACCTATGGGCATTTTTGTAGATACGTATGGAACTTCCAATGTAGATCTTACCGATGGTGAAATCGCAGAAAAAATAACACGTATTTTTGACATGCGTCCTGCCGCTATTGAATCTCGTTTAAAGCTACGTCAACCTATGTATAGTGAGACTGCTGCTTATGGCCATATGGGGCGAAAAAATGAAGTAGTTTCCAAAACCTTTGAACGTATTGATGGTACTAAAGAAACCCAAGATGTCGAATTATTTACTTGGGAAAAATTGGATTATGTAGACCAGGTAAAAGCAACTTTTGGGTTATAAGGTTGCCTTTGTGAATTTGCTTTCGCGAAAGCGCATACCATCCTACAAACCGTTCTTTAAAAGAACGGTTTTTTTATTTTCTGGCATGTAAATCTTCAGATAAAAGTGGACCGATATAGCCAGATAGTTAAGTGAGAGTTTTGATCATCATCAAGGCTAGCCTTGATGATGGAATCATTAACTTTAAATCACTTCTTATGGCAAAGAAGAAAACCACAGAATCAATTGTAAAAGACATTAAGAGAAAGACTCGCCGAAAGTTCTCGGCCGAAGAAAAGATTCGTATCGTATTAGATGGTCTCAAAGGCGAGGACTCGGTATCGACTATCTGTAGAAAGGAAGGTATTGCTCCTGCGTTATATTACAGATGGAGCAAGGACTTTTTGGAAGCAGGCAAGAAACCACTTATGGGAGATACCATGCGTGAAGCTAATACTTCAGAGGTAAAGGAACTACGTAATGAGAACTCTCAGCTTAAGGAGACCCTTGCTGAGTTATTGTTAGATAATCGTCTTTTGAAAAAAAGTGTCACTGGCTTAGAGTAAAACACAGGAAGTATATGCGATTTACTCAAGAAGAGAAATATGAGATCATACATCTTGTGGAAACCTCAGAGATTGGGGTAAACCGTACCCTTAAGGAAATAGGACTTCACAAGAGTACCTTTTATAATTGGTACACTAAGTACCGGGAAGAAGGAATGGAAGGGCTATCCCCTAAATCTAGGGCTCGCAATACTTATTGGAACCGTATCCCTGAAGAGGTTCGTTCAGAAGTAGTTGATATGGCATTAGACTACCCAGAAGAATCGCCAAGGGGTATTGCTTGTAAGATGGTGGATCAAAAACGGTATTATATCTCCGAGAGCAGTGTGTACCGTATCCTAAAATCCCAAAGACTGATTACTACACCAGTATTCGATCTGATAGCAGCATCCAAAGAGTTCAAAGACAAAACCACTAGAATTAACCAAATGTGGCAGACCGACTTCACTTATCTTAAAGTTTAAGGATGGTATTATTTATCAACTATACTGGACGATTACAGTCGTTATATCATCTATTGGGAGCTATGCTCGACCATGCATACCAAGGATGTAACAAGAACTATTGATAAGGCGCTAGAGAAAGCAGGACTATCTGATGACCAGAAACCAAAACTTCTGTCAGACAACGGCCCCTGTTACATCAGTAATGAGCTAAAACAATATATCGATGACAAGGATATGAAACATATCAGGGGACGCCCTTTGCATCCACAAACGCAAGGAAAGATAGAACGTTACCACAGATCGATGAAAAATATCATAAAGTTAGAACACTATTATCTTCCTAGTGAATTAAAGGATCGTATCTCGGAATTCGTAGATTATTACAATAATAGAAGGTATCACGAATCACTACAGAATCTGACTCCAGCAGATGTCTATTTTGGAAGGGATAAACAAATAATAAAACAACGAAAAATAATCAAAGAGAAAACAATGAAAAGTAGAAGAAAAAATCACAAACTAATTATGTCAAAACTATAACTTAACTTTAAGCCTGGCTAGTCCACTTTCGTTTAAAGACGTACACTTTTTGATTCTTTTTTCTAGTCTACAAACTATACTGTACCGACAATAACACAATACGTGGCTGAACAACGAACTCAGTATTAGAGATACTAATATCATTTACAGTACTATTACTAATAACATCAATATCTAGTAGGTTAGTGGCTCGTACGCTAAACTCCCATTTGCTTTCCGGCTTTTGGTAATACAATCTAGACTCCAGCGATTGATAAGTGTTACTGATATCAGTACTCGGATCATCATCATCAAAGTTAAAAAAAGACCAATCTGCCTCAAAATTAAAGGCTTTCAAGAAGCGCCATTGAATATTTGCAAATGGACGATCTGTTGTAAAGGCTCGGTCTGTACCACCATTATCAGAACTAGTAATTTGCCTGTCAAATCCTAACTCAAAATTTAGCCCTTTTTTAAAATTTGATTCTACACTTGTATTATAATTTTGGGTAAAGTTTTGTGTATTTCTTGTCTCACCATTAATGATGTTATTCAGATCACTAAAGGATACATTACCTCTTATATTCCATTTCAATTTTCGCCAAGTTTTAGAAAACCGAACATTACCACTTAAAGTTTGATCTGGCACAGCTGTATTATTAACAGGCTGTGACACCTGACTAATTCCACTAAAATTACCTACCGTTTTTATAGGGTCTACTCTACTCGTATAAGTAACTCCTGCTACCCAATTGGTAAAATTAAAGGAACTAAAACTGAAGTAGTTGATATTAATATTGTGCAATAAGGCATTTTCTAAGAAGCGATTTCCTTGAGAAAGTGCATTAAAATTATTAAAGATCAAACCTTCGGCATAATTGGTCACATCAGTATACTGAGCGGTTAATTGGTAGTTGAATCGTATACTTTCGCTTTGCTTTAATTGTAAAATTCCTAAGAAATCTGGCAATAGCAGTACCTGATCTATGGTATTTCTACTTCCTTGTTGCTCGGTTGCCACCGTATAATCATGCAAAGTGAGTCCCGGTGTTAAGGTAAACTTACCTAGTTTAACTTTATAATGAACACCCAAAAACAAATCACTGAAATTAAAACGTGTGTTATTAGATAGTGCTGCGGTAGAACCATCCTGGGTAGGGATAGTAGTTGTCTGGTCTACTCGATTTCCATTCTCAAGAATCTGAAAAATATTAGAATCAAAATCTTGTCTGGTGAGTGTTGTGCCTAAAGTAAAATTGAGATTACTTTTCTTGTTTAGCACATAATAATAGTCAATTTTAGCATCAAGCTTATTAGTTGTAATAAATCGATTTTGATTCACATCAAATAATCCTCCATCGCTCACCGTATCAAGTGCAATAATATTACTAAAAGGTTGGGCGCTTAATAATGCTCTGTAAAAAGGATCCTCATTTTGATAGAGGTGCTGCGCCGTCCCAGCAAAGATATTTTTATCATTTACCGTGTAATACGCATTTACATTTTGATTAATTGAAAATGGTGTATTCTCCCTAAACTCATCAACAACATCTTCAGTATTGCCATTTACACTAAGTACTCTTGAAATACCATTAGACTCTTCATCTTGCCCAGTAAGTCTTGCCAAAACATCATAGTCCAATTGAAAATTTACATTAGGTTTAAAAACCGAACTAAACTTGGCCAAAGCCAATTGATTTTCTTGCCTGCTAACTTCTTCAAACTCCTGTGTTACGCCTGTATCACTTAATTGAGGTTGTCCGGCATCATCCAACAAAACATCACCATTTTCATCCCTTAGAATCTCATTATTAATAAAGGTATTGAGGTTGTTACTTATAAAATCGGTACGACTATCATTGAGCAATAAAAAGCCGCTAATATCCCACGCTTTAGATGCGGTGTAGGAGAAATTAGCTGCTGCGAAATTGGACTCAATCTCATTCACCTGGTTATTTGGTCGTACTAAAAACCCTATACCTCCATCTGACACATTGAAGGATGTCCCACCTCGCTGATTAAAACCACGAAAACCTCCTGTAAAATTAAAATAATCCCGAAAGGTAAATGGTACGTCTCCCGTATTGTTAAAGTTGCCTATAATGTTTATGCTTCCCTTAGGGCTATAATAAAAAAGTTTAGGATTGGCGAGATACCTAAACTCTTCTCCAAAACCTGCCCCTGCAGTAACATCTCCAAACCAAAAGTTTTTCTTCCCTTCTTTTAATTTGATATTTAGCGCGATGTTGTCTTGATCATTTCCCAAACCACGCAATTGTGATACTTCATTGTAATTTTTAAGCACCTCTATTTTTTTTACAGCATCAGCAGGAATATTTTCAGTAGCTAGTTTACTATCCCCATCAAAAAAATCTTTCCCTTCTACCATAACCTTAGATACTGCCCTTCCTTCAACTTCAATTTCCCCATTATCATTAACCTCTACCCCTGGCAATTTACTAAGTACATCTCCCAATTTTCGCTCTTCTCCATTGGTAAAACTATCAGCATTATATACAATAGTATCTCCTTTAATAGTCACCGGTATTTCATAAACCAGTTCTACATCATCGAGTTGGTTAGGGTCTGCAACCAATGTAAAATCTCGAGTTATATCTTGCCCATCTTCAGACACAGTAATAGCTGCAACCTCAGTTTTTAATCCTAAATAGCTTATGCGCAACTCAAAAGTTTTGCCCTTTCCTAATTTTAAGCGATAATTACCTTCGGCATCAGTTATTCCGTAAGACTCAATATCTCCAGACTCCTTTACTGTAGCAATGATATTGGCAAGCTCCAGAGGATTACCAATACTGTCCTTAACTTTTCCAGATAACTCAATACTTTGGGCAGTAAGTTGCAATGGCACTATAAAGAGCAGCACCCATAGTAGGTTTTTATAATTCATTGGTTATGGTTTACTAATTACTATTTTGAATCCTAGAATTTGAATTCTTAATGTTAGCTTATTTATCCTCCAAAGCGACCTCCTCGGCCACCACGACCCCCTCCGCGCTGACCACTAAAACGCTCTTGCATTTCCTCGGCCTTTTCGGTAGCTATCTTAGTATATTCTTCTCGAGTAACTTTTTTACCGTTTTTTGGTTTTTCAATAATAATTTCTTCTTTTGGATTAAGCACAATTTTAGAACATAGTATTGCTGTATTACTAGTACTTATTTCCAATATCATTCCTGGAAGGCCGCCAAACTCATCGGGTCCGTGTCCCACTGGAATCATCGGGGTATACCAAGCTGTAATAGTTTCTTCTTTCGGTTCTTCAACAGCTGTTGCGGTAGAGTCGTTAGAGGCAGAAGCATTGTTGCCTCGATTACCTCGTCCTCGTCTAAAAAAATTACCCCATCCACCCTGGTCTATTTTTCTGACAGCGGTTGCCTTAAAAACTGGATATTGCCCAATTGTTTTGCTTTCATTTTCCAACTTCCACTCAAGTTTGTTGAGTGTATCCTTCACTAAGAAAATTTTTCCAAAAAGATCATTCTCCCGAGCATATTCATTTTGCGCAATATTTTTGTAAATACCACCTTGTGAAAAACTTCCGAATCTAAAACCTCCACCTCCAGGGCCTCCCGGGGTAGACAATTGTTCTTCTTCCTTATAAAAAGACTCTTCCTTAGTAAAAGAAAGGGTAAATTCTTTTTCTAAGAAATTACGCATGCGCTCTTGTATTTGCTTTTTGCGCTGTTCGCTTAATTCTCTACCAAAACGTGAGGTGTCAAAACTTGTTTTTGACTGATAGGTAGCTACGCCCGTAATCTCTTGAGCGTGTGAAAACGTTAATACTGATCCAAATACGATTCCGAAAACCCATTTTACAAAAGATGTCATTGTTCTAAATTTTGTGTTAGTTAAATCTTTGACTCGAAAAATAGTCTAAGGTTTAACTCTATGTTACGCTTTTAAGAAAATATTAGCTTTTACTAGTTATCCTCCTATTCGAATCTCGAAGGAGTTACCATCTCCGCTTCTATTACTTTGATAGCGTTCCCTTAATTCTTTTGTCTTCTCTAGTGAGATTTTGGAAAATTCTTCTGTAGTAACTTCCTTTCCCTTATCCGGTTCTTCAATATTAATTTTTTCTTTAGGATTCAAAACAACTTTTGCGCACAGTATGACTTGTTTACCATCGTTAATTTCCATAATTAATCCTGGTAATCCCCAAAAGCGATCTGGGCCGTGGTTTACAGGAATATCCAAAGTATACCAAGCTGTAGTAACACGCTCTACTTTTTTAACTTCTTCTTCACCTTCTTCTCCATTAATAGTGGTTAAACTCCTTTGTTCTATTTCTTCTGTAAGTGTAGCTTTAAAACAAGTATAGCGCCCTATAGTTTTAGTCTCATTTTCTAATTTCCAATCTGGTTTTTGTAAACTATCTTTTATCAAAAATTGTTTCCCTAATAACTCACTTTTACGGGTTAAACGACTTTCTTTCGTATTATTATAGCGTACATCATTATTGCCTGAAAATTTTATTTGAAAACTACTCTGTAGCGCCCTATATCAGGTTTATCCAGATTCTCCTCTTCTTTATAAATTGACTCTTTAGTATTAAAAACCAACTTGTATTCACGTTGGAATTGTTTTTTCATTTGTGCTTGAATAGTCTTCTGAATGTCATCTGAAAAGCCCGCAGCTGTACTATCTAATTTAAACGATACATGACGTTGCGTTTGATAGGTAGCTATCCCTTGGAAATCTTGTGCGTTTGCTTTTGCGAAAGCAAATAAAACTACAAGCGAAACTATAATTCTCATACTATATACTGTTTAGTTACTAATTAACTTTTCTAATTCTTGAGCTAATAATTCTCCTACTCCTTCACTATATCCTGATCTTAGATATTTTATATTTCCTTGACGATCTAAAATCATATTAGTTGGAAAAAACTGTACGTTATTAGCCTTAGCAAAACGTTTACTATTGGGTATAATTTCATAGTTAAAAGGGTGTTTTTCAAAAAACCCGTTCAGGCGTTCTTTTTCGGTTGTACTAAAAGCAACAAACTTTACATCTTCTCTCTTGTATTTAGAGACCAGCCCATTAAGTTCTGGCATTTCCTCAATGCAAGGTTTACACTCCTTGTACCAAAAATTGACAACCGTTATTTTACCTTCAAGGTCTTTTGATGTGATAGAATTTCCTTTCATATCATACATCTCAAAATAGTTAAGTGGTTTACCTATCATTTCAGCTTCTTTTTCCTTTAGTTTCTTAAACTTTTCCAGAAGCTCTGGAGAAGGAGTTTTAACTTCTTGGCAGTATGCTTTCGCGAAAGCAAGCACAAATAGTATGAAAATCTTTATATTCATTTGATTTAGGTTTTAATCTAACACTACAAAGATGCCAAATCTAAGATTTAACCACAGTTAAGTAGTGTTAACGAGTGTTAATCGATTTGTTTACAGCATACTACC
>CAZDFA010000098.1:0-9815 GCA_964504555.1 uncultured Flavobacteriaceae bacterium | reverse complement strand
TGATCTGGCCGATCCGTTGACTATTGCTGCCTGTGCCAAGCATTGGGCGGGCTATGGTTTTGCTGAAGCTGGACGCGAATACAATAGTGCCGAAATGGGAATAGCAACACTTTATAATACCGTATTCCCTCCTTTTAAGGCTGCAAAGGAGGCTGGGGTACGCACCTTTATGAATTCATTCAATACACTCAATGGTATTCCTGCAACTGCAGATCGATTTCTTCAACGTGATGTGCTTAAAGGAGACTGGAATTTTGATGGCTTTGTAGTGTCTGATTGGAGTTCAATATCAGAGTTAGTAATTCACGGCTTTTCCAAAGATAGTATTGCTGCGGCGGTACATGCAGTTACAGCAGGGTCTGATATGGACATGCAATCCTCTATTTATATCAATAATTTGGCACAATTGGTACAAGAGAGTAAAGTTGATGAAGCTTTGATTGACGATGCTGTGGGTCGAATTTTGACTGTAAAATATGAGCTAGGCCTGTTTGATGATCCTTATCGCTATTGTAATATTGACCGCGAAAAAGAAACTGTTTATGCTAATGCCCATCAGGAGGCTGCTTTGGATATTGCAAAAAAATCAATTGTACTCTTAAAAAATGAGAGCAACCTGCTTCCCCTTAAAAAAGAAGGACAAACTATTGCTTTGATTGGAGCTCTGGCTGCAGATAAAAATAGTCCTTTGGGGAGTTGGCGACTGGCTTCTGACGATAATACGGCAGTTTCTGTATTAGAAGGGATGCAGGCCTATACTGGAAATACATTGAATTATGCTAAAGGTGCCGATGTTACAATAGGACGTACGACCTTTATTCATGAATTAGAAATTAATGAAACAGATAAATCCGCTTTCGCCAAAGCAGTTTCAACAGCTAGAAATGTTGATGTTGTGGTGATGGTTCTAGGCGAACACGGTTTTCAGAGTGGGGAGGCCCGAAGTCGTGCAACACTAGATCTGCCAGGAGTACAACAGGAGTTATTAGAAGCTGTTTATGAGGTTAATAAAAACGTTGTATTAGTTTTGAATAATGGCCGCCCATTGGCTATTGATTGGGCTGCAGAACATATTCCAGCCATCGTCGAAGGTTGGCATTTGGGTTCTCAAACAGGAAACGCAATTGCACAGGTGTTGTATGGAGACTATAATCCTTCTGGAAAATTGCCGATGACCTTTCCTCGTAGTTTGGGACAGGTGCCTATTTATTATAATTACAGCAACACAGGGCGTTCTGAAGATACGGGTAGTATTGTATTTTGGTCTCATTATAGTGATGAGAAAAATGAACCCTTGTTTCCTTTTGGTCACGGATTAAGTTATACGACATTTACCTATTCTGATTTGCAAGTAAATTCTACAACTAACGGGGCAACGGTAACGGTGAATCTGACCAATACGGGCGATGTGAAAGGGAAAGAAGTAGCCCAGCTGTATATTCAAGATTCCTATGCTAGTGTAGTGCGTCCTGTACGTGAACTCAAGGGATATGAATTGGTAGAACTGGATGCAGGCGAAAGCAAAACCCTCACCTTTGAATTAAATAGTGAAACCCTTGGATTTTATAATAATCAAGGAGAATGGATTGTTGAGTCTGGAGATTTTAATGTGTTTGTGGGAGGGAGTGTTGCAACTTCACTTTCGGGGAGTTTTGAGTTGAAGTAATTTAAATTACAAATACGACTTGAGAACTTTTTGAATTATTGATATCTTTCTAAAAAGTAAGGTGATGCGTTGCTATTGTTGTTTAGTTTTTTTATTAATTACTTTTTCAAGTTTTGCACAAAAGCAACAACATCGTGAGGTTGCGGTTCGTTTTCAGGATTCATTAAATACCGTCTATACGCAACCAGAAACATCCATTCTTTCCAAAAAGCAACTTGAAGACTTTAACGGATTAGATTTTTGGGAGTATAATGAAAAGTACCACGTCAAGGCCAAATTTGAACCTGCATTAATCCCATTGCCTATCAAAATGGCCACTTCTACAGGAGAACCGAGACTTTATCGTACTTATGGTGCCGTTTTCTTCACTATTGATTCTAAAGAGTATAAGTTAACAGTTTATCAAAATCCGCAGTTTTTGACGCCACATCATCCTCATAAAAACCAACTATTGCTTGGTTTTACAGATGGGACTAGCGGCGATGGCTCTTATGCTGGAGGACGTTTTGTTCCACTTTTGGTAACTAATATCCACAGGGATGATAGCGTATTTATTGATTTTAATATGGCATACAATCCCTATTGTGCATATACAGAAGGTTACTCTTGCGCTATACCACCAAAAGAGAATGATCTGTCTACACGTATAGAGGCAGGAGTGAGGGATTATGTGAAATGAAGAATATCAAACTAACTATCCTAGCAGAAAGTCACTACATTTTATTACTAATCCAAATCCCTAAAAACACAGCGCAAATTCCTAGAACAATACTGCTAAAAATATAAAGGAGTGCGGTAACTAGTTCTCCAGACTTTAGAAGCGATACATTTTCATAAGCAAAAGCAGAAAAGGTAGTAAACCCGCCACAAAAACCAGTTGCTAAAAGGAGTATGGTATTTTGAGAAACGGTGTTTGATTTTAAGGACCACCCAAGGATTAGACCAATAAGTAAACTACCTATAATATTAACCGAAAATGTGCTCCAAGGTAATAATTGGTCTGTCGTATTGACCCATTTTCCAACAATATATCGTAAAGCACTGCCAATGCCACCACCTAAGAAAACGAATAACAACTGCTTCACATTCTGGTAATTTAGCTATTACTTAATAGGTATATAAACCTCAGTTATCCAATTTGCTGGGTTGGGAAATTCTCCAGGGTCGTTGGCATAAATTTCAAATGGCTTTTGGCTACTAGCTTCAAGTCCCTGTTCAACAAGATATTTTTGAGCAGCGTCCCAGGCTTTATCTAGATTATCATAGTTGCCATTTAATACGGTAAGAACAGCTTTGCTGGGTTTTTGGTAGTCGCATAAAATATTGGTTTCGCCAATAACAGTAATTCTGTTTTTTACGGGTATAGCATTAGACATTATCACGCCACCATTATCATTAAAAACTTCATAGATGGTAAAAGGCCTGCCATTCATAGCCACTTGGTTTTGTGCCATGAAACCAGATATGGTTCCGTAGTTTTTGGCCATAGTCGGTTGCATATTTGCCGGAGTAGTTGAGGACGTAATATATAGGTAAAACCCTCCGCCGAATTCAACGATTTTAGGATCGCTAACTTCATATTTATTCATTTCTTCTTTAAGTAATATGTCTAGGCCATCAAAACCGGCATTATTCATTTTATGTTGTTCTTGATCAAAGTCATAACCGCTAAATGCGAAATACAATTTATCTAGTAAGGTATGCTCACCTGTCATTCCCCAGGTGACTTTTGTTCCTCCAGATTCAGTTGGCTCAAAATCCCAATAAACTTTTGGATAGCGTTCTCCTCCAGGAGTAACCAGAGTTAAATCTTGTTTTAATGATTTGCTTTCTTCCAAAGCAGTAGTGGTCATATTCCCACTAAACTCACCTGTCCAGGAATAAGATCCGCCAACCCCGTTTGTTTGTTCTGGATAATCAAAAACCATGGTGCTATCTTCCTTTTTCCAAGGTCCCCAATGCTCCCAGGTCTTAAAGTCATTGATTGTATTAAAAACTAATGAAGTAGGCGCCTGTATTTCATGGCTATCCTTGATATCATAAGCTCCATCTTTGGCACCAAAATAAATGGCCCCGCCAATTATAACGACAAGTAGTAAAAAGGTCAGTAGTTTTAAGATTTTCATAATTCAACAAGGGTGTTGGTCTTCACGAATATAACAATTTTCTAACACCAATTAATTTCTTAAATTTAGCTTACCTAAAATTATCTTTATGAATTCTAAATATGTATATGTGCTCCTGCTTATTTCAGTTATATGGGCATGTAAAAGAGGCTTCAGACTCAGCCAATAACGCTTCTTCCAAAGCAGAATCAGGATCCAACTCAAACTTTGAATATAAAGTTGATCAATTTGCAGATCTTCAAATTTTAAGATATCAAATTGCCGGTTTTGAAGACCTCACATTAAAAGAACAGAAGTTGGTTTATTATATGACGCAAGCTGGTCTTGCGGGTAGAGATATTATGTGGGCTCAAAATTATAGGCATAACCTGACCATTCGCCACGCTTTGGAAAATATATATACTACCTACACAGGTGATAAGTCAACAACAGATTGGAAAAACTTTGAAGTTTACTTGAAACGAGTTTGGTTTTCAAATGGGATACACCATCATTATAGTACCGTTAAGTTGAAACCAGAATTCTCACCAGACTACCTTATAGGCTTGCTAGAGAGTACCAATACGACTTTAAGTGGCGAACCTTTTGAAGTCATTTTTAATGACGCCGATAGTAAAAAAGTAAATCTTTCTAAGGATGCAGATATTGTCATGGAAAGTGCCATAAATTTTTATGGCCCCGATGTAACCACAGCAGAGGTTGAAGCATTCTATAAAGCTATTGAAGTAGATGCTGATCAACCTATAGAAAAAGGACTTAATACAAAATTGATTAGAGAAAACGGTGAGCTTAAGGAATTGGTTTATAAAAGTGGCGGGTTGTATGGCGAGGCAATTGACCAAATTATTGGATGGTTAGAAAAAGCCCAAGGGGTTGCCGAAAATGAAAAGCAGGCCAATGTTTTAGCATTACTTATTGAATATTATAAAACAGGAAGTTTAGAAACCTGGGATGACTATTGTATCGCTTGGGCAACATCTACCGAAGGAAATATAGATTGGATTAATGGTTTTATTGAAGTATACAACGATCCTAAAGGCTATAAAGGCTCGTTTGAAGCAATTGTACAGATTAAAGATTTTGATCTTTCCAAAAAGATGTCTGTGCTTTCTGATAATGCACAGTGGTTTGAAGATAATTCTCCGCTAATGGCAGATCATAAAAAGAAAGCCGTAACAGGAGTTTCTTACAAATCTGTGATCGTAGCTGGAGAGGCAGGAGACGCTTCTCCAAGTACACCTATTGGTGTTAACTTGCCCAATAACAACTGGATACGACAAACCCATGGAAGCAAGTCTGTTTCTTTAGGAAATATTATCAATGCCTATAATAATTCTGGAGGTTCAGGTCGCTTGCAGGAGTTTTCACATGATAATGAGGAAGTTGCGCTAACTAAAGAATATGGGCAATTGGCCAGTAAATTGCTCACTGCACTGCACGAAGTGATAGGTCATGCTTCTGGGCAGATCAATCCTGGAGTAGGAACACCAAAAGAAACCTTAAAGAGCTACAAATCGACTATCGAAGAAGGGCGTGCCGATCTTTTTGGCCTGTATTATTTAATGGGACCTAAACTGCAAGAATTAGGTTTAGTTGCCGATTGGGAGGCTACAGGTAAGGCAGCATACAATAATTACATTCGCAATGGGCTGGTGTCACAATTAGTACGTCTAGAATTAGGTGATGATGTGGAAGAAGCCCATATGCGCAATCGCCAGTGGGTAAGTTCCTGGGCTTATGAACAAGGCCTTGAAGAAAATGTCATAGAGAAGATGACCAAAGATGGAAAAACTTACTATAATATTAACGACTATGAAAAGCTGCGTGAGATTTTTGGGCGATTGCTTAAGGAAACCCAGCGTATGACATCAGAAGGAGATTATGAAGCTGCTAAGGCATTAGTAGAAGGTTATGGAGTAAAGGTAGATCAAGAATTACACGCAGAGATTTTAGAGCGTAATAGCAAATTTGAAGCAGCGGCCTATAGTGGTTTTGTAAATCCTGAGATTGTACCTATAACCGAAGATGGAGAAATAACTGGTTTTAAAGTGGAGCAACCTGCAACTTTTGAAGGTCAAATGCTAGATTACGCAAAACGATATGGGTTTTTGAAATAAACTTATTTTGGTAGAAAATATATAAACAAATCGTCTCGAAAAGATGCAATTTGTTTATAAGCTTTTACCGCTTTGAAGTAGGATAAAAAAGATCTTCAAAATATTTTTCCCATTTTCCATCTTTAAGTTGTTCGCCATATTCATGAAAAGCACCTTCAGGAGTACGTTCAAAAATTAGGTGTCTACTTTCATTAAAATAGACTAGAAATCGTCCCTTATCGTCTATTTGTCCCTTGAATTTGCTTGACCGACTTTTTGTAAATGGCGTATAGTAATAGCATGAATCTGCCAAGCTATAATTAATAACTGTATGCAGTTTCAGTTTGGGTGAATCAAGGTCTAATGTCATAATATCCCCATCTAATAGATATTGAATCTTCTCATAGGCAATTACAGGCTCGCTGGCAACACCATTAGTAAACCCTTTTGATTCGCCTTTCCAATCACCCATCAGAAAAGAGAGTTTAGCCATATATTCTCTTTCTGTTTCTTGACCAATACTCATAGTGCTAACTAAACAAAACCCCATAATTAAAAATAGGGTATATGCTTTATTAAAGAACATTTGTGTTTTCATAGTTTTTTTTTTTACAATATTAATAGTTCATCCATCACTTGTAAGAGTATAGCACATCCTTCTCGTATTTCTTGTTCACTAATAGTGAGTGGAGGTGTAATGCGTATGGCCTTTTCTTCAAACAGCAGCCAAAAGAGAATGAGACCCTTTTCTTGACATTTTAAGATTATTTCGGTTGTGAGTTCTTTACTTTCAGTTAGTATAGCAAGCATTAAACCTTTACCGCGCACTTCTTTGATTAAGGGATGAACTAACAATTCTCGAAACAACGCTTCTTTTTCGAGCGTTTTTGGAATTAAATCTGTTGTGGTAATTTCTTTAAGGGTTGCTATAGCCGCTGCCGCAATAACAGGGTGCCCACCAAAAGTGGTAATATGCCCTAGTTTAGGATTGTTAGCTAGGCTATACATCATCTTGCGCGAAGCGGTAAAAGCACCAATGGGCATACCACCACCAAGACCTTTGCCAGTTACTAAAATATCAGGTACTACACCATAATGTTCAAAACCAAATAGTTTGCCCGTGCGGCCAAAACCGGGCTGAATTTCATCCAAAATTAGTAGTGCTCCTACTTCCTTGCAGCGTTGTTTTACATTGCGAAGAAAATCAAGTTGCGGTAAGATAAAACCTGCGCCTCCCTGAATAGTTTCCAATACCACAGCTGCTGTATTGGCAGTGATATTTTGCAGGTAATTATCGCCATTAAAATCAATAAAAGCAATATCACCGATGACCGGTCTAAACGGTGCCACACGTTCTTCATTACTCATTAAACTTAAAGCTCCATAACTATTGCCATGGTAGGCATCTCTCGCTGCTATAATTTCGGTGCGTCCAGTTACACGACGTGCTAGTTTGATAGCTCCGTCAATTGCTTCTGTACCACTATTAACCAAATAGGTGGTATCCAGTGCTTCGGGAAGGAGTTGTGCAAGAAGTTCTGATAGTCTAACAGCCGGTTCTTGAGCATATTCACCATACACCATGACATGAAGGTATTTGTCCAACTGTTGTGTAATAGCTAGCTTAACTTTAGGATGTTGGTGTCCCAGACTACAGGCAGAGACGCCTGCTACAAAATCTAAGTACTTTTTTCCTGAAGTATCATAAATGTAACAACCCACTGCACGTTCGATTTCCATCCCAAGAGGATGCGGTGTGGTTTGTGCTTGATATTTGAGAAAAGCCTCCTTCACGTAAGTTGAAAGATACAACTTCTATCAATTATCTTTCTTAGTTAAGGGTTTGGTTTTTGACTTATTCAAAGGTGATCCTGTTCCCTGGCTACGACTTTCCAAGTATTTACGATATTCTTGAGTAGTTTGATCTTCTTCCTGGTCTATAGGTACACCAATTTGTGGTTTATCTTCTTCTCTATTCTCTAGATTTTCAGGACGTAATTTAGAGGTTTCTGGAATAAAGGGGCGATCACGATTATCAGGTATGGAGAAAAAATCCTCATCCAGTTTGGGCAGGGGTAGACCCTTTATTTCTACCAGTTCAAATTCAGGTTCACCTTTAAAGAGATCTTCCTTACTCAACAATTGTTCGTCTCCACGCCAATTAAAGCCTTGTAGTAGTTGTGCCTGTTCTGGAAATTGTGATTCTGGCCAAATATCACCTTGAGGGCCTTTGTATTTATAGACATCAACAATTTCCTGATCTTCAAAAATTATAGTAATGGAGGCTGATCTACTCTTGTCTATACCCTGTAAGCTACCATCCTTCTCATCTCTGATATAGGATATACTTTCGGCGTTTTTAACCACATCAACCTGACGCAATTCATTTTTCTCATTAAAAAAACCAAAAAGACGTTCACCCTTTACCTGATTATAACCAGAAATGGTATCCTTCTGGGCAATAAATGCATTCTGAAAGACTTTTAGAGAATCCAGTTTTTCGGTTTCTGTATTATTGAGAAGGTGTATGCTATCTCCCGTCATTTGAGAGCGGTCACTCCATAAAACAGGCTTCCGAATCATTTGGGTCAAACCAGTTTTTTGATTGACGTGTATACTGTCGCATTTTCCGCTGAGATCACTTTTAAAAAGCCGTACATCATAATAACCGCGTATGATGCGTTCTTCGGGTTTTCCTGTTACAATAAGTTTATCACCGTGAATATAAACCGAGTCTTTTTGTTCTACGGTTATGGCAACAGCACGTTTGGTGATAAAAACGGAGTCTTTATCCCTATAGACTTCGGCATAATGTCCTTTAACTACGCTTTGGTTGAGGGTATCTAAAACAGTAATGTTATTGGTAGCGCTAGCAAAATTTAGTGCTCGGTCAAAGTAAAGACTGTCTCCAAAAACTTGCCTGTTGTCATAATCGATCCGTGAATTTTGAATGAAATAGCCTGTGTCATTTGCGGTATCATAAAAACCGCGTTCACAATAGACCACACTATTTTCCCCGGTAATTGTGGTAGGGCCATAGAAATAAGCGTGTTCGGGTACAGTGTAAAAATCCAATTGATCACTGTCTATTACATAATCTGGGTTAACCACTTTAACCTGACTTACAAAGGAAATTTTATCATTTTCAATAAAATAGCGACCAATGCGACTGGTAATCTCACTATTGGGTGAGGTAACCGTACCGCCAGTACGATAAAATGCTTGTTGCTTAATCCGATCAAAATACATGGTATCAGTAGTAACCGTTGTGGTATCTTTTTTTAACCAAACTTGGCCAGCAGCAAAAGCAAACTTTGTGTCGCCGTTATATTCGGCATAGCGACTACGCATAGAAACCGAATCTCCTTGCCTCATTTTTACATTTCCGCGAGCGATTACATAGTTTTCATCTTTATAATGAAAAGCCACGTCACACCACATTTCTACCCCTTCGTGCTCAATAAACACCTGCTTAGTATCCTTGTACATTATAATCGCATTTGGATATTGCGCTTCATTAATACGTGTTACATCTGAGGTAATAAGAATCTCTTTACGTTCTTGTGATTCCGCTTTAAACGAAAAAAGAAACAGCACCGAAAAAAGCAAAAGTGTTTGGGCTAGTCGCATACTAGGCAAAAATAGACAAAAAGCTTGCCGAAAGGGTTAAGGATAATCAAAGGCTTCTTAAAAAAGATATAAAAGATGGTAAATTAATGAGGGCCGTCCCATTGCAATGCCTGGTTCTTCTCGTACTGAAATTGAGTTATTCTTGTGCTTATGAAGATAGGCAAAAAGCAGTCATTGGTATTTCCAGTTGTAGCATCTTCAACCAGATCTCCATTTTCTATCATAAACATACGAGTGCTGCAATCGCTTTCCTTTTGATAGGTTGCCGTCATAAAAAAGAAAAAGGAGGTATTCAAA
>CAZDFA010000097.1:2167-9865 GCA_964504555.1 uncultured Flavobacteriaceae bacterium | reverse complement strand
CTGCAATGAGCTATCGATAAAATCCAAAAATACGTCTTAATCGTGTTAAGCAAAAACCAAACCAAACGAATAACGCTTTTGAAACAAAAAAAGTACCGACTCAAGGAAGGACTATTTGTAGTGGAAGGTATAAAAGGGGTTGGGGAATTCCTTAATTCTGATTTTGAATTAAATGTTTTAATTACTAGCAATGAACAGTTTTATGAAAAACAGACTTCAAAAAGTGGAGATAAAGTGGTTGTGGTTACTCAAAATGAATTGCAAAAAGTAAGCACTTTGGTTACCGCGCCAGAAGTTCTAGCAGTTTTTAAAATCCCCAAAAAACAGGCACTAATAAGAAAAGGCTTGACCCTAGTATTAGATGATCTACAAGACCCTGGAAATTTAGGCACTATAATCAGGCTATGCGATTGGTTTGGAGTACATCAGGTGGTATGTTCTACTCAAACTGTAGACTGTTATAACCCCAAGGTTGTGCAGGCAACTATGGGGTCTCTGGCGCGAGTTTCTATTATATATGTTGATCTTTCAAAATATTTGAGCCAGGAACACAGGCCTGTTTTAGGAACGTTCTTAGAAGGTGAATCAGTCTATGAAATAGTTAAAATAAAAGAAGCGGTACTCATTATGGGCAATGAGGCCAACGGCATTACAGAAACATTAGTCCCTTTTATTAATCATAAGATTACTATACCTCAATTAGGAAATAGTACTACTACAGAAAGTTTGAACGTAGCTACTGCAACTGCTATCTGTCTTAGCGAATTTTTAAGACCTTAATTTTTTACTGAAAAGTAAAATTGAGATAAAAGCCTCTTGTGGTAAGGTTAGCAATATTGCCTGTCCAAGGGCTATCGGGTTGACTATCTGGAACGAGCTCATCATTGATCGAAAAAATGCCTCGAATACTTGGTGTGAATTTAAACCAGAATAAATAGATATCTATTCCAAATCCGAATTCGTAGAAAAACAAGTTCTGAGTACTTCTAAAAGTACCACTAAAATTATCATCGGGGTTATCTTCATTGGAAGACAGATTAAGAGCCGTAGCAATGCCGCCAGTTATAAATGGTTTCCAATTATTAACCCGTTTTGTAGATAATCGTAATAAAAGTGGAACATATACGTAGGTGGCAGATACTTCTCGCGTAAAATCATCTTCGCTATCAAACTGTGGATTATCTGGAAACGTTAATTCCCGATTGCTTAAAACCAAACCAGGCTCTAATCTAAAATTGATATAATCATTAACACGTAAATCCCCAATTAGACCTACGTTAAAGCCAAAGGATCTTGTAGTTTGTATATCTTCTTGTGCATTTTCATAGTCAAAATTGAAATCTAGATTATTACTTCCAAAGTAAAATCCCCAAGAAATACGTTCTTTATCAAAATTTTGATTGTTTTGCACTCTTGGTTTAAAAAGCCATTGTGCTTGAGTACATAACGGCATCACAATTAGTATAGCAAGGATTATTCTTTTCATAAAGTTCATTTGGAGGCCGTATAAATAGATGCAGCGCCAAAAGTTTGTGGCAAATTAATCACATCTTTAAACCCAATTTTACGCAAAATATTGTTGAAAGTTTCCCCGTGAGGAAAAATAGAGGCGCTTTTACTTAAATAGGAATACGCTTTTTGGTCTTTAGAAAAAAGTTTGCCTATGGCTGGCATTAGGTAATTACAATAAAAAGTATACCCTTGTTTATAGGGTGTTTTGGTAGGAACAGCAGTTTCCAAAACAACAAAAATACCTCCAGGTTTCAAAACACGTCGGATCTCGGCAAGACCTCTTTCTAATTGTTCAAAATTACGTACCCCAAAAGCTACAGTAATGGCATCAAAACTATTCTCCTCAAAAGGCAAATTTTCGCTATCACCTTGTATCATTTCTATGCGATCATCAAGTTGTTGAGCTCTTATTTTTTTGCGACCTACTGCCAACATGCCCTCCGATAAATCCAAGCCTACCAATCGTTCTGCCTTACCTTTTGAAAAACTAATGATCAAATCTCCGGTACCCGTAGCTATATCTAAAATGGAAGAAGGCCTGGTATCTAAAACAAGTTGTACCACTTTCTTTCGCCATTTGATATCAATCCCAAATGAAATAACCCGATTTAAGCCATCATAGTTTTGGGATATGGTATCAAACATCTTCTCAACTTGCTGTTTTTTGCTAGCAGAAGAAGATTGATATGGGGTTACTTTTTTGCTCATCTTGTTAAGGCGCAAATATACAGTATCCCAGATGTATGTAGTATTGTTAATTAAAAGGAATAATGTAAGCTGTTTGTAAACCCTCATTTAGTACCAATAGTCTATATTTGTGCTGCTTTTCATAAATACTATATGAAGATTATTATTGCAGGTGCTGGAGAAGTAGGATTTCATCTTGCTAAGCTGCTGTCATACGAGTCTCAAGATATCACACTTATTGATACGGACAAGGAAAGTCTTAATTATGCCGATACGCATTTAGATATTCGTACGGTTAAAGGAGATGCAACTTCTATAGCCATTTTAAATGACGCACGTGTAGAAAATGTAGACTTACTCATTGCTGTAACCGCCAGTGAAACTACCAATATTACGGTATGTGTTTTGGCAAAGCAATTGGGTGCAGCACGTACAATTGCCCGTATTTCAAATACTGAGTTTATTGAAAACAAAGAATTGGCAGGCTTTACCAAATTTGGTATTGACGAATTAATTTCTCCTGAGAGTTTAGCCGCTGCAGAAATTGAATTACTTCTAGATCAAAGTGCGTTTAATGATAGCTATGAGTTTGAAGATGGTGCACTTACTATGGTAGGAACAACACTTATGCGTACAGCACCTTTTGTTGGAAAAAGTGTAAAAGAAGCAGCTTCTATTTTTCCTGAACTCCATTTTATGCCAATTGCCATTCAACGGTCTGGCACTCAAAATACCATAATTCCACGTGGAGATACCATTTTTAAGGATGGTGATCAAGTGTATTTTATGACCGTACAAGGCGGTGTAGAAGAGTTGTATAAACTCACAGGGCAAATCAAACAAGATATAAGAAATGTTATGATTTTGGGCGGTGGTCGCATTGGAAAAAAGACTGCTGAGTATTTATCTAACAATCGTTTTAAAGTGAAGTTGGTAGAGCGCAATAAAGACCGAGCTGATGAAATTGCAGATAGTCTAACAAAAACCTTGGTAATTAATTGCGACGGTCGTAATGTAGAGTTGCTTGATGAAGAGGATCTAGATGATATGGATGCTTTTATTGCGGTAACGGGAGATAGTGAGACTAATATTATGTCCTGTTTGGTTGCTAAAAGTAAAGGGGTTAAAAAAGCCATTGCCTTGGTTGAGAATATGGACTACTTTCAACTGTCACACAACATAGGTATTGATACTCTTATTAATAAAAAACTTTTAGCGGCGAATACGATTTTTAGATATGTACGCAAAGGTGAGGTGGTTGCTATGACCAAACTCAACAATATGAATGCAGAGTTATTGGAATTTATCGTTAAACCATCATCGGCTCTTGAAGGAAAGCTTATTAAAGATGTCGAGTTTCCAAGATCGGTAACCGTTGCAGGGGTTGTGCGAAATAACAAAGGTGTAATTGCACTGGGAAATTTTAAGATTGCAGCTGGGGATCGCGTTGTCATCTGCTCATTACCGAGGTCTATTAAAAAGGTAGAAAATATGTTTGCCTAAACATGATACCTAAATTAAACTATAAGATCGTTTTTTACCTTATGGGTCTACTATTAATAGTAAATAGTGGATTTATGCTGATTACGGCTATAATTAGTTTTGCGATTCAAGATGGTGTCGCCATTGAGATTTCGGCTGCAGGTTTTATTACGTTGAGTACAGGGGCATTACTTATGTTTATTGCTAAAGACTATAAACGGGACATCAAGAAGCGTGAGGGATATTTAGTAGTAACTTTAGGCTGGCTTGTCATGACCTTTAGCGGAATGCTTCCCTATCTTATTTCAGGAGCTATTCCTTCTGTAACCAATGCGTTTTTTGAAACAATAAGTGGTTATACAACCACCGGCGCAACGATTTTAGAAGATATAGAAGCCTTGCCTAAGAGCTTATTGTTTTGGCGAAGTACTACGCACTGGATTGGTGGTATGGGTATTATCGTTTTGGCAATTGCAATCCTACCACTGCTAGGAATAGGAGGGATGCAACTATTCGCAGCAGAAGCTCCTGGCCCTAGTGCTGATAAATTACATCCAAGAATCACTGATACCGCTAAGCGATTATGGCTTATTTATGTAGGGTTTACAGTTGCAGAGACCATTGCTTTAAATATTGCCGGGATGTCCTTTTTTGATGCAATAAATCATGCGATGAGCACCTTGTCTACAGGTGGGTTTTCTACCAAAAATGCGAGTGTTGCCTTTTGGAATGACAGACCTATTATTCAGTACATCATCATGCTTTTTATGTTTCTTGCAGGGACTAACTTTGTATTGAGTTATTTTGCCTTTAAAGGCCGTGTGCAAAAAATTATTCAAGATGAGGAATTTAAACTTTTTGGCACATTTATATTAGGGTTTTCCTTGCTTGTCTTTGGGGTTGTCTACTTTTCCTCTCAACTAGGTAATTCTTCAATTTCACATCCTCTAGTTTTTGGTGCAGGAGAGAGTGCATTGCGACATGCATTATTTCAAGTATTAGCTGTAATTACAACTACGGGATTTGTTACGGCAGATTTTACCGCCTGGACCCCTTTTCTCTCAGTGATTTTTTTCGGATTTATGTTTTTAGGAGGGTCGGCAGGATCAACGGCAGGAGGCATAAAAGTGGTAAGGCATTATATCACGATAAAAAATGCCTTTGTAGAGTTTAGGCGCACATTGCATCCTAATGCAATTTTACCAGTTCGGTATAATTCTAAAGCCATAGATAGAACCATTGTATTTAATATTCTAGCATTTTTTATTCTGTATATGCTGGCTTGGATTGTGGGTGCATCGGTCTTAGGCGCATTGGGTCTTGATTTTGAAACTGCCTTAGGAGGAGCGGCTTCTGCATTGGGTAATGTAGGGCCAGCCTTTGGCGACTTAAGCCCTGTAGATAATTATAATAGTCTGCCTAAATTGGCAAAATTGTGGTGTGCTTTTTTAATGCTTATTGGCCGTTTAGAATTATTTACTGTATTAATTTTGTTTACGCCATTCTTTTGGCGCAATAGATAAGATATGAAGTCTTACTTTTTTGAAGGTGATTTACTGATCATTGGAGGAGGTCCAATTGGATTAGCTTGCGGTATTGAAGCGCAAAAAGTAAAACTAGATTATTGCATTTTGGAGAAAGGAGTTCTAGTGAATTCACTATATAATTTTCCAGAACAAATGACTTTTTTTTCAACGTCCAACTTATTGGAAATAGGGGATGTTCCTTTTGTAGCTCATAGTGATAAGCCTACGCGAAAAGAAGCACTGGAATATTACAGGCGTGTACAAGAAAGCTGGGAACTTAAGATTAAGCTTTACACTACGGTTGAGGGTATGAAACCTGTTGATAATGGGTATGAAGTAGCAACCTCTCGAGGTTATGCTTTCGCGAAAGCAATTATAGTATCTACTGGCTTTTATGACACACCTAGACTGTTGAATGTGCCTGGTGAGAACTTGCCGAAAGTGAAGCACTTTTATGACAGTCCACATCCATATGTAGAACAAAATATCTTGGTTATTGGAGCGGCAAACTCTGCTTGTGATGTAGCGCTAGAAACCTTTTATAAGGGAGCCAATGTGACTATGGCTATTCGCGAATCTGAGATTTACTCTAAGACTAAATATTGGATCAAACCAAATATTGAAAATCGCATCAAAGAAGGCTCGATAAAAGCTTATTTCAATACGACAGTATCAGAGATTAAAGAACATGTGGTAGTATTGAATACCCCAGATGGAATTGTTGAACTTGAAAACGATTTTGTTTTGGCCATGATTGGTTACAAACCCAATTATTTGCTATTTAAACAGCTAGGTTTGCCTATTGAAGATGATGCCGCTCAAAAACCTATTCACAATGCCGAAACTTTAGAAACACCTTTGCCTAATGTATACGTTGCAGGTGTTATCAATGCCGGTATGCAAACCAGTACCTTGTTTATTGAAAATACACGGGTACACGCCAGGCAAATTATGGAGGATTTGACTAAAAAATTGGCACTCCAAAAGACCCATTAATATAACGTGTCAACTAATTATTCTATGAGACAAATAACCGAAACCATCTTAATGATACGGCCTATTAATTTTAGAGCCAATGAGCAAACTGCCGTAAATAATTACTATCAAAAAGTAGTAAAAAAAACAACACCCGAGGAGTTGCTAAGACGAGCTCAAAAAGAGTTTGATGATTTTGTCGATAAGCTGAGAGAGGTTGGAGTGCAAGTAGTAGTGGTTGAAGATATAGATGATCAAGATACACCAGATGCTCATTTTCCTAACAACTGGGTCAGTTTTCACGACAGTGCCACAGTGGTTAAATATCCAATGTTTGCACCTAATAGACGAACTGAAAGACGTGACGATGTTTTTGATATTTTGGAACAAAAAGGTTATCAAATAAAAAGTGTGGTGGACTACACAAGTGCCGAAGAGGACAATCTTTTCCTTGAAGGTACTGGAAGTTTGGTTTTGGATAGAGCAAGCAGAAAGGCATATTGTGCACTTTCGCCTCGAGCTCATGAGGAAGTACTTATAGAATTTTGTGAAGATTTTGAATATACTCCTGTTATTTTTACATCCAATCAAACGGTTAATGGAGCGCGATTACCTATCTATCATACCAATGTGATGATGTGCTTGGGAGAAGAATTTGTGGTCATATGTCTAGATAGTATTGATGACAAAAAAGAACGCAAAAATGTTGTAAAGCATCTCAAAGAAGATGGTAAAGAAATTATAGACTTGACGGAAGATCAACTTATAGCTTTCGCCGGAAATATGCTACAAGTGCAAGGGGCTGCTTCTCCATATCTTGTAATGAGTACTGCAGCTTTTGAAAGTCTTACTAATGATCAAATTGCTCAGATAGAAGGGCATTGTCCTATTATTCATAGTTCGTTGGAAGTAATTGAATATTGCGGTGGTGGGAGTGCACGTTGTATGATGGCCGAAGTGTTTTTGCCCAAAACCAATTAATCCAGAGGGGGAGCATTGCGCAGAGAATAGCTTATTTTCTCATCCATAATCCGTTTTATAAAGCGATGAATACGTTTGTGAGTTGCTCGTATTTTTAGTTGATACGCATCTTTATAAATGCCGTAGGTAATGGCATCTCCTTTATAAATTGTCAATTTCCAATAGGGAATAACCAGGGCGTATGATTCTAGTAATGATCGAAACCCTACTATAATACCTGTAGGACGTAATTCAATATTGCATAAATTTCGGTTATTATCCAAAATAAGCAGGTTGTTAATCTGTACGCTAGCAGATTCAATTTCCAGATTGCCAATTCCTATTCCGCGAAGGCGCAACCGCTCTTTTAAGGTAAAAGGTTTCCCCACTACAGCATCTATCTTTTTGCGAACTTCAGGATTGTTATAAGAAACATTAACCAGCATCTGATTTTTGTATAAAGTTAATATATAAATCCTGTTTTGATTAATCTCTAAGTAATAGATAGGATCAATATCATAGTCAAAACGAAGTTTTACCTCTCCTCGGGGAGAGG
>CAZDFA010000097.1:0-2067 GCA_964504555.1 uncultured Flavobacteriaceae bacterium | reverse complement strand
AACTGAGATTCTTTATTCTATCTTTGTCCCTGCTTAAAGCGAAAAAATATACAGCTCCTATGTCATTGGAAACCCTATTGGAACAAGAAGTAAAAAAAGCATTTCAAAGCATATTTGATGCCCAACTGCCTACTGTTGAATTTCAAGCAACGCGCAAAGAGTTTGAAGGAGATATTACTGTAGTTGTATTTCCAATGTTGCGTGTTGTAAAAGGTAATCCTGTGGCAATAGGGACGCAATTGGGTGAGTATTTGAAGGAGCAGGTTGCTGAGGTAACCGATTTTAATGTCATCAAAGGCTTTTTGAATTTGGTAATTGCAGATACCTATTATCTCAATTTTTTTAAAGACATACAAAACCAAGCTAATTTTGGTAGCAAAGCCAGTTCTGGTAAGGCAGTAATGGTTGAATATTCTTCGCCTAACACTAATAAGCCTTTACATTTAGGACATATTCGCAATAACCTATTGGGGTATGCTGTCGCGAAAATTACCGAAGCCGCTGGCAATACGGTGTATAAAACACAGATCATAAATGATCGAGGCATTCATATCTGTAAATCGATGCTGGCGTGGCAACGCTATGGCAATGGACAAACACCGGAAAGTACGGGATTAAAAGGCGATAAGCTGGTGGGGAATTATTATGTGAAGTTTGATCAAGAATACAAAAAGGAAATCGCCGGTTTGGTTGCATCTGGACAAGCCGAAGAAGATGCTAAAAAAAATGCAGCAAGTCTGGTAGAAGCTCAGGAAATGCTTCGTAAATGGGAAGCTGGCGACGCGGATACCGTTGGACTCTGGAAAACAATGAACCAATGGGTTTATGATGGTTTTGCAGTAACTTATAAAAACCTAGGTGTTGATTTTGACAGTTACTACTACGAGAGTAACACCTATTTATTGGGAAAGGACAATATTGAAGAAGGTTTAGCAAAAGGCGTGTTCTTTAAAAAAGAAGATGGTTCTGTTTGGTGTGATCTTACAGAAGATGGTTTGGATGAAAAGTTAGTGCTTCGTTCTGATGGTACTGCGGTATATATGACACAGGATATAGGTACGGCCATACAACGTATAAAAGATCACCCCGATGTAGGTGGTATGATCTATACCGTAGGTAATGAGCAGGACTATCACTTTAAAGTGCTTTTTCTTATCCTTAAAAAACTGGGCTATAGCTGGGCAGAAAATTTATATCATTTGAGTTATGGCATGGTAGACTTGCCTTCTGGTAAAATGAAATCCAGAGAAGGTACCGTAGTAGATGCAGATGATTTGATGGCAGAAATGACCGCGACTGCAAAAAAAATATGCGAAGAACAGGGTAAGCTAGAAGGACTTTCTAAAGACGAAAAAGAAACCACCTATAGCACCATAGGTCTTGGAGCCTTAAAGTATTATATCTTGAAGGTAGATCCTAAAAAACGTATTCTCTTTAATCCTGAAGAATCTGTAGATTTCCAAGGAAACACAGGTCCTTTTATTCAATATACCTATGCTCGAATTCGATCTATCGTACGAAAGGCAAAAGAATTAAAGTTGCCTACTGATTTCAGTAAAGTAGATCAGTTGGAAGCTAAAGAAAAAGAATTGCTAAAATGGGTTCAAGGGTATCCAGAAATAGTTCAGCAAGCCGCAGAGCAACATAGCCCGGCTATTATTGCTAATTATACCTATGATCTAGCTAAGCTGTATAACAGCTTTTATCAAGCGATTCCTATTTTACCTACAGAAGATGCTGTGCTTAAAGCCTTTCGTATTGCCTTAAGTAATAGTGTTGCCCTAGTCACTAAAGAGGCTTTCGGTCTGTTAGGTATTGAAATGCCAGAGCGGATGTAGTTTTAAATAAAGTTTATTCAGATCATTGTTTCAAAGTTATATTTTTGTTGAACATAACTCAAAATTTCCTACAAAATCCTATCAATTGCATCACATTCAAAATGGATATATGCAATTTCTGCGCGAAGGAAAATTTCAAAAGAGAAAACATTTAAAAAAATTAAATCTCGTTTGAATGCACTATAATTTAAATTTAATTGAAAAAAGGATGTATGGCTCTACAATGTTA
>CAZDFA010000096.1:0-10027 GCA_964504555.1 uncultured Flavobacteriaceae bacterium | reverse complement strand
GATAGACTAATAGCGATGCTTCTTCAGAAGCGGTATCATCAAACCATTGAGCAGGCAATTCATTTACATCACCAAAAAGCGATGCGATTTAATAGGAGGTTGGGTTTTGATACAATTGGGCAGTACTTGACTTGGTTAGTATAGATCCAGAACGCAAGACTATAGTTTCATCCATATAAGACAGTACATCTGTGGCATCGTGTGTCGCAACGAGTGCAGTTATATTTTGCTTCCTGAGGTAGGAAAACAACCGCCTACGCAGTTTATTTTTTCTGAAGTTTCAAAATTATAGTACCCATCACTATTGGTTATACCATAGCCTTTTATAGTGGCTTGGGTACTATCAACAAGTTGCACTGTGGCGAAGGCCAACGGATTATTTATACTATCTGTGACTAAACCCTTTAGGTTAACCTGTGAAATACCCAAAGTAATGACAAATAAAGAGCTAATTATTGCTAATAAGTTAGATAATTTCACTTAATATTTTATTACTGTTCTTTTTGTAGTTGTATTACCGTCTTTTGTCACAGTCGTGCCAGGTGTGACATTTGATATTTTGTTTTGAATTTTTTTATATTCAATTCTGCTTATGGGTTTTCCCTTAGTAGGAGGGATTATAAGATTAGCATCTGTTTTATCATAAGATACTTTTGTGGCAGTAATTAATTTCTTGTTTATTTTTACTTGTAGGATTAGACCAGGCAAGTTATAATAATTACTTGGCCCTTGTGGAATTGGAATTTGATTTGTAAACCAAGCTTCTACAATATCTGTGTCAATTATTGCTGTTGCTTTTTGGCAAGTAAATTCACCAATATTCTCGGTAGTGTTTCCTATAGTCCAGGTTAAATTAGAAATCTCTTCTTTTATGAGGTAGGTTTTTCCAACTAATTCAATTTGGGAAACTATTTCATTTTTGGATAAATCTTTATAAATTATTTCAGGATTTTTATATCCTATAGTTTTACTATTTTCTATGTTACCCTTTTCGTCTTTTTTTGTTTTTTTCTCTACAAAAGTGTTAAATTCTTTGGTAGGGAAATACAAAGTCTTATTGCCATCAATTAATAGACTATAGTTTTCTCCTTTTTCTAATGATTCTAATAGATTTTGGGCACTTGGTGGTAACGATGTTTTTAAGGCATCATCAATAATAAATCTACTCTTGTACTGAACTGATATGGATTGTGCAATAGCTAAGGGAGCGATTAAATATATAATTAATAATAATTTTTTCATGATTTGAATTTAAATAGACACCGTTTAGTTAGTTAACGGTGTCTATGATACTGGTATTTGATTAAAAGATCAATTTATTTCTCATCACACCCATCCACACAAACAACCGTAGTAATTAAAGCTACAGTTACAATTATATCGTTTCCGACTATTTCTATAACTGTAATTGGAGTGGTAATATCAAAGCAAAATCCAACATCTTCATATTCAACATTTTCAATAGTATTATTAGATAATTTCCCAGTATTGGCGTTGGTTGTAAATATTCCTACTAAAAATAGTAATGCAAAAAATAGATTTTTCATTTTACAAATGTTTTAGGTTACTAATTATTGCAAGTTTTTAGATTATACTTAAAAGTGAGAGGAGATGTTTTTTATATGCTTCTTTAACCATAGGCTAGTACTACAGCTTGATAAGCCCTTAAATAAAGAAGAAAAACTTAACCCCCATTAACATATTTTCTTTCAACAAGTTAAAACTAAAAAAAAAAAGTCACTTTCAGCTATTTTTTAAATTTTAACATATAAAGTATTTATTCAGATTGAGTTAGTAATTTGAAGGCTATAAAAATAGAATCTATTAAGACAGATCCTTACTTTTTGCGCTTTAGAGACACTAAATCTCCATACCCCAACTCCTGTTTAGCTAGGAAAAAAACAGAAATCCCTTCTTTTTCAGCTTCAACCAAGTAATGATCTCCCTTAAAATAACAATTAGTGACAATCACTTGTAATCCTATTTCGGTTACTTCTAATTGATGTGGATAGACTAATAGCGATGCTTCTTCAGAAGCGGTATCATCAAACCATTGAGCAGGTATTTCATTGACTTCCCCAAACAAGGAAGCTACATAGTATGATGGCGGATTATCATACAACTGTTTGGTAGGTGCATTGGTAACTATCGCCCCAGAACGTAAAACAATAGTTTCATCCAAATAGGAAAGTACATCCGTCGCATCGTGAGTAGCAACTATTGCCGTAATATTTTGTTGTTTGAGATATCCAAATAGCTGCCTACGCAGTTTATTTTTTCTAAAATTATCAATATGACTAAAAGGCTCATCCAAAAGGAGTAACTCGGGCTCTTTGGCGAGCACTTGCGCTAAGGCGACACGTTGCTTTTGTCCGCCAGAGAGTGTTTTTACTTTTGCTTGTGCAAAAGCGCTCATATCAACAACTTCCAATAGCTCATTACAACGCTGAGTACTAGCTTCGGGTTCAAAACGGGATAGGTATTTTTTTACATTTTCAGCAACGCTGATGTATGGCATCAAATCAAAGTCCTGCGACAAATATTTGATAAACGGCATACCAGGTACTAGATGAAATTTAGGACCTTGAATAGGTGTGTCCTTCCAATACAATGTCCCGGAATCTGAATCCAGCAACCCATAAACGAGCTTGAGTAAAGTCGTTTTGCCGCAACCACTATCACCAATAACACCAACTAGTTGCCCTTGATCAATAGTAAAGTGGAGGTCTTCTAGTTTGAAGCTATCTGAAACTGAATATGAGCAATGGTCTAGCTTGAGCATAGGATGCAAAAATAGGGATCGCCTGCTAAAAACAACATGGATTATGCGTAAGATTACTATCTTTACGGTTTAGGGCAATTTAAATTTAATTGTCTAATAGTAAATGATTTATGGAGGTTTACCCTTTGTTTTTTGAGCCGGAATATAATTACAGACTTTGGGCTGGCGAGCAATTAAGAACCAGCTTGCAACGAACCTATGAGGGTAGCGAGATGGGTGAATCTTGGGAGATATCAGGAGTTAAGGGTCACGAGAATACCGTTGGAAACGGAAAATATACAGGTTATACCTTAAAGCAGTTAATTGCTGAATTCAAGAGCGATTTTCTGGGTGAATCTAACTTCCAACGCTTTGGATTAGAATTCCCATTACTCATTAAGTTTATTGCCACGGCAAAACCACTTTCTATACAAGTACATCCCAATGATGCTATTGCTAAACAACGCTATAATTCTTTCGGCAAAAATGAGATGTGGTATATTATGGATGCCCAAGAAGATGCAGAACTCATTCTAGGTTTTTCGAAAGAGTTGTCAAAAGAAAAGTATCAAAAACACCTTTCGGAAAGAGAAATACTTGATGTTTTAAATGTAGAAAAAGTTGTTTCAGGAGACACATTCCACATCCCAACAGGACGTGTACACGCTATTGGAAAAGGCATTCTTTTGGCCGAAATTCAACAAACCTCAGATATTACCTATCGTATTTATGATTATGATCGCATAGATGCAAAAACTGGAGAAAAGCGCCAATTACACAATGAGCAAGCGTTGGATGTGATTGACTTTATGCCACACTCCAACTATAAAACAACCTATGAGCTTACCCAAAATAAGGCCGTTAAGTTGGTACATACACCTTATTTTAAAACCAATATTATCCAACTAGAGGGAAGCTGTTCCTTTGATTATAGGACTACAGATTCTTTTATTATCTATATGGTTGTTGAAGGTAGTTGTGAATTGGTTTTAAACGAAACCGTTTATCCATTAGCCTTAGGTACTTGTCTAGTATTGCCTGCAAAAACTAAAAAGCTAGAATTACGAGGAGATACTGCTCGCATTTTAGAAGTCACCATCTAAAGGTGATAAGGTTAAATAATCTTAAAATTCAAAAAAACGCCTAACCGAACCCTTAATTTTGTTAAAAAAGTGGAATGATCCGATTTTTTCTTTTTCTGGCCATTTTTATTGCCTTAGATATTTATGCGTATCAGGCTTTTCGGTTTTTGGTAAAAAGTAAGTGGGGTACGGTTCTTTATTTTTTGATTACCGTTTTTATTTTTGGAGGTCTAATCTATCAATTTTCAACAGGGAGTAGGCGCAATATTACGCCGCTCACGCAGTTTTTCTTTATTGCCTTAGTCATTATGGTAGTCTCCAAGTTGGTGCTTATAGCCATGATGTTTGGAGAAGACATTTACCGCGTTATCAAAGGTATTTACAATAAGATGACTGGAGTTGAAACACAAGGATTCTTGCCAAACAGAAGAAAATTTGTAAGCCAGCTCGCATTAGGACTCACAGCTATCCCTTTTCTTTCTATTCTATATGGGGTTTTTAAAGGAAAATACAATTACAAAGTATTGAATTATGTCTTGGAGTATGAAGATCTTCCCGATGCTTTTAATGGGTACCGTATCACCCAGATAAGTGATATTCATAGCGGGAGTTTTGACAACCCAGATAAGATAGCCTACGCTATAGATTTAATTAACCAACAACAAAGCGACACCATCCTTTTTACGGGAGATATGGTCAATAATGAGGCCGCCGAAATGGAGCCATGGATGGATACCTTTAAAAATTTAAGAGCAAAAGATGGTAAGTTTTCAGTACTCGGAAATCACGATTATGGGGATTACATACAATGGCCTTCCGCTGACGCGAAAAAAGCCAATCTCGATAGACTAAAGGAAATTCAAAAGGAAATTGGTTTTGATCTTATCCTTAACGATAACCGATTTTTAGAACGCAACGGCCAGCGACTCGCACTAGTAGGTGTGGAAAACTGGGGAGCAGGTGGTTTTAAAAAAGCAGGAGATTTGAATAAGGCACTTGAAGGTGTGTCATCCAATGATTTTAAAATACTCATGAGCCATGATCCTTCACATTGGGAGTATGAAGTAGTAGACCACAGGGACCATATGCACCTCACTTTAAGTGGTCATACCCACGGGATGCAATTTGGTATTGAGATTCCTGGATGGTTTAAATGGAGTCCTGTAAAATGGCGCTATAAATACTGGGCGGGCGTTTATGAAAAAGCGGGCCAGTATATCAATGTAAATCGCGGTTTTGGATTTCTAGCTTTTCCAGGACGCGTTGGGATTTGGCCAGAAATTACCGTTATTGAATTGAAGAGAAAAATAGCCTAATTCCTTACTACCCACATATTATCATAAAACAGTATATTTGACATAATTAATAGGCGTGCTAAAGCCTGATTCAACAGTGTTATGTCAAAATTTGGCGAACTAATTGAACTTGAAATTCCAGTCCTTTTAGACTTTTATACCGAATGGAGCGAACCATCCTCGGCGATGCATCCTGTTCTTAAAGATGTAGCAGCAGCTATGGGTGATAAAGCTAAGGTCATTAAGATAGATGTAGATAAGAATAACGAACTGGCTGAAGCCCTTCGCATCAAACAATTGCCTACACTTATCGTTTATAAAGCTGGAGAAATGAAATGGCGACAAAGTGGTGAGCAAGATGCCAATACCCTTATTGGGATCATGCAGGAGTACGCTTAGTAACCTTGGGTCGTTTATAAAAGACCAAATTCAAATCCTTTGTTTTTATAAAAAGCTAGTGCTTGTGGTAGCACATATTCTAGATTGTAGTAGGCCTTTACACTGTCGTGAAATACAATGAGGTCTCCGTTTTTGGCTTTACAGGCATTTTCTAGACAAACTTCTTTTGATATGGCAGCATCCCAATCATAGGCGATGGTTCTGTACATTACAATTTGATACCCTCGTTCTCTAAGGAGTTTGGCTTGAGATCGTTGTATTTTGCCGTAAGGTGGTCTAAAAAGGGTGGTTTTACTTTGCGGCATCAATTCGTCTAAATACTGCTGCGCCTTCAAGGTGTTTTGGATATAGGTATGTGTGTTTACCGAAGTTCCTTTTAAATGATTAAAGGTATGATTACCTATTTGGTGGCCTTCGTCTAAAATGGCTTTAAATATAGTAGGATGCTGTTTTACATTTTCGCCTATGCAAAAGAAAGTAGCCTTGCAATTGTATTTTTTTAGCACATCAAGTACCCAGGGAGTTACTTCAGGTACAGGACCGTCATCAAAAGTGAGGTAAACAGTTGGTTTAGCCGAAGGTTTGTCCCATACGTACCAATTGGGATAACACCATTTAATAAAAGCAGGTATCCGTGCAGGCTTTAACAAAGGCATTGCACGAATTTATTCTTCCAATTCTCCTACCGAATCAGGATCAGCAAGAATAGGAATACTCTCATTAGGCAAAGTTTCAAGTAGCTCTTGATCATCTTCCTCATACTCGTCATCTCCTAAAAATTCTCTAAATAAGCTGAGGTAATTATTAAACTCTTGCGCTTTTTCGGCCAATAATTCTTCATCTCTGTTGTAAACAAGAAGATCTATTAAACTTCGGTAGCGTTCAATATCGGCAACAATCGTTTCGAAATTAGTAAGCTGTCTTTCTATGGAAAGGGTGCTATAGTATGTGAGTTTTTCCTGGTATTTTTTGGCAAGACTTGCCCATATTTCGCGAGCGCGTTCTTTCTCGCCAATCTCATAATAACCTGTTACAAAAGGTTCTACTAGGGTATAGAATTCAAAAATATCGACAGGCATTTTTTCCATACCCAAATCCAGCATTTCTTTAGCTTTTTCTACATCACCAGGATTATCCCTATTGAGTAAGGCTTCCACCAAACGGGCAATGTTGCTCCTATAGGTAATGGCGTTGGTACGGGTCTCTCTATCGTGATACATTTCCGGGTCACCGCTATTGCCCCAATACCAGTTTTTGACAATGTTATACATCTTATCTGGGTCAATACGTCCAAAATCATAACGGTTTCCTTCGGCTAATGGAGTTTTGATGGGGACTAATTTGTAGCAAACACCATCTAGTTGCAGGTATTCTTTCATCCATAAATAATCATCATCTCCAAAGCTGCCTCCTGTAAAATAAATAGGGCGTTCCCAATTATTGTTAGCAACAACATCTAGCATTAAGATTCTATTTTTATACAGGATTTCATCACTTTCTCTAAGATTTATCTCAACAAAGGGCTCAATTTCATTAGCATCCTTAGCAGCGACGATGCCTTTTTCCAATACAATGTCTTTGTCTACTGGAATGATTATGTTTTGCGTTGGAAAGGTGTTTACAATTGTTCCACTACCTAATTCTGCCTTAAAACGTGGATCATCACTAGCTACCCAATTCATCCATTCTTGTATAGTTGCAGTGTCCCTTTTTGCAGGTTTAAACCAAATAGCATCTCGTGTTCCGGTAAGATATTTATCATGTGTCAATTGACCAGGGATGGCGTCACTTTTATATGCCGGCCGCTTCATCTGGTCTATATACCAATCGGTATTAAATAGACTGGTGTTTATAACCCTAACATCGGTACGGTATTCTTCAATTTCCTGAACATACCAAAGGGCAAAAGTGTCGTTATCTCCAATAGTAAATAGTATGGCATTTTCGTCGCAAGAATCCAGATATTTGCGAGCCATAGACAGGGCTGTTTTTTTACTTGATCTGTCGTGATCATCCCAGTTTTCTTTTGCTAATAGAACTGGTGCAGCGAGGAGGCAAACTATTGTTGCGATTGGCAAGGCAACTTTAGCTTTTATAACTTGCTGTAGTTGATCAAATAGGGCATATACCCCAAAACCTATCCACATGGCAAATACAAAAAATGAACCTACCAAGGCATAATCTCGTTCTCGTGGTTCAAAGGGCCTTTCATTAAGATATACCTTTAACGCCAATCCTGTAAATAAGAAAAATACCAGAAGCACGATGAAGTTTTTCCAATCTTTACTTGCGTGAAAAAGTAAACCTAACAAACCCAAAATGAGCGGTAAGAGGTAATATTTATTATGTGCTTTATTGTCTTTAATATCTCCCGGCAGGGCATCCTGTGAGCCTAATAATAGCGAGTCAATGAATTTAATGCCACTAATCCAATTGCCATTAAAAATATCAGAATTCCCTTGTATGTCGTTTTGCCTTCCGGCGAAATTCCATAAAAAGTATCGCCAATACATATACCCAAACTGAAAGCTGAACATAAACTTCATATTATCGGCAAAGGATGGTTTTTCAATATCTAAATATTGTCCAAACTGCCGCATAAAGCTATTGTAACCTTCCAAGTCGATTTTGTCCTGAGCAAAGTCCTGCTTGAATTGAGTGACTACTGCTAGGAGTTGTTTTTCGTCAGAATATTCGGCTTTGATATTAAAATCAAATGGGCCCGTATAGGAAAGGTAGTTTACATTGTTTTCTGGGCTCCACATCCGGGGCAGAAAGGCTTTATGGGCATCATCCAGATTTTGTTCGGCATCCCGCCAGTCATTTACCACGACATACTTTCCTAACTTTTCATCTTTTTCATACTTCTTCTTATCATCCTTGTACGGCTCATCAGGGTCAAGACCCGCATAGTCTGAAGTAAACTGTGGCCCATAAAAAAGGTGTGTTTCAGGATATTGCTCTCGGTTATAATAGGCTAATAACTCTCGGGCATTATTGGGATTGTTTTCATTAATAGTAGTCCCAGCATTGGCACGTATGGGAAGCATCATCCAGCTGGAGAAGCCAATAAAAATGTATAAGGTACACAGTAAAACCGTATTGAGTGTTGGTAGATTATTTTTTTGCGTAAGCGTAAGACCAAAATAAAAGGCTACGATAAGTAAAAGCCCGGCTATAATGGTACCACTGTTAAAAGGTAGGCCGATGGTGTTTACAAAAAACACTTCTAAATAGCCAAAAAGGGATAGCGTATAGGGTAGTAGTAATTTGAAAATAAACATTAAAATAGCTACTGAAAGGATCAGCGCAATAACAAAATTTTTAGGTGTGACTTTTTGAGTGTTCTTAAAATAATAAAGCAAACCTATTGCAGGTATGGTAAGCAATCCCATAAAGTGAATACCAAAGGATAGTCCAACAATAAAGGCTATCAAGATGAGCCATCTATTCCCTCTGGGTTTAAGCATATCTCGTTCCCAAAGGAGCGCGAGATAAAAGAGGGCCGACATAATAAAAATGGCGCCTGCATATACTTCGGCCTCCACGGCGCTAAACCAAAAACTATCTGTAAATGAGAATGCTGTTGTACCAATAAAGGCGCTTGCTAGTATGGCTTTTTGTTTAGTAACATCTATTATTTTGGAATGTAAACCAACTAGTTTACGCAGTAAATAGGTTAATGACCAAAACATAAACAATATGGCAAAGGCACTGGCCAGACAGGACATAAAGTTTACTGCCAAGGCGATATAGGTATTATCCGGCGCGAATATGGAGAAAAAAGCCCCCATAATTTGATAGAGTGGTGCTCCTGGCGGATGTCCTATTTCTAGTTTTGACGAGGTTGAAATATACTCTCCTGCATCCCAAAAACTAGCCGTAGGTTCTACAGTAAGGGAATAGGTAGTTAGTGCAATGGCAAAGGCCAACCAACCTAAAATGGTATTATACTTCGAAAAGTTAAAGGTGGTCATACTCATAATTTACAGATGGGCTAATGTACTAATATCATAACTGGTAGCGTAGGCGCCAAGGTAAGCCTAATTTTTTGTGCAAACGTTTAGGGAAATGCTAATATTTCTTAACGTTTGTTTTTTATATCTAAAAATTTGTACAACAAAAAGTTTGGATTAAATTTGCATCCGCTATTTAAGGTAGTGGCCCATGGTGTAACTGGCAACACGTCTGGTTTTGGTCCAGAAGAGTCTAGGTTCGAGCCCTAGTGGGCCAACAAAACCCTAATCTTGTAAAAGGTTAGGGTTTTTCTTTTTGAGTTTTTATTGATTCTTAATAAAAGGTTACCACGCGAAAGATTCGTTGGGTAGCGGGGAAACTGCAGCCCAACATGAGACTAATCGAATCAAAATAGAATAAATGACCTGATTGTTCAGAATACAATTATACTCTACAAATGCTTGGAGATTGAAAATTTAATTGTATATCCGCAAGTAGTCCTAAAGTGAATTAATTTTCGTATATTCTATTGA
>CAZDFA010000095.1:0-10071 GCA_964504555.1 uncultured Flavobacteriaceae bacterium | reverse complement strand
TTATTAATCCTTCCTTACTAATAACCACTCCAGAACCCAATCCTCCGGAGCCTGTTAATTGTTGATCCTGCACTTTATATTCTACAACTTCTATGGTTACAACTGAAACGTCTAGCTGTTTGAATAACTCCGATAAATCTTGTGCAGGCAAGGTTGTAGCAACCAGCAGGAGTAATAAACACCCTATTATTCTTAATTTATTTGTCAAAATTCTCATATGCTTGTATTACAGACTCAGCAACTTTAGATGCTATCTCTTTATTTAAACTTGGAGGTATGATACTTTTCTTATCTGGATTTGTCACACAATTTGCAATGGCATAAGCCGCTGCAATTTTCATTTTAGGTGTTATGCGCTTGGCTCTACAATCTAGTGCACCTCTAAAAATACCAGGAAATGCTAATACATTATTTACTTGATTAGGATAATCGCTACGCCCTGTTGCAATAATTGCTGCGCCTCCTTTAAGCGCTTCTTCTGGCATAATTTCAGGATCGGGGTTTGCTAAAGCAAAAATTACGGGATCCTTAGCCATTGTTTTAATATCGTCTGCTGTTAAAATATTTGCGACACTCACTCCTATAAAAACATCAGCATCTACAATCGCATCCTTAAGTGTTCCTTCTACACTATCTGGGTTTGAGTAGTTTAATAATTCAATTTTTACAGGATTTAGGTTAGTTCTGTTTTTATGAATTATACCTTTACTATCACATACTAATACTTGCTTTACAGGAATACAAACATTAGGATCAATACTAATACATCTCAATAAACGAGAAATAGCTATTCCTGCTGCACCAGCGCCATTAATTACAATTTTTAATTCTGAAATATCTTTGCCTAATACTTTACAGCTATTCAATATTCCAGCAAGAGCTACTATTGCCGTTCCGTGCTGATCATCGTGAAATACAGGAATACCAATGTCTTGTAAAGCAGTTTCAATTTCAAAACTACGAGGTGCCGAAATGTCTTCTAGATTTACACCACCAAATACAGGGGCAATTCGTTTTACAGTTTCAATAATTTCAGAAGGGACAGTTGTGTTTAAACAAATAGGAAATGCATCTACATTTGCAAATTTCTTAAATAACATGGCCTTACCTTCCATTACTGGTATTGCTGCTTCTGGCCCAATATTCCCTAAGCCAAGGACGGCAGTTCCATCAGAAACCACAGCAATTGTATTGCCCTTTATAGTTAGATTATAAGCCTCCGTTACGTTTTCTGCAATTGCTAAACAAGGTGCTGCTACGCCAGGAGAGTATACACGAGAAAGATCGTCTGTGGTATTTACGTCAATTTTTGATACTACTTCAATCTTTCCCTTGTGCTTTTTGTGAAGTTCTAGAGATTCTTTATTAAAATCGTGGTGGGCCATTATGCGTTCATTTTAGCCCAAGCTTTATCTGCTAATGCTCTTTTTGTTAATGGATCCTTAACCCATTGTCTTTTGGCATCAATAATTCCAAAAAGCATTCTTGTGAAAAAATATAATTTTCCATCTCTAATTTCCCAGCTTTTAGGATTTGGGATAACTTCTTTGTCTTCAGACATAGCTATAGCACAAAAACCACCATATTCTGGCGTGTAACTATCTGGCGATGCCTCAAACTTTTTTTGATTTTCTGCAGAAGAAAAAATATATTTTGCCTCATTATAATTTGAAGAATACGCTTCGTTTCCTTTTGAAGGCTTTCCATTATAGAATGACACTACATCATATCCTTGTGCTGCTATTCCGTTTTTTAAGTTTTGTAACATATCGTAATTATTTAGTTTAGTGTATAAATTATATTAAAGAAATTTGTTAAATCAAGTTTACATCTGTTATTACTTCCAGTAATCCTGGACCATTATGGGAGCTTAATTTTTTCATTGCAGGAATTAAGTCTTCCAGTTTTTCAACTCGAATTCCTAAAGCACCACAATTTTCAGCATATTCAGCAAAACTTGGATTTGTTAATGATGTTTGCCAAACATCTACTTCTGCCGCACGTTGCTCTTTTGATATTTTACCAAGTTCAGAATTGTTTAAAACAATATGTTTAATATTCATATTATACTTAACAATTGTATTTATTTCAGCTAAATACTGACCTAATCCAGCATCTCCAGATACTGACCATATTGGTCTTTTGTCGCCTTCGGCAGCCCAAGCCCCCATTGCTGCGGGTAAAGCAAAACCTATGGAACCTAGATAACCTGACATTAATACTGCCTGATTTTTTGGCTCGAAATATCTTCCAAAAGAGTACGTATTATTACCAACGTCTACGGCAATTACTGCATTGTCTGGCGTTACCTTATTCATCGCGTCAAAAACAGCAATTGAACTTAAAGCACTACCACAATCTTTAAGGCGACTTTCTTTTTCTTCTTTCCAGTATTGCCATCTATCTGCTATTTCTTTTCGCTGATTTGTGGTATTGGTATTGCCTTTTGTTTGTGCTGTTAAAAGGTTTAAAGTTTCGGATATTTCACCCCATAAAGCAACATCAACTTTATGATGCTTACTCAATGCTAATGGATCAAAATCTACTTGAATAATTGGTTTCTTGGGTGTTATGCCAGTATGATTTGAAAAAGACGCACCAAACACTAATAATAAATCACTTTCATTCATAAACCAAGAAGCGATTGGTGTACCACTTCTTCCTAATACGCCACAACCTAATGGGTGATCATCTGCTATTAAACCTTTTCCTTTAAAGGTTGTAATTACTGGACAATCTAAACTTTCTGCGTAAGCGATAATAGCATCCATTTGAAAACGCGCTCCATGACCTACAATAATAACTGGTCTTTTTGAGGCTTTAAGCAAATCAACTGCTTGTTGCGTCATCTCTTTTGGTGGCGAAATATTGAAAGGAGTTATTCTATTCTCAGGTGTTTGAGCGACAGAATTCTCAGGCTTTTTAGTAAATGCTACTTCATCAGGAAACGTTAAGTGAACTACATCTCTTTTTATTAAAGCTGTCTTTACGGCTAGTGACATTAACTCACTATGGTTTGAATTTAAGTGCACCGCGTGATTAAATTCTGAAACGCTATCAAACGCTTTAACTAAATCTACTTCTTGAAACGCTCCAGTACCAATGACCTGTGTATTTACCTGCCCTGAAAGTGCCAACATAGGCGCTCTATCTACCTTGGCATCCCACATTCCTGTATACATATTGGTAGCACCTGGCCCTGCTATGCCAAAGCAAGCTGCAGGTTTGCCTGTTAATTTTGCATAACCTGATGCTGCAAATGAAGCGGCACCTTCGTGCCTAATTCCAAAAAATTGTAGTTTTCCTTTTTCTTCTTGTCTTCGCATAGCATCTGCAACAGCAAGATTACTGTGTCCTACCATTCCAAAAACGGTATCAACACCCCAATTTACCATAGTTTCTATCATCACATCTGACACGGTATCTTCATGAGGCGCTTCTTCTGGAAGCCCAACATAAATAGCATCACCTTCTTCTTTTACCTCAAAAGTTTTGATACTATCATCATGACCTCCTGGAGACTGCCCATTACATGGGTCAAAATCCCAACCATGCCAAGGGCAACGTAACATCCCGTTTTCGATAGAACCTTCTCCTAATGGTCCTCCTTGATGAGGACAAGCATTATCTAATGCTGAGAATTTCCCTTTATAATGTGTTAGACAAATACCTTGATGACCTGCGGTTACAGTTTTAACCCTACCTTCTGGAAGAGTTTTTCTATTGTCTAATACTTTGTACCACATTTTATTTTTGTCGCTCATGATTTCTTTTAGATTAATGTGTATAGCATAAAAGCACCAACTAATACAAATAAGATAGAAATAGATACTTTCATCTTATCTGCTGGTATTACCTTTTGTAATTTTGGGCCTATTTGCCCTCCTATAATAACTCCCGGTATCGTAAATATAATCAAGTTAAGAACTTGACTCATTACTTCTTTTCCCTGCTGAGCAAACTCATAAAAATGACCTATGGATGCTACCAGTACTGTTATTACCACTACAAAAATAGCAGTAGCTACTGCTACAGGTGTTGGAACTTTACATTTTGCAACTAAATGGTATTCTTGTAGCTCTGCAAGACCTACAGATATCATCCCTAAAAAGGCACCTCCAATTGCTGCAAGTACTTTTCCAAAATTTTTACTACACACAGTGTACTTATACACATTACCATCTGCATCTACTAGTGTACTTTCATGAACAGTTTCATTATCTTTTTCATGAGCACCTTCTAATTTCTCTCTCTCTTCTTGACGCCAAGACATAAACAATTGATAGCCTATAAAAATAATTCCTACCCCAAAAATGGCTTTTAATATAAGTGGCGGCACTAGATCTCCATAGACCGTTCCTATTATGGCAAAAGGCACAGAGATAAGTAAGAGGCTCAGTCCTAATTTAAAGTCAATTAATTTGGCTTTCCAATAGGCTTGTAATCCAGAACTAAATCCAAATAATTCTGTCGCTAAAGCAACCCCTATCGCAATTTTAGGCTCTAATCCAAGGCCTATCATAAGCAGTGGCGAAAAAAATACCGCACCACCTATACCAGATGACATTGCGATTGTAGCGATAGCTATTGATATTGGTAACAAATACCAAAATTGCATTGTAATTTCCATTTAAGTAAAGTGTTTTTGATTATACTTATTAAATTCGCTTAATTTTAAACTTAGTGTTGAAGGTCCTGAACGGACATAGAAATATTCATTGTTTTGATGTGTTACAAAAACTGGGGTATTTGATTTTGAAACATCTACCCTTAATATTTTTTTGGAATTAATTACTACAATTTCAAAATGAACAAAACCTAATGTCTGTTGCCCAATTTTATCTCTTAACAAATTCGTGAAATGAAGGAGTAATTTGTCGTCATTAGCAAAATTGTCTTTGTCTAATCCTTCTATATCACCATCATCTGTAACCCCAACTAGCAATATACCTCCAGTAGTATTTAAAAACGCTGCTACAGATTTTAAAGCGGCAAGCTCTATATTGGTATCGGGCTTACCTGCTTTTATGTTAAATCGTAATGTAGACTTAAACTCGACATAACTAGATTCTCCTTGCCTTATAATATCTTTAGTGCTAATATCTCTACGTCTTAGCCCTAAAACGCTATGCTTTTTTGCTATTCTTTTAGTTATTTTTAATGCAATAACACTAGGTATTATTTTGTCATTATAAAGCGCACTTGTATTCAATTCTAATACACTCGCTCTAGACTTTACTTTAGCGGTTCCTAGTCTAGCGGTTTCATTAATCACAGCTATTTCTCCAAAAATATCTCCTCGACTCACAAAAATAGCTTGACTTCCAGGAATGGTAAGAGTGACACTCCCGCTTTCAAGAACAAATATCGAGGATGCCGGTTGAGATTCAGAAAAAACAACAGCACCCTTCTCAAAAGTTTTACGTTCTAAAATACCATATACCAGCTTTTTTTCTTCATCACTTAAAACATCAAATAATGATGCAAAATTTAAAAGTTGGACATTATTTTCTATGTCTTTTTGGTTCATGTTTAGATACTTAATACTACTATTTAAAATGTTTTCTCACACCATAACTTGCTAAAACTCCTTCTCCTGTAGCTGCTGCAACTTGAGCTATTGCACCTTCGCGACAATCACCTGCTGCAAAAATACCCTCTACTGAGGTTTCTCCTAATCCTTGTGTAACTATAAAGTTGCTGTCATTTAGTTTAATATCTTCATCTAAAAACGACGTATTAGGTATTAAACCAATAAAAATAAATGCCCCATCTGAATAAAGTTCTTCTTCTTCTTGTGTCTTGTTATCTTTTAATTTAAGGCCTTTAAAATTTCCTTTTTCATCTTTTAAAAACGCCATAGATTCCTTGTTCATATAGGTTTTTATATTTGCTATAGACGGTAGTTTTTCAACATAAGTATCTGAGGCTTTAAAATGCTCTCCTCTATTAACTATGGATACCTTTTTGCAAAAAGTTGATAGAAATATTCCTTCTTCTAATGCACTATTACCTCCTCCTATTACAATAACTTCTCTATCTCTATAAAAAGCCCCATCACAAGTAGCGCAAAAGTGAATTCCCGCACCAATTAAATCTTCTTCATTTTTAATACCTAATTTCCTATAGGTAGACCCTAAGGCTAAAACAACTGTTTTGCCGAAATACGTACCCATATTGGTCTCTAAACTAAAAGTTGTCCCTTCTTTAGTTATGGAGTTTACGTTTACTCCAGTTTCTATCTTGGCTCCGTATGTTTTTGCTTGCTCTTCCATTTTTTGCATAAGCTCCGGGCCGGAAATGGTATTAAATCCTGGGTAATTCTCGATTTTTTCAGTCAGAAAAGCATTTCCTCCTACATTTTTTTTCTCGAGGACAAGTGAATTAAAACGGTCTCTTTGTATATAAATGGATGCTGTAAGACCTGCAGCACCTGCTCCTACAATAATGCTGTCATAAACGGTCTGCTCAGATTCAGTGCCAATATCTAAGACCTCTTTTAATACGGCATTATCTGGGTTTGTGTATGACTTATCATTAATAAAAATAGTAGGAATAATACGTTTTCCTTTATTTGTTTGTTCTACTAACTTAGCAGCCCATTCGTATTTATCTACTTCTATAAACTGAAAAGATATATCATTATCTTGAAGATATGATTTTGCACGCTGACAATCTGGACACCAATCTGCACCGTACAAAACAACACGTCCCTGTTTGTTTATTCCTAAAGTAGCCGCTAGTGTTCCGTTATCTGGGTTTGTATATGATTTCTGGTTAATGATGATTGTTGGGATAATACGTTTCCCTTCATTAATAGATTCTACACGTGCCGTTGCTTCTTTATCTAAGTCTACATCTATAAAATTAAAAGCTATGTTGTTTTCTTTTAAATATGCTTTGGCTCTTTGACAATCTGGACACCAATCTGCGCCATATAAATCTATTGTGTTCATTGCGTTATGCGTTTAGATATTGGCTAATTGCTTCTGTAAAGAAGGCAACTCCATCAGATTCTACAATACCTTTTGTATTAAGGAGAGCTCCTTTGAAGTTTTCAGATTTCCATTCGCCCTTTGATAGTTTATTTAAGCTTGATACATCCATCACATTACTGTCTTTATAGCCTGTGATATATAAATAATGTTCTTTGCATAAAACATCTGGAATTGCCAAACCAAGGCCTATACTGATATTAGAACCTGGTATGGCACTATAGATGCCTGTATCAAAATGATGTGGCCAGATTCTAATCGAAGAATCTAATTTATAGATCGTGCTTATTCTCTCAAGAATAAATTGCGTTAATATGCGTAGATGCAAAAGGTCATTCAATTTTCCCGCATCTAGTAATTTAAACGTAGTGGTATTACTTATTGAATAGGGTAAGTCATAATGGAAATTATATTTATACTGCTTATTAATAGAAGTCATAGACGTTTCTGAAATCCAATTTATAACCTCCTCATGCGTTGTTCCGTCCAACTTTAAAAAAGTTGACCCTCTATTTGATTTCCATTCTAAACGGAAGTTGTTGTAATTTAGGATTAACGTATCGTTAGTATCCGATAATGGGTGTGTTTCTAAATAACCTCCATCAGAATTGAAACCTAAATTGGTGTGACTATCATCGTCTTTTTGTTCAAGAAAACTAATTCCTGCCGCTGCAAGATATTGCGATGCAAGATGCATCTGAATATACATTTTTTCCATGTTTACTTTTTTTATATACCTGCGTAATTGATTCCTGTTAAATGGTGCATGTCTCTGTCAAAAGTTGATAAATCACTTTTGTTAAATTTAGTGATATCATCATAACCACAAGAACGTGCTACAACTTTTATTAGATTATTGGTAGCATCGAAAAAATTGTATAATTGTTTTGCAGATTCATTAATAATAATTCTACTACGTAACGATTCTTTTTGCGTTGCAATTCCAACTGGGCAGTTATTGCTTCCACAAGCACGCATCCCTAAACACCCAATGGCTTGTAATGCAGAATTAGATACTGCAATAGCATCTGCTCCCAACATCATTGCTTTTGCAAAATCTTCGGCAACACGTAAACCTCCAGTAATTACCAAGGTTACATTGGTTGCTCTAACTTTATCCATATATACTCTTGCTCTTGCTAATGCAGGAATCGTTGGCACATTAATATGATCTCTTAAAATAGTAGGAGCAGCACCAGTACCACCACCACGACCATCGAGAATAATATAGTCTACACCAACATCAAGCGCAAACTGAATATCTTTTTCAATATGACTTGCTGCAATTTTAAATCCGATAGGAATTCCTCCTGTACGTTCTCTTACTTTTTCTGAAAAATCTTTAAAATCTTGTACAGAATGAAAGTTTGGATTTGCCGCTGGTGAAATTGCTGTTTCACCTTCTTTTAAACCTCTAACTTCAGCAATCTCCTTACTCACTTTATTTCCTGGTAAGTGACCACCTGTTCCAGTTTTTGCGCCTTGACCTCCTTTAAAATGAAAGGCTTGCACATTATCTAATTTATCCCAAGAAAACCCAAATTGAGCTGAAGCCAATTCATAAAAATATTTTGAATTATTGGCTTGTTCTTCAGGAAGCATACCACCTTCACCAGAACAGATTCCTGTACCAGCTAGTTCTGCACCTTTACTTAAAGCAATTTTAGCTTCGCGAGATAAGGCTCCAAAACTCATATCACTTACAAAAAGAGGAATATCTAATTCTAGAGGTCTTTTAGCGTTAGGCCCAATAACAACTTTAGTTGCTACATATTCGTGATCTAATAGGGGGCGTGATGCTAATTGCGCTGGTAAAAACTGAATGTCATTCCATTTAGGGAGTGTATTTCTATCCACTCCCATGGATGCAGAAAAACCATGATGCCCAATATTTTTTAATCCATTTTGGGCTAATTCTTTTATGTAATTCGTATAAGGTTCTGTGTCTTCAGGATGTGTATCGGCGTGAGCGCCTAGATATTGATCTCTGTTGAAAGGTTGCGGATGATTTTCTAAATAAGCATCAATTTCAAATTCATCGACCATTAACTCATCGCCTTCTATTTTTGTAGAAAACTTATGAAGTACTTCTTTATTATTATACTCTGAAACTCCAGAATCAACTCTATAATCCCAACCATGCACGCCACAGATTAGATTATGACCGTCTACGTGACCATCTGACATTAATGCGCCTCTGTGGAGACACCTACCGTAAAGTACAGAAATATCATCATCAAATTTTACAATGACCAGATCCAATCCATTTACAAGTGCGTGTACTGGTTGTTTGTTTTTTAATTTACTTATTTGAGTTATCGCTACTGGTTTTTTCATATATATAACCTTATAATATTTTTTATTAAATTATTTATTCTATTAGTTAGAAGGCAAAACCTAGCACAAATGCAATTCTTCCACCATCACTACCACCGTAAAAGCCTAAATTTGCTGTAAATGTTTCTAACCCACTAATCCAGAAAGAACCTCCAGCACTTGTGTTAAGTGTGTTAGATTCATTAACGATAGCAGCATTTTCATTTCCTTCCCATACTCTTCCATAATCGAAACCTCCTGTAATACCGTATTTAAGAGGGATGAAACTACTTTTAAATTTTCCTAGTCGCAATCTTAAATCTGTGGTGTGAAATACAGAATATTTACCTGTAAAACGCTCTTTTCTAAATGATCTGAGATTGTCACCTCCGCCTAATTGTGCTGCATGATATAACTCGAAATTATCACCAAAAATAGCCTCTCCTCCTAATTTTGTAGCGAATACTAAAGAAGCACTCTTGTTTAATTTATGATCAATTGCTATATATGGTTTTACATAACCAAAATTATTATCAATATCTTCTCCATTTACATCACCATCTATAGTAGTTTTATAACCAGCTGTAATACCAAGGTCTAATCCTAACGTTGGATAAGAGACATCATCTTTATTTTTATAATTATAGCTTACCTCTGCGCCTGCATAAATTTGTCTTTCAAAAAGAGTAGCATCTGCAGGAAAGAAAGTATTGATGAATCTATCAGTGTCATTTTCTACTTCAAAAGATTCTATTAAAGG
>CAZDFA010000094.1:0-10274 GCA_964504555.1 uncultured Flavobacteriaceae bacterium | reverse complement strand
AGGGAATCACAGAAATTGCTATTTACCGTTTTGATGGACATACCATCACCGATCAATTTATTAGTCTAATTAATCCTGAACGACCAATACAGGCTTTTGTAGTAGGGCTTACAGGTATTAACAATGAAATGTTACGTAACGCCCCTCGTTTTTATGAGGTTGCCAAGCGCATTATAGAAATTACAGAAGGCTGCATAATTGTTGCGCACAATGCGCAATTTGATTATCGAGTGCTTAGCCTAGAGTTTGATCGTCTTGGATACCCCTTTGAAAGGCAATCCTTATGCACTGTAGAATTATCTCAGGATCTTATTCCAGGACATAAAAGCTATAGCTTAGGAAAACTTGCACGCGCATTGGGGATTCCTGTTACTGATAGGCACCGTGCCAATGGCGATGCAATGGCTACGGTAAAACTCTTTAAAATTTTATTAGCCAAAGACACCGAAAAAACCATAATTCAAAAAGCGGTACGCACCATACCCAAACGTACCCTAGACAAGAAGTTAAGGGCTATTTTGGAAGAAGTGCCGTCAAGCGTTGGTGTTTACTACATGCATAATGTAAATGGCACTATTATTTACATTGGTAAAAGTAAAAACATTAAAAAACGGCTTAATCAGCATTTTACTAGTGATAATAGAAAAAGTAAGAAAATACAAGATGAAATTCACGCCGTTACCTTTGAAGAAACAGGCAGTGAACTTATTGCACTGCTCAAAGAGAATGAGGAAATAAAACGCAACAGACCCAAATACAATAGTGCTCTAAGACGTACTAAATTTAAAACGCAGTTGGTAAGCTATATTGATGAAAAAGGGTATATAAACTTAAAGACTGAAAAAGCTGATCCTTCTTCTCAAGCTATTACTACCTTTAGCAATACCCGCAGTGCAAAATCATTCTTGGAAAAGGTTACAGAAAGTTATCAGCTTTGTCAAAACAAAGTGTTGCACCACAAATCAAATAGTGCTTGCTTCGATTATAACATTAAAAAATGCTCTGGTGCTTGCATTGAAGAAGAACCGCCAAGCGTTTATAATGATCGTGCTCAACAACTAATAAACAAGTACAGTTATGCCGATAAGAGCTTTCTAATTATTGACAAAGGTCGCACACTTGATGAACGAAGCGTTGTTCTAATTGAAGAGGGCTTTATTAAAGGAATTGCCTTTTACAATCTCAATTTTCAGATTAACAATTTGGATGTTTTGCGCACCATACTTAATCCTATGGAAAATAATAGAGACGCACAGCATATCATACAAAGTTACCTTAGAAGCAGAAAAGTACTACGTATCATTCCTTTTTCTGATATTACCCATTGATTTAGATTTTCCTATTTTTACCTAAAACCAAAGTACTTGACCAAATCAAAACAAAGAGGTTGGCGTTCTAAACTTCATGAGATTATTTATGAGGCAGATACCGCTCCTGGCAAGCTGTTCGATATTATTCTGTTGGTGCTTATTCTGTTGAGTATTGCATTGGTTATGTTGGAGAGTGTCCCAAGTATTGACGCAAAGTATCATGACTTTCTATATATAGCCGAATGGGTCATTACCATCTTTTTTACCTTTGAATATATTGCCCGTATCATTACAATGAAGAAACCGAGTACCTATATTTTTAGCTTCTACGGTATCATTGACTTTTTATCCACCATCCCGTTGTACTTATCTTTCTTTTTTGTTGGGTCCAATGCTTTAATTACTGTGCGAGCTCTGCGTTTACTTCGGGTGTTTCGTATTCTGAAGATTACAAGATTTATTGGAGAATCTAATCGTCTGGCTAAAGCTATAAAGGATAGTTGGACCAAGATCAGTGTCTTTCTCTTTGCCGTGGTCATATTATGCATTATCTGCGGAACTTTAATGTACCTAATTGAAGGAGAAGATAGTGGCTTTACCAGCATACCACGTAGTGTATATTGGTGCATTGTAACTCTTACTACAGTGGGTTATGGTGATATTGCCCCGGCAACGCCATTAGGTCAATTTATTGCGGCGCTTATTATGATTTTGGGTTATGGTATTATAGCTGTGCCTACAGGTATTGTAAGCGCAGAATATGCCAAGGATAGCTTGAAACCTAATAAGAAATCTTCCGATAAGATTCATACCAATACTCAGGTATGTGAAAATTGCAATTGGTCTAATCATACAGACAGTGCCAAATTTTGCCTGAACTGTGGCCATTCACTAAACAATGACTAACTGGCTGGTTACCATAGTTGGCCCTACAGCTATTGGAAAAACAGCTTTAGCCATAGAGCTTGCTAAACATTTTAAAACCGAAATACTTTCTGGGGATTCTAGGCAATTTTATAAAGAAATGAGTATTGGTACCGCAGTTCCATCTGCCAAAGAATTAGAGGCGGCACCACATCATTTTATTCAACATCTTTCAATTGAAGATAATTATAGTGTTGGTCATTTTGAAAAAGATACGATTGCATTACTAAAGAATATCTTTGAAAAACAACCCTTGGCTATTCTTGTTGGAGGTTCAGGAATGTATGTAGATGCTGTTATTAATGGTTTGGATGAATTTCCAAGGGTAAAACCTGTCATACGAGATGAACTTAATAAGTTATACACCTCTAATGGATTAGGAGCATTACATAAACTTCTGGAACAAAAAGATCCTATTTATTATAACAAGGTTGATTTACAAAATCATCAACGCATTATAAGAGCACTAGAAGTTTGCATTTCTTCTGGAAAGCCATTTTCTTCTTTTCAACAAAAAAAGAAGCCTCCGCGAAATTTTAATGTTATAAAAATTGGCTTAAATGCAGATCGAGCCATTTTGTATGATCGAATAAATAAGCGGGTAGATCATATGATCACAGTTGGCCTCGTTGAAGAGGTTAAAAATTTGCTTCCCAGAAAGCGATTAAATGCCTTACAAACGGTAGGTTATAGGGAGTTATTTGCCCATTTTGAGAGTGAGTATACTCTGAAAGAGGCTATTGAAAAAATAAAAACAAACACCAGAAGATTTGCAAAACGACAATTAACCTGGTATCGGAAAGATGAGGACATCAAGTGGTTTGACTTCCAAACTAATGTGACAGAGATCATCGAGTTTATAAAAACAAAAACGTCCTGAATTCAGGACGTTTTGTTTCTTCACTAATATCTTGATAATCTACCTAGGCATCTAGGGTTTTTATAACCAAACGGAACCCTTCTCCGTGAATGTTTAAGATTTCTACTGTTTCATCTATTTTAAGATATTTACGCAGTTTGGCGATGTAGACGTCCATACTTCTCGACGTAAAGTAATTATCATCTCTCCAAATCTTGGTAAGTGCCAATTCTCTTGGCATTAAGTCATTTTCATGAAGTGCTAGCATACGCAGCAAATTATTTTCCTTAGGCGATAACTTAATAGGTTCGTCATCTTTGTAAGTTAAAAAACGTAGCTTAGAGTTCAAATGGAAATTACCAATAACAAACTCAAACTGTTTACTATCTGCAACAGAATCTACCGACTTACGGTGCATGATAGCCTTAATTTTCATTAATAGTACTTCACTATCAAAAGGCTTGTTTAAGTAGTCGTCTGCTCCTACTTTATAGCCTTTAAGAACATCTTCCTTCAGTGCTTTTGCTGTAAGAAAGATAATTGGCACATCTTCATTTTTTTCTCTGATCTCCTTAGCTAGTGTGAAGCCATCTTTGTATGGCATCATTACATCTAGAATACAAAGATCAAAATCATCTTTTTTAAATTTTTCAAAGCCTTCCATACCATTTTTAGCATGAGTGACATAATAGCCATTCATGGTAAGATAGTCTTTAAGGACGGTTCCAAAGTTTGGATCGTCTTCTACTAGTAAAATCTTTTTGTTTTCAGTTTCCATAAACTATGATATTAGTGGCAATTTTATGATGAAGGTACTGCCTTTCCCTTTTTCACTTTCTACGCTTATTGTTCCTTGGTGATCATCTATTATTTGTTTTACATAGGATAACCCCAAACCATGTCCTTTTACATTATGTATGTCTCCAGTATGCTCTCTATAGAACTTTTCAAAAATCTTGCGTTGTACTGTTTTCGACATTCCATCTCCTTGATCTTCTATTTTTAAAAGGATAAAGTCTTTTATATTTTCTGTATACACATCAATTTTTGGTGACTCTGATGAATACTTGATCGCATTATCCAACATATTTACAACAACATTGGTAAAGTGCATATCATTCGCAAGAATTGAAGACTTCACAGCATCAAAATGCGTATTGATGTAACCTTCTCTATTCTCAACTAAAAGTGACACATGAGTCACAGCATCTTCAATAATGTCGTGCAATTTGACCCTTTCCTTACGTATGTCAAATTCATTTTTCTCCAACTTAGAAATACGCAACACATTCTCTACCTGTGCATGCATCCGTTTATTTTCATCGCGTATCACCTTTTGGTAATACGCAATTTTCTCTGCATCATCACTCATCTTGGGGTTTTTCATTGCATCAAGAGCCAAATTAATTGTGGCAATTGGTGTCTTGAATTCATGTGTCATGTTGTTGATAAAATCTGTTTTAATCTGCGAGATTTGACGTTGCTTATTCAATTGATTTAATGCACTAGAATAGGCTACAACTATAATTATTGTAAAAATAATTGATAGTGTTGCCATACCTAATACAGATGAAATAACAAACTTTTTCTCTCCTGGAAAACTGGCGTAGAGGACATAGTTAGAATTGCTTTGATCGTCTTCAAAAAGGGGAGAACCATAGGCTCGATCTAAAACAAAATTTTCTGAACGTACACGAGTAGCTAGGTTATTGCTATAAATGCCAAATTCATAGTCTGTTTCCAATCCCAACTCTACCAAAGAGAGCGTCATGAGTCTCTTGATATCCTCAACTTTCACCCGTTGATGAATAGGGATTTTTCTAGCACGTTCTTTAACTATTTCTTTAAAATTATTCTTTTCGTAATCATCTAGTCTGTAAAACTCCTCACTTCTATTTGTACTAGTCGGTCTACCTATATCACCAGAAAAAGTACTTTTATCCAATACCTGCCGGACTTTTCTTCTATAAAATCTAGAGAAGAATTGTGTGCTATCTAAATCAAAATCTAAGGATGGTGCAGATAACTTGAAATCCTGCTGCAATATCCCATTGCGATAGATATATTGCTCATTATTGATTGAGTCATCTTCAATCAACAATATTTCATTAAAGGTCAGATCATCGGGAATACCAGTACTATCTATTATACTTTGAAATGGATAATACAATTCTTCAAATTCCTTTTTTTGTAACTCATTAACTACATCAACGAGTACTCTTTTAACGTTAAGCTCAAATTGTTCTGCTTTGTTTTTTACACTATTTGAAATCCAATATCCTTGAACAAAAATGATCCCAATTAGGGACATACTCATTAGAATTATTAGAAAGAAAAACAATCGCTTATTCACAACCAAATGTAATATTTTAACATTTAGCCGAGTTTCTGTTTAACCTAAAGTTAACAAGGGCTACCACCCTTGATTAATGCGGCGTAAAAGGTGAATGTGAAGTTTTTGGATGACTTTATCGGTATCAGTTAGGATTATATTTTCAACAACGGCATCTGCATAAGCCATTTTTTTAAAATCTGACCATTGTGCAGCAATTCGCTGTACTACCGATTCCTGACTAATATTATCGCGTGCCATGACTCTTTTAATGCGCTGTGCACGAGGAGCCGTTACTAAAATAGTATAGTCGCACTTTTTATAGCCTTCATTTTCAATAAGTATTGCGGCTTCTTTAATTACATAAGGCGCATCTTGAGTCAAGTGCCATTGCTCAAAATCCTTTTGTACAACAGGATGCACTATAGTGTTTAAAGCATTGAGTAGTGATTGATCTTTAAAAACACGATTGGCAATATATTTTCTATTTAAAAGACCTCCCGCATAAGCTTCACTACCTAATAATTTTTCGACTTCTTGGCGAATATCTTTATTATGCAGCATTAACCTTTTGGCTTCGTTATCTGCAATATAAACGGGTATATCAAAATCATTAAAGAATCTACCCACCGTAGTTTTACCACTTCCAATTCCTCCTGTGAGCCCTATTATCATTTATCAATTATAATGAAACGCACTTGTTTAGTCCCCAGTCTTGCACTACTTACATGATCTAGTTTTCTTTTTAATTCTAAAGGGAGAAAAGAATCACCCTCCTTATAGGCCGAAAAATCACAAAATACTTCGAAATCCTCTGATTTAATATTCGAAAAATTGGTCAAACTAGCATTAAAGAAGACATCAACATTCTTTGGAAAAATCTTTAAACTCTTTTTCGGGTCATTCAAAATTTTGATAGGAATATTAAATTGTCCTTCGGTAAATTTGGAAACTTCTTGTTTAACTGATATTTCAAAGCTATTATTTTCCACCAAAATTGCCAAACCAGTTGTGTCCAAACGAACTTTTTTCTCAACACTTGCATCCACTTTTGCATATTTTGTATATGTGGTAGGGATAAACTCAATTTCCTTTAATTGTAGAGCACTTCCACTTATTAGCACACTATCGGGTTCAATTATCAATGGCCTAGATTTATTGAATCCCTGAACAAAATCAAATTCAATCTGAGGTTTTACAGCAACGTACTTTTGGTCATAAATACCTACTTTAACCTGTATTTCTGAAGAGGAACTTGGATTTATGGTAAAGTTTCCTTTAACCGCTGTTTCTAATACAGCAGGTTTATCAATTACCTTTAATTCGTAATTCAAACTATCATTGGTTGGCTGTAATTGAGAAAATGGTATTTCCAAATCAGGTTTATGGAATGCATTGCGCAAAAGCGAAAATCCACTCATACTCATATTTAAGTTGAGTTGAGTAGGAGAAACATGTTCAATTACCTTATTGGTCTCTACCTGTGTAATGGATACTGGAATTTGTAATGAAGTTGTGTATTGCTTAGACAACTTACTAATGATAGCCATGCAAGTTGTAAGTCCCAAAAAAAATAGAAATCCCTTAAAACCCGATCTCCTAGTAGCTAATAAACGCACTATTGACTATAATTTATTAGCTAAAATTAATCAAAAAAAAGATGTGGGAATTGTTTTCTAGGTGCTTTACCCCAAAATTGTATTGTCCAGGCAGATTTTAAAAAACCCCATCCATAACCTAAAAATTGGACCAAGGTTGCCATCACAGCCATTGCACCTATCAACGCGCTATTGTTTTGCACAGAAGCATGTATAAACACCAATGCCAAATAGAACCCAATTAGAAGTAGTCCGATATAATTGCCTATAACAGCTGCTAAAAATATTGCACAAATACAAAAAACAAGAAACAATGTAGGAAACCAAAATGTAAGCTTGGAAGACGAAGGGTGCCAGCTATTTAGAATTGGTCGCACCAATCCAAACTTATGGACTTGTTTATAAAATTTTGACCAAGATATTCTACGTTTATGATACACAAAGGTGTTGGGAAAAAGACGCGTATTATAATTCAGTTTCCAAAGGCGAAGCACCAAATCTGGATCTTCTCCTGGATGAATATCTCCAAAACCACTTGAAGCGTTGAAAGCTTCTTTAGATAGTCCCATATTAAAACTCCTCGGTTGAAATTTATCCAAAGCCTTTTTGTTACCGCGCACACCTCCTGTAGTAAGCATAGCGGTCATACTATAATTAATAGCTTTTTGTAAACGTGTAAAACTATGGTGAGCAGCATCAGGCCCGCCAAAGCAGTGCACATAATTTGTATTCAATTCTGCTAAAATTGAAGTAATGTATGCTGGCGGTAAAATACAGTCTGAATCTAATATTACAAAGTAACTCCCCGTAGCTCTTTGCATTCCATAATTTCTAGAATCTCCAGGACCTGTATTCGGTTTACTTAAGTAATTAATCGTTAGGTTTTCAGAAAAATCGTGAATCACTTCTTCTGAAGAAATAGAAGAGCCATCTTCTATAATTACAATTTCATAATCGCCAGAAAAATCTTGATCTGCAAAACTTGCAAGCAACTCTCTTATTTCGTCAGGTCTGTTGTAAACAGGGATGATAAAAGAAAGTTGTAGCGAAGACATGTACTTGCCTTAATATTGGTTTACTCTTGGCTTTCTAAAAAAGCTTGCATCACATCATTGCTTACGCCTGTGTTACTAAAACCACCATCGTGAAACAAATTTTGCATAGTTACTTTTCGCGTTAGATCAGAAAATAAAGAAACGGTATAATCTGCACAATCTTGAGCCGTGGCATTCCCTAATGGACTCATTTTTTCGGCATAACTAATAAACCCATCAAAACCTTTTACACCTTGACCTGCAGTTGTTGGTGTTGGTGATTGGGAGATGGTATTTACTCTTACTTTTTTCTCTTTACCAAAGAAATAACCAAAACTCCGTGCAATAGATTCTAGATAAGCTTTGTTATCAGCCATATCATTATAATCTGGAAAGGTGCGTTGCGCCGCCATATAAGTTAAGGCAACAATACTACCCCAATCATTCATAGCGTCTTTTTTATGCAATGTTTGCATCACTTTATGAAATGACAATGCACTCACATCCCAACCTTTTTCAGTCCAGGCATAATTCTGATCGGTATAGGCTTTTTTCTTTCTAACATTAACGGACATACCAATTGAGTGTAAGACAAAATCTAGTTTACCACCCAAGGTACTCACTGACTCATCTATCAACTTTTCAAGGTCTTCAATAGCCGTTGCGTCAGCCGGGATTATTGTAGATCCTGTTTTATCGGCTAACTCTTGTAGCTTGCCCATCCTTAGGGCAATTGGCGCATTGGTTAGCACAAAAGTACCGCCTTCTTCAGCAACACGCTCGGCAGTTTTCCAAGCAATTGATTGTTCATCTAAAGCTCCAAAAATAATTCCTCGTTTACCTTTCAATAGGTTGTGACTCATAATCTATTAAATTTTAAAAAAACTGCTTATTTAGTTGGCAAATATCGGGCTTTCATTTTTAAATAAACCATTGGTCAAAGCCATTCCAACAGATTCTACTTATGCATTAGATGTTCATTAAGCTCTTTGCATGTTCAACAACCGCATCACTAGCGTCTTTTGCGCCCAACATACTTACTAGTTCTTGTACGCGCTCTTCATTGTTGAGTTTTATAATTTCTGTATGCGTATCTTGATCTACTTCCTTCAAAACCCTAAAATGGTGTCTTCCTTGACCTGCAATTTGTGGTAAATGCGTAATGCATATTAACTGCATCGTTTCACTCATTTCTGCAAGAACATTACCCATTGTTGTGGCTATATTACCACTAACACCAGTATCTATTTCATCAAAAATCAGGGTGGGCAATTGCATATGTTTTGTCAAAATACCTTTTAGCGCAAGCATGACTCGCGACAATTCACCACCCGATGCTGCCTTAACTAATGGTTTTACATCTTGACCTTTATTTGCTGAAAACAGAAAGTCTAAATCATCAAGACCATTAGCACCAAAATTCTCTCGATCATTAAGTTTAAGGACAAAGCGAGCATATGGAATATGCAAATCCTGCACACGCTCTTCTAATAGTTGTGTTAAACTTGGGATAGCCTTGCTCCTTTTTTCACGCAATTTGTTCGCCTGATCTAGAAGTTGTGCTTTGTACTTATCAATTTGTGCTTGGGCATCTGCGATTTGCTCTTCTAAATTATCAACGCTATTTACTTTGGCTTTAAGTTCATCTTGACGCATAATTAGCCCCTCTGAAGACTGCGTTTGGTGCTTTTGCATTAATTCATACAATAAACTTAACCTTTGATCCAGTTGCTCCAGTGCTTGCGGCGATGTTTCAGTTTCACTTTGATAATCTTCTAGTGAACTAGCAATATCTTCGAGTTCTATATAAACACTATCCAGTCGTTCATGAATTGCCTTGTAGATGGTACTGTATTCGCTGATACGCGAAATTTTATTTTTAACATCCTGTAAAAGATCTAAAATGCCCATATCTTCTTGCTGCAATTTTTGACAGGCTTCAGCAATGGCAGTTGCTATTTCTTCATGATGCTGTAATTGTTCATGCTTTTCTTGAATATTTTCATACTCATTCTCCTGAATGTTTGCATTAACTAGCTCGGAATACAGGTATGCATTATAGTCTGTCTCTGATGTTAGTGTTGTTTGCTTTTGCTTTAAATTTTCATAGGCAACTAAGGTTTTTTTGTAATTAGAATAGGTTTTTTGATAGTCTTTTACTTCTTCTAAACAGCCTGCATAGGTATCTAAAATGGTGTATTGAAATTCCTTAGAAAA
>CAZDFA010000093.1:0-10289 GCA_964504555.1 uncultured Flavobacteriaceae bacterium | reverse complement strand
TAAGCTTATTGCTATAAATATCCATAGCGATAAGCTGTCCCTTATTTTGCATCAATGCTGCCAAGTGTAAACTTTTACCTCCCGCTCCTGCACAGGCATCAATTACTCGCATACCTGGCTGTGCATCTACAAAAGGAGCTACTAATTGCGAAGCTGCATCTTGTACTTCAAAATAACCATCTTTAAATACCTGCGTTGTAAATACATTTTGACGTGCAATAAGTTGTAAAGCATCGGGGTACTTATTTAACACTAAGGTGTCCACATTTTCAGCTGCCAATGCTTGCCTTGTGTTTTTTAAATTAGATTTTAGGCTGTTTGTACGTAATACAACAGGTGCTTGCTTATTAAGTGCTTTCAGTTCTTCGTCCCATTGTTTGCCTAGCTCTTTTTCGCCTACTTCATCTAACCAATCGGGAATAGATTGGGCTATTTTTCGGTTTTTGGAATATTCATCAAAACGTCCCTTGATGCGACGTACTGGGGTGTTTTCAAACTGTTTCCAATTAGGCAATGCAATACCTTTTAGTGTCGCCCAAACTCCGAATAGACGATAAAGGTCTGTTCTTGAAAAAGGTTCCTTTACTTCTGCTATGGTAGTGTATAATCTTTTCCAACGAACAATATCATAGGTGGTTTCTGCTATAAATCCACGATCTCTAGAGCCCCAACGTTTATCCCTCTTAAGTACTTCTTGTAGCACTTTATCGGCCTGTTTGTGTTTATTGAATATCGTGTCTAAACCGTCTACAGCGGCAAAAACAAGGTTTTTGTGTAATCTCATCCCTCTATTTGTGACGCAAAGGTATTGCTTTGCATTGGGAAGTAGTACATTTGATAAGATGAAAACAATACGCTATACAGCTCCTTTTTTATTGATTTTTTTAGCATTTGCTTGCGCGGAAAGTGCCAAAGAAATACCTCGAACACCTTTTGCAAAAGTAGATGTAACGATACTTAAAAAGGACTCTAGCAGCATACGAGCATTAGATATAGTAGGTGAGGAGGTGATATATGCAGGTAGTAATGGAAAATATGGTTATTTTCAATTTAAAGGAGAAGTTAAAAGTACTGGTAAAGAGTTAATTAATAGTATTGCTAAGCCGAATGATTTAGGAACGGTAAGCTTCATTGAAAGTCCCGTCAATTTTCGGTCTATAGCTCAAAATAAAACACATTTTTTTGTAATGAGTATTGAAAACCCTGCCTTACTTTATAGAATAAATAAGAAGACCAAAGCAGTTGATTTAGTATATCAAGAAAATCATGAAATGGTTTTTTATGATGCCATGGCCTTTTGGAATGGGAACGAAGCTATTGCTATAGGTGATCCAATAAATGGGTGTCTTTCCATTATTATAAGTAGAGATGGTGGCGCAAACTGGAAAAAAATGTCTTGTGATCAATTACCAGCGTCAATTGATGGTGAAGCAGCTTTCGCGGCAAGCGATACCAATATTAAAATTATTGGTGATAAAACCTGGATAGTAAGTGGAGGAGGGGCTTCACGCGTTTGGTATTCTTCGGATAGAGGGAAAAACTGGGAAATCTTTGAAACACCTATTATTCAAGGCGAACCAACCCAAGGTGGATATAGCATGGATTTTTATGATGAGCAACGCGGTATTATTTATGGCGGTGACTATACTAAACCAGAACTTAACCGGGGAAACATTGTGGCCACGATGGATGGCGGTAAATCCTGGGAGTTGATAGGAGTAGGTGCCAATCAAGGTTATAAAAGTTGTGTGCAATATGTTCCCAATACTAAGGGTAATGGAATTGTAGCCTTAGGATTTACAGGGATTTCCTATTCTAGTGACGCAGGACAGTCTTGGAAGCATCTTTCTAATGAGGCATTTTTGAGTTTTCGGTTTGTGAATGACTCTATTGCTATTGCAACGGGAAGAAATAAGGTCGCCCAGCTTCTTTTTAAGTAATTCTACCTATTTTCCTTATTAAATCGTTGTCTTCGGGCTTTGAGTCGCTCTAAGATACTGCGCTTAAAATCTTCTTCTGCCTTCAATAGTTTTAGTATTTTTTTCGCTGGAATAACACCATCTAAATTTGTAACTAAGTCCTTTCGGGCATTGGTTTTTTCTGATTGAATTTTTAAGTGATTGCTCAAGGCTTCTTCGGCCTGTTTTTCATTAATCCCATTAATATCAGTTCTAAGCGATTTAAGCAAGGAACGTTCAGTCTTATGTAGTTTGGAAACAATGTCACTATAGGTGTTGTATACTGGCCAAAAAGACTGCGCCTCTTGTGGTGATAAGTTTAAATTTTTAGTAATAAATGCAATGCGCATAGCATCAATTTGCTCGCTACGGCTTTCATTTTGAGCTTGAATGTTGAGGCTCAAAAAAACAAAGAAGACCGCAACAAATAGATGTATATAAGCTTTGTTTAAATTATTCATAATAAATGTCATAAGCTGTTGTATTCTCATCGAGATAGTCCAAATAACTTTCGTCATCTGGAAGTAGCTCTTGTGAGAGTAATCCTATTTCATCATCATTTAAGAGACTTGCAAGTTCTTCAGTTGAAAAATTGGATTCATCTTGTGTTACAAATTCGGATAAAGTATTAAAGTCAAGTTCACTTGAAGTATTTTTTTGCATACTATAAACCAATACAACAATTGCAGCTACAGAAGCGGCAGCCCATACTAATCGTTTTACATATAGCGATATGATTTTTGACTTTTGAATATTGTTGTTGATAATATTGCTCGCATTAGTTTTAAAATAGCCTTCCGGAACTACAAAACCACTGCCCGTGTCTTCACCCAAAAGTTGATCCAACTCCAATTGTGCTTGGAGTCTTTTTGCAAAGAAATCAAAGTATCCATCGGGAACTGTTAACTTGGGTTTATTTGAAATCTGATCGCTCATTGGGTTAAACTTTCAATAATTAGACTACAATTTGGTCATTTGGTTTAATGATCTGTAAGATATGCCGTTACTTTTTTTACTGCAATATGATAAGAACTCTTTAAAGCTCCAACAGAGGTGCCTAAGATGGCACTCATATCATCATACTTTATATCTTCAAAATATTTCATCTGAAAAACTTGTTGCTGTTTTGTAGGTAATTGACTAATAGCTTGTTGCAATTTCAATTGTATTTCTTCACCCTCAAAATAAACATCGCTCTCAAGATTAGAAACTAATTGGGTTTGTAATTCTTCACTAGATAATTGCAGTTGTCTTGCTCTTTTCTTAATAAAAGTAAGGGATTCATTGGTTGCAATACTATAGAGCCATGTATATAATTTGCTGTCGCCTTCAAAGTTCTTAATATTCTTGTATACCTTTATGAACACCTGTTGAAGAATATCATCTGTATCCTCATGATTTTTGACTATATGCCTAATATGCCAGTACAATCGTTCTTGGTAGATGTTAACCAGTTTAGAAAAAGCCAATGAATTATTGGTAGCCTTCAATGCCAAGACTAGTTCTTTTTCTTTGGTTATTTGTTCATGCATATGCATTATGACTTGAAATAGTGCAAAAAGTTTAATTTTAACATATTTTTATTTCTCCTTGCCTGTCAAGGAATTAGACTACTAATTCATTCAGAAATCCGATAAAACGTAAATAAATATAGATAAAATACACAAATTTACTTGGTGTTGTCAAAATTCAGTTGTATGTTTGTACCATCAATGCAACAATAACCCCAAATTATAGTTGATCGATTAGCCTACTTAAATCGCGCCTCCCAAACGCGATTGCTAAAATACCTACTTAATAAAAAATAGCGCCCCATAGGCGCTTTTTTTATGCCGTATTTATTCTGAAACTAGTACAATTTGATTGTTTAAACTGTTTACAGCTATTCGCGAAATTTTTTGGAGCCTTGGATCATCAAAGGTCGTCAAGACTTTCCAGGTTTTTTCTCCATTCGGATTAAAATAGTAAATAGTATTGCCGCTTGGCATGTGTATGACTCCATTAAGTAACCAGCACATATCTTCTTTACCATCTATAACTTCAGTGATTGTATTGATTGCGCCCGTAACTGGATCTATAGATTTTATGGTCCAGGGCTCCTTTTCTTTGCTTATAAAGCTAACCAAGTTTGTATTGGGTGTCTTATGCAGCGATCTACCAATTTTTTTTACTAAAGTCTTGTTTGTTTTTGTTTTTAGATTTGACACTACCAAATCCAAACCACCATCTTCCAATACCGCTGAAATTATAATATGCTTATTGTACCAAGTATGGTAGCCAATGACCAAGTCTTTGATAAGCTCTTTGTTTTTTCCAGATTTATAGCTGTATTCATAAAGACGTTGTAGTCCCGTAGTGTCTAGTCGTATTGATGAAACAGCCTTTTTGTTAGGAATTTTGGTCGGCGAATATTCGCTTCCTTGAAGTGTGCTATTTATCCAATTTATAGTTTTATCCCTTATATTATATGAAGCTATATCTGTCTGGCCATTGCGTGTAGAAGCAAACAAAACTTGATTGTCATTATAGAAATACGGTTGATTGTCATATCCCTCATTATTAGAAATATTGCGTTTGTTTTGGAACATATACGTTCCATCTTCAAGAACAAGATCAAAAAGATAAACCTCTGTATCTGGTTGACCTATAACCACATTTGTAGAAAATGCCAATACTGAAAGGATAAAATTGTGGACAAATACTTTAAAGGACATAAACAATATTTTATACTAAAATACGAATATGCCTTTAATAAAACCGCCTATTCCATCTGTTCGCCATGTTGAATGAGATCTAAACCACGTTCATCCTTCAAAATCCAATAGGCCTAAGCTTCTAAATAAACCATCAGGATGGCGGGTCATATGTGCTAACTGGTAATAAATGAGAAGAGAGAACAAAACCATAAACAGAATGTAGTTCCTAAAAAAGCACGCGACCTGAAAACTTCCAGTTATTAAGGCTGGTGTTATTATAGCAAATTTTAACTGGAGTAATACAGAATGTGATATTCTTTAAGATAGTGAACTACGATAAATACAGCTTGTCCCGTAAATACGTTCCTGTAAAAGAAGCTTTTGTATTAGCAACTTCTTCTGGTGTACCTGCCGCGATTATTTGACCACCAGCGACACCACCTTCAAGACCGAGGTCAATAACATGATCTGCGCATTTAACAAGATCCATATTATGCTCTACAACCAAGACAGAGTGGCCTTTTTCTATAAGTGCTTCAAAGGCTGCCAATAACTTCTTGATATCATGAAAATGAAGTCCTGTTGTTGGTTCATCAAAAATAAAAAGAGCCTTCTCTTTAGTGTTTCCTTTAACTAGAAAAGACGCAAGCTTAATACGTTGTGCTTCACCACCTGAAAGGGTAGAGGAGCTCTGCCCGAGTGTGACATAGCCCAAGCCAACATCTTGAAGTGATTGGAGTTTTTTGGCAATTTTAGTTTGTTGATGTTCATTAAAAAATATCAAGGCGTCATCAATAGTCATACAGAGCAAATCGTCTATATTCTTTTTTTCGAAAGTGACTTCTAAAACTTCTTTTTTAAATCGTTTGCCCTTGCAGATATCACATTCTAAATGAACATCTGCCATAAATTGCATTTCTATAATTACTTCACCTTCACCTTTGCAGGTTTCGCAACGCCCGCCGTCAACATTAAATGAGAAATGCTTGGATTTATAGCCTCTTATTTTACTTAGTTTTTGAGACTCATATAATTTTCGAATATCATCATAGGCTTTGATGTAGGTCACTGGATTAGATCGTGAAGATCTCCCTATAGGATTTTGATCTACAAACTCTACTGTTTTAATTGGGCTAAAATCGCCTTCAATTTTTGAGAATTGTCCTGGTTTTTGACCATAGCCTCCAATTTGCTTAAGTAATGCAGGGTATAAAATTTTTCGCACCAACGTACTTTTACCACTACCAGATACTCCTGTAACAGCAGTAAAGCAGTTCAATGGAAACTGAACATCAATATTTTTTAAATTGTTTTCTCGAGCTCCTTTTATAACCACATCATATTTTGATTTTCTGCGATCCAGAGGTACTGGAATGTTTTTCGTGCCATTGAGATAGCCTGCAGTTAAAGTGTCTGCCTTTAGAATTTGATCATACGTACCATGGGCAACCAATTGCCCACCCAATGTTCCAGCCTGTGGGCCAATATCTAAAATGGTATCTGCTGCTTTCATGATGTCTTCATCATGTTCAACAACAATAACTGTATTGCCCAAATTTCGTAACGATTGCAGTACTTTAATAAGTCGTTGGGTATCTTTTGGGTGCAGGCCAATACTGGGTTCATCGAGTATATACATAGAGCCCACAAGGCTACTACTTAATGAAGTAGCTAGATTTATACGCTGAGATTCACCGCCAGACAATGTATTTGACTTTCTGTTTAGCGTAAGATATTCCAGACCAACATTAGTCAAAAAATTCAATCTGCTAGTAATCTCTTTTAATAAGCGTTTTGCCACTTGCTGGTCAAATTCACTAAGAGTTAATGCATCAAAAAATTGAGCTACTTCTTTTAATGGGAGATTGACTAAATCTGTTATGGAGAAGTCACCTACTTTTACATAAGTAGCTTCTTTTCGCAGGCGTTTCCCATTACAGGTTTTACATTTTGTCTTTCCGCGATAGCGGGAAAGCATAACTCTATTTTGAATCTTATAGGCTTTGGACTCTAAAAATTCAAAAAATTGATGAATACCTTCAAAGTGTTCATTACCATTCCATAAGAGTTCCTTATCTTCTTCAGATAGTTGGAAGTAAGGCTTGTGAATAGGGAAATCAAATTTATAGGCATTATTGACCAGTTGGTCTCGGTACCAACTCATACTTTCTCCTCTCCAGGGGAAAATGCAATTTTCAAAGACAGATAAGGCCGTATTTGGTACTACCAGATCGTCATCAATACCAATAACATCTCCATAGCCTTCACAGCTTGGACAAGCTCCATAAGGATTATTAAAACTAAATAAGTGCGTGTTGGGTTCTAGAAATTGGATGCCATCTAGCTCAAACCTATTGGAAAACTGACTTCTTTCGCCATTGTTGACTTGCTGAATAAAAACTTCTCCTTTTCCTTCAAAAAATGCTGTTTGTATGGCATCGGCTAGTCGGTTATTAAAATCTTCATCATCTGGATTGGTTACAATTCGATCTACTACCAATTCGATATCTGTAGCCTTTTTCTTTTTACTGTCAAATTCGTCTAGACGCTGTACTTCTCCTTTATATTGTATTCTGGCATAACCTTGCTGTAATAAAGCATTGAGTTTGTTGTCCAGCTTCCTACCTTTTTCTAGATGTATAGGTGCAAGGAGTAGGAGTTTTTCTGCTTTTGCGAAAGCATTTACATAGGCAACCACATCGGTCACGGTATCTTTTTTTACTTCATTGCAAGTAATGGGCGAAATGGTTTTGCCAATGCGGGCATAAAGTAATTTGAGATAGTCGTAAATTTCTGTGGTAGAGCCAACTGTTGATCTTGGATTGGTTGAATTTACTTTTTGCTCTATCGCAATTGCAGGAGCAATACCCTTGATATAATCTACTCTAGGCTTATCTAATCTTCCCAAAAACTGACGGGCATACGAAGAAAGACTTTCTACATAACGGCGTTGTCCCTCAGCATAGAGCGTGTCAAATGCAAGGCTAGATTTACCCGAACCAGAAAGACCAGTTATGACCACCAATTCATTTCTGGGAATAACTGCATCAATATTTTTAAGATTGTGCAGTTTGGCACCTTTTATGATAATATTTTCACGTGGATTTACAGTAGAAATATCGAGATCAACAGCCATTTTTTTATTCAAAAATGCAAAGATACTGTTTCTGTGAAAGATAAATTTTATACTTATTGACCGTCCTTTTTTTTCTTAAAATTCATATTTTATTTGCATTTATGCAGATAAACTAGTTATATTTACCCTTTAAACACATAATTACATCTGCCTATAGTACAGTTTTACTTTTAACCAATTTAAGATTTTAACCAGCCCCAGGGTTATTCTAAAAGTAGTACTATGAAAAATGTGTTAATCAGTGACGCCGATCTAGTCAGTAGTTACATTAAAGGACAAGAAAAATCATTATCTACACTAATTGAACGTCATCAGCAACGTATATATAGTTTTATATACTCTAAAGTTTATGATCGTGATGTCGCAGAAGATATTTTTCAAGACACTTTTATTAAGGTAATTAATACACTCAAACGAGGCACTTACAATGAAGAAGGTAAATTTTTGCCTTGGGTGATGCGTATTGCTCATAATTTGGTTATCGATCACTTTAGACGCAATAATAGAATGCCCAAGTTTGATAATGATGGTGAATTTAGCATTTTCTCAGTACTAAGTGATAGTGGTTTGAATATTGAAAAGCAGCTTATAAAAGATCAGGTAGAGAGCGATGTTCGAAAACTAATTCAGGAGCTTCCAGATGATCAAAAGGAAGTGTTGATGATGCGCGTGTATCAAGAAATGAGTTTTAAGGAGATCTCAGAGCGTACGGGTGTGAGTATTAACACCGCATTAGGACGAATGAGATATGCATTGATTAACTTGCGTAAGGTCATTGAAAAACATAATATTATTTTAACCAACTAACGCAATAAAGAAATCATGTAAACGTTATAGACACACAACCAATCGCTAAAATTGTTTACATGGCAAACTTTTACACGACGCCCTCACCAGGCAAAAAAGAGGTGAATATGAAACCAAAATTAGAAACTTTGAAGTTTCTTCTTAATTATTCTAAGGCTTTAAGTGTTATAGATTATAAAAACCAGAAGTTTGAAGCACTTCTGAACTAAACTTTGTAAAGCCCCCATTTTTTGGGGGCTTTTTTTTGTCACTTCTTTTTTTTATAGTATTCGCTTATCACACTCTTTCTGCCAATGGTCTTGGTAATGATGTCTTTTTTCAAATCCCAACCTCGTGCAGGTGAGTATTGTCTACCATACCAAATTACCTGAAGATGCAGGTCATTCCATAATTCTTTAGGGAAAAGTCGTTTAGCGTCTTTTTCGGTTTGAACTACATTTTTACCATTACTAAAACCCCAACGGTATAGTAATCGATGTATATGCGTATCTACAGGAAAAGCGGGAATGCCAAAAGCTTGTGAAACTACAACACTTGCCGTTTTATGGCCCACGGCAGGTAACTCTTCTAAAAGTGCAATATCTTTAGGAACCCGTCCTTCATACTTGTCTATCAGTATGTGGGACAAACCATGAATGCCTTTAGATTTCATTGGAGACAAGCCTACTGGTTTTATAATCTCCCGTATTTCTTCTACCGTAAGTTTAATCATATCATACGGATTATCGGCAACCTCAAAAAGCAAAGGCGTTATTTGATTAACGCGCACATCGGTGCTTTGAGCACTCATTAAAACGGCTATAAGTAAGGTGTACGGATCTTTATGATCAAGCGGTATTGGTATTTGAGGATAGATTTCTTTTAACGTATCTATAACGAACTTGACCTTTTCTTGTTTATTCATTTTGTTTAATTTTACATTTAGAATATTAAACAATACTAAGTTAATTACTAAATTTCCAAGATAATGAATACACTTCAAGTAGGAGATAAAGTACCTTCCTTTTCTGTAACTGATCAAGCTGGCAACGCAATCTCTCAAGATGTTTTTCAAGGGAAGAATTCCATTATATTTTTTTATCCGAAGGCAAATACACCAGGTTGTACAGCAGAAGCATGTAACTTAAGAGATCACTATGCCGAATTACAAGATAAAGGCTATACCCTATATGGTGTAAGCGCTGATAGTGAAAAGAAACAACAAAATTTTGCAACGAAGTTTGAATTGCCATTCCCACTACTTGCCGATGTAGATCATCAAGTATTAAATGCTTTTGGCGTTTGGGGGCCAAAGAAATTTATGGGGCGTGAGTTTGATGGGATACACCGCAAAACCTTTGTAGTAAATCAAGAAGGTGTAGTAACTCGAGTAATTGATAAGGTAAAGACTAAGGATCACGCTACTCAGATACTAGAGCAGTAGCTAGCATTTTGGAACGAGATAACGAAGACAATACTATTTTTACTACTTTTCTAACATCTTTTTCTTGGCATAGCCAAAGAGATCGTGCTTCTTGATAAGATCGGCAATGGTATCTGGTAACATGGTTTCCCAGCCATTCTCGCCTTCTGCGATCATACGTAGAACTTCTCTTGAGAATATATCTGAAATTTCAGGATCATAGTCTTCAATGTCAACAACTTTACCGTTGTATTTAAAGAATTTATACAATTCCTTCATTCGTGGATGTA
>CAZDFA010000092.1:0-10295 GCA_964504555.1 uncultured Flavobacteriaceae bacterium | reverse complement strand
TAATAACTCCTAATAACTCGATCTCTCATTTGCTTAAAAAATTAGTCTTCTTTTTATTAATTTGATTAATATTAGAATTAATTAATGAGATTTCCATCCCTGTCTGACGCCAGGCAGGTTCTCGGAATTGTGTATATGAAGCAATACCACGACTTAATGCGCCATGTTTTAGAACATGGTCATGAAAAAGGAGACCGCACAGGTACAGGCACTAAAAGTATTTTTGGGTATCAAATGCGTTTTGATCTTAGTGAAGGATTCCCCATGATCACTACTAAAAAACTGCATCTTAAATCCATTATTTATGAATTATTGTGGTTTTTAAATGGTGATACTAACATTAAATACTTACAAAAAAACGGAGTGCGCATTTGGAATGAATGGGCCGATGAGAATGGAGATTTAGGCCCTGTTTATGGTCACCAATGGCGCAATTGGAATAGTGAAGAGATTGATCAAATCAAGGATATTATTCAAACCTTAAAGACTAATCCTAACAGTCGTAGAATGTTGGTGAGTGCCTGGAATCCTTCTGTGATGCCCAATACATCCGTATCGTTTTCAGAAAATGTGGCCAATGGTAAAGCTGCTCTACCACCTTGTCATGCTTTCTTTCAATTTTACGTTGCAGATGGTAAACTAAGCTGTCAACTCTACCAACGCAGCGCCGATATCTTTTTAGGAGTACCCTTTAATATAGCAAGCTATGCCCTATTAACTATGATTATGGCACAAGTTTGTGGTTATGCGCCAGGGGACTTTATACACACCTTTGGTGACGCCCATATCTACACCAATCATATGGAACAGGTACAATTACAATTGTCCAGAGAATTGCGTAATTTGCCCACTTTAAAAATAAATCCTGAGGTAAAAGACATTTTTGGCTTCAAATTTGATGACTTTACTTTAGAAAATTATGATCCGCATCCTCATATTAAAGGTGCGGTAGCAGTATAAAACCAAATTAAAAATGAAAAAACTACTTATTGCAGCCCTATTTTTAATAGGCGGTATCGCCTTTGCCCAAGAAGGTGTTACCCTAAAAAGATCAACAACCTTAAAAATTGAAGAAGCACCTCCTACCTGGCCAGGTTGCTCAGGAAGCATTTACCAAAAAAACAATTGTTTTAGACAAAAATTGGCCCAACACGTTGTTACAGATTTCAAATTTCCTTCGGATTATAAAAAAGGATCCCGAGTAGTTGTAGTTATGAATGTCAATACAGAAGGGAAACCAGAAATTGTAAGTGTAGAAGGTGGCACTCCAGGACTGAGAGAAGAAGTAAAAAGGCAAATATTAACGATGCCTGAAGTAAAACCTGGACATTCTGGAGGCACTCCCGAGGTGAGAAAATATACACTTCCTTTTACTTTCTAAAAAGTAAATAAATTTTTATGTTTAGCCGCTTTCATATTGACAAGCGGCTTTTTATTTTCTCAATAAAAAGAGCTTGCCTATTAACATTTTGCAGTTATTGAACCAGTCCCTAAAATGGAATCCGATTACCACTAAAGAAAGCCAGTTGGTGTTTTGTATTCACTACCCATTATGTTTAAATTTGATACCAAAAAGGAGCGTAAGAAAAGAAAAGGATAACACCTTGCTTTAACGAAGCCTTAACGTAATTAAGCTTTCGCGAAAGCTTAAAAATTCTACCTTTGAAGGTATTTCTTGTTAGAAAGCCCTTATGATGGCGAGTCAAACACTTACCGGTTCTTTCCTAGAAACTAGGACATATACAGAAAAACTTTGCCTACCCTTGCAAATAGAGGATTATGTGGTACAACCTATCGTTGATGTATCACCACCTAAATGGCACTTGGGTCACACCACCTGGTTCTTTGAAGAATTCATTTTGAAATCTTTTAAAAAAGGCTATAAAATTTTTGATGAAGACTTTGCTTTTGTTTTCAATAGTTATTATGAAAGTATAGGAAAACGTGTAGTACGAACAGACAGAGGTAATCTTTCAAGACCTACAGTAGAGCAAGTATACGCTTATAGGACTTATGTCACTCAGGCTCTTCAAGAACTCTTGGAAGACCAATATGATGGGGAAATTGAAAAGTTAGTTACTATTGGTATTCATCACGAGAAACAACATCAGGAATTATTAATTACTGATATTAAATACATCCTAGGAAATAATCCATTACTTCCCCTTTACAACAGTAATTATAAAGAACATCAAAAAGAGAGACAAGCAGACTGGCTAAGTATTGAAGAAGGTGTCTATGAGATAGGTCATCAAAGTCTTGATTTTTGTTATGATAATGAATTGGGTAGACATAAGGTCTATATTCACGATTGCCAAATTGCCACTAGTCTAGTGACTAACAAAGAATATCTAGATTTCATTAAAGATGATGGGTATAAACAGGCGCTCCTTTGGCATGCTGAAGCCTGGGACTGGGTAAATAAAAACGGTATTTGCGCTCCAGAATATTGGCATCTTGTTGACGATCATTGGCACCAATATACCCTTGGTGGATTACAAGTTTTAGATTCAGATACGCCAGTGACTCATATCTCGTATTATGAGGCCGCCGCGTTTGCCCAGTGGTCTGGCAAACGACTACCAACCGAGTTTGAATGGGAAATTGCTCAATCTCAATTTAACTGGGGACAACGCTGGGAATGGACAGAAAGTGCCTACCTCCCTTATCCAAATTACACCAAAGAAGAAGGCGCTTTAGGTGAGTACAATGGAAAGTTTATGGTTAATCAAAAAGTACTTCGAGGAGGCTCAGTTGCTACATCTAATCAACATACCAGAGCCACCTATCGCAATTTCTTTCATCCACACTTACGCTGGCAATACACAGGAATTCGCCTGGCAAAATAGCGCACTTTTTTACTTTACTTCTATGCAAACAACCACCACAGCAAAAACAGATTTTGAAAAAGAAGTGCTTCAAGGCTTAACCGATTTTCCAAAACACCTTTCCTCAAAGTACTTTTACGATGCTCAGGGAGATGCCTTGTTTCAAAAGATTATGGCTATGCCAGAATATTATCTTACCAATTGTGAGTATGAAATTCTGGATACCTATAAAGAAAAGTTACGGCAGTTATTTGACACACCTCAAGGGTTCGACCTTATAGAATTGGGAGCTGGAGATGGCAAAAAAACTAAACTTCTTTTATCTCATTTCGCAGGAGCGGAAACCAATTTCACCTATGTTCCAATTGATATTAGTCAACATATTCTAGACTTGCTTGAAACCGTAGTAAAAAAAGAAATTCCAGAAATCAACATTCAGCCTAAACAAGGCACTTATTTTGAAGTGCTGGAAGCACTTCAGACTTTTAATACAAGAAAGAAAGTTATCCTTTTTCTGGGTTCCAATATTGGCAATTTATTGCACGCACAGGCGGTAGATTTTTTGAGCAAATTGCGACAGGTGATGCATAAAGATGATCTGCTTTTTATTGGCTTTGATCAAAAAAAGAACCCTCAAACCATTTTAGATGCCTATAATGACCAAACTGGAATTACAGCAGCATTTAATAAAAATATTTTGCGCCGTATCAATACCGAACTAGGAGGCAATTTTGATTTGAACAACTTTCTGCATTGGGAAGTTTATGATCCAGAAAGTGGCACTGCCAAAAGCTTTCTGGTAAGCAGTTGCAAGCAAATCGTTCGCATTAATCAATTGGATCTAGAGGTTACATTCGAACCTTGGGAAACAATACATACAGAGATTAGTCAAAAGTACGATGATGACGTAGTCAGATGGCTCGCCAAAGAAGCAGGTTTACAAATTGCTCATCAAGTAGCAGATAGTAAAAACTATTACAAAAATTACTTTTTTCAAAAAGTATAAAATCCCTAATCCCTAATCCCTAAAAATATGAAAGCAATCTGGAATGATACGATTATAGCACAAAGTGATAACACTGTAGTGGTTGAGGGCAACCATTACTTCCCACACGATAGCATAAATAAAGAGTTTTTTAAAACCAGCACAACCCATACTGTTTGTCCTTGGAAGGGTCAGGCGCATTACTATACTGTAAGCATTAATGGTCAAGAAAATGTTGACGCCGCTTGGTATTACCCAAAGGTTAGCGAATTAGCCAAGGGCATCAAGAACTATGTTGCCTTTTGGAAAGGGGTTGAGATAACCGAATAACAAAATACGCTATTTTATTATAAAACAGCTTATTTCAAAAATTGCGTTGCTATTAAACAAAAAGCATTATTGATAAATTTGATGACCTACATCATAAAAAAATCTCCCAAATATTTGAGAGATCTTAATACACAAAATACTTGATAATTTCTTAGTTATTAGTTGATTTTTGAAGCTGTCGCCCTCTACTTAATTTCTCATCAACATCTTTGGTCATATCTTCAGCTTTTTTAATTCGGTCTTGCCTAGTTCGAAATTCTTCCTCAGTGATAGAACCGTCTTTTCTGGCTTTTTCAAGGCGTTCCCGTGCTGCAGCTAATCGTTCTCTTGCTCTTGCTTGTCTATCCTCAACCGTATTAATCTCCGCACCTAGCTCTTTGACTCTATTTTGGCGTGTTTCTCTCGCCAAACGTGCACGTTCTTGACCAAACTCTTTACCATTGAGTTCTGCTTTGTTTCGTCCATAAGCTCTGTCTTTATTATCCTTTTCACGCTTTACTTTCTGTGCTTTTTCTTTAACATCATCGTCAATATTTTTTACTTCTTCACCAATCTCTTCTACTTTATCTGATGATGAATTTATTTTATTCTTAGCACGATCTCGTGCCCCATTTCCTCTATTACGAGCTTCTTCGACCTTGCCTTTGCCCTTTTCTTTTATCTCGCTAATTTGAGATGCACCTTCTTCAAGAGTGGCTTCTGCTTTTTCACTAACTTCCCTAACCTTACTCTTCCCTTTTCCTTTAATACTCTTCTCTATTTTTTGTCTTTTTTCTTGGAGTTTCCCTTTGCCCTTTCCGTTCTGGGCTTCTGCAGTTCCCAGCGTTACTAACACTAGTACCATAAAACTGATTATTACGCGCATACTTCTCATTTTAAATCTAATTTATTGTTCTATTTCTTTCAATAATGTCTCCAGCTCTTGAGAGGATGTCTCAATATCTTGAGTTATTTCCTCCATAACCGTATTCACAGAATCTAAGCGTTTTACTTCTTTTTCAAGAACTTCTTGTTGTTTAAGATCATTAGCGCCTGTTGATTTTGTTGTTTCATCATTTTTACATGATAAAAACATTATATATCCAATAGCCACTATAAAGCCAAATTTTTTCATGATTAATTATTTTAAATACCATTAAACTTACGAAATAACACACGTACTATATCAATTTACCCTAAAGCCCTCTTCTCAAATTGCAAAAATGGTATTATATCGATAATTTTGGCACTTGAGCTATAACTAACGTTTGCTTGTTTGTAGAGCCAACAGTAATTTATTCAAGCCCTTTGGGCTATTAAAATAATGAAACCCTGCGCGTACGCCTGCACCACGTTGTACACAAATAATATCTTGCTCATTTAGGGTGGCTACCAAAGTTGCATCGCCTTTAATATTAAAAATTGAAGAATGTTGTTTACGGCCTACTACCGCTTCGTCAAGTAATCCTCGAGCCGATAATGCAGTTTTTGCTTCCTCTTTTAGCTCGTTAATCCTTCGCTCGATAGTAGACATACCAATAGTGTTTATAAAATCTATAGCTGTACCAAGACTTCCATAATTTAAAGTGTCCTGATGCCCTGGTTCAAAGTGACCGATAAAACTCCCCTCTTGCGGTTTGTACTTACCCTGTAAGGCATTAAACCCTGTTGTTTTGGGTGCAACCCGATCTACAATCTCAGGTTTAAATAAAAAAATACCATTGCCATAACCTGCATTCATCCATTTATAGCAACTTCCTCCTAGTACATCAATGCCGCTCGTATCAAAATCAAATACTGCTGCACCTAGAAATTGCGTACCGTCCGCTAGGAATATGGTGGAGGGATATTGTTTTTTAAGATCTTTTATAAAATCTAGATCTATTTTAATACCACTTATATATTGCACTATAGAAAAGGCAAAAATATCAGGAGCCGCTTTTGCGAAAGCGTCCGCAATGCGATCCTCAAGATGAGCATCAATCGGGACATAGTTCACCTCAAAATCTCTGGATATAAATGGCCAGGCTACCGAAGGATAGTCTTCTTCCAACAACAAAACTGTATTATTGACAGCGATACCTTCCAGCAGTGTATTAAATCCATAAGAAAAATTAGGAACCAAGGCCACCCTATTTGGAGCGCAATTAAAAAGTTGCCCTACTTTCTCACGTACTTCTGCAAGAAAATCACCTTGTTTTTCTTTAAATAGACTGCCACCCTCAAAAAAAAGCAGGTCATGCTGTCGTCTAAAATCCAAAACTGGTTTTGATAACAAGCCAGATGCTGGTGTGTTTAAATACGTATAACGATCGATTATTGGGAAATAGGAGCTAAAGGAATGCATAGGTCAGAGAAAGCATGTATTTTTAAAGTTATAAAAATCGGACTTATGGGATTATTCTCAAAGAAATCTACTCCTCAAATTGATACAGAACAACGTGCATTAATAGAACAGGCACAAAATAGACTGCGCAAGAAAAAGATTTTTTACAGGCACGGAATCCTATTTATTGCAGGCGCCATTCTCTTTATTATTCTTAATGAAATACTAGATATTGGCAAGGATATTAAAATTTTGGGGAAAGACTGGTTCATTTGGGCCACCCTGCTTTGGTTTTTTATTCTACTAGTTCATTTTATAAATGTTTTTATTCTGGGTCGTTTTCTTAATAAAGCATGGGAAGAAAATCAACTAAACAAACTCATCAAGAAACAAAAAGATAAGATTGCTCGTCTAGAAGAAGGTGTCAACCAATCGCATCCATTGCCTAAAGTGACCGCAACAGATTCTTCTAAACCAAACAACATTCAAACTAGTAGTAATAAAATTACCATTATTGCCGCTGCTGCAGAAAATAATGCATTAGGAATTGATAATGACCTTCCCTGGCACTTGCCCAACGACTTTCAACGTTTTAAAAAATTAACAACAGGGCATCATGTAATTATGGGGCGAAAAACATGGGATTCTCTACCAGGAAAATTACCCAATCGCACCCATATTGTAATTTCTCGTAACGCCGAATTCTTAGCCGAAGGAGCTAAAGTGGTTAAAGATCTTGCCAGCGCTCTTGATCTAGCAAAAGACGATGCTAATACTTTTATTATTGGAGGTGGAGAAATCTATAAACTCGCTATGGACTATGCCAGCCATATTGAGTTAACTCGCGTACATCGAGAAGTCTCAGCTCATGTATTCTTCCCAGATATCAATTTAAGTCAATGGAGGTTGACAAAACGTTATTTTAATCCTTCAGACGAAAAGCATCAATACGCCTTCTCTTTTGAAACTTATGAGCGAAACAGATAAACTCGCTGCTATAGTAAATAGTAATGGTTTTAAATATAAAGGCCATAATGCGCTTAGCGGTGGTGATATCAATTCAGTTTATAAAGTAAAGACAGATGATCAAACCCTGGTCGTCAAATTAAACAACACTCAATATCTCGAACTTTTTGAGCAAGAAGCTCACGGGCTACTATCCCTACAAAAGTCAAAGAGCTTTAGCATTCCTAATGTCGTGGCACATGGTCAAGAGGGTAATCTTTCCTTTTTGATTTTGGAATATATCCCTTCAGGTAGGCCTAAAGTGCATTTTTGGAAAGATTTTGCGAAACAACTCGCTCAATTGCATAGACACAGCCAAGCCTACTTTGGCTATCATACTACCAACTATATTGGCAGCCTCAAACAATACAATGACAAACGTAAAAATGCTGCTGCTTTTTTTATAGAGCAGCGACTACAACCTCAACTGCAATTGGCTACTGCCAACGGACATTCTTTTAACCATACCGATGCCTTATTTCGCCACTGCGAAACCCATATTCCAAACGAACCTCCTGCCCTGATCCACGGGGACCTTTGGAGTGGCAACTACCTTCTTGATGACCAAGGCGCTCCCGTGCTTATCGATCCTGCAGTTGCTTTCGCCTCACGCGAAATGGATCTCGCGATGATGCAACTCTTTGGCGGTTTTCACAAAAGTGTATACTTCCACTACAATGCCATTTTTCCTCTAATCGAAGGCTGGGAAAGCCGAATAAAACTCTGGCAACTCTATTATGTTTTAGTACACGTCAATCTGTTTGGCCGGTCCTATTTCGTGCAAGCGCAGTCCGTCATCAACCAATACACATCATAAGATTGTTCATTACGATTTTATGTATTTTTGCCCAGCATAACTAAAAGGCGATTAGCAATGAATGCATATGTATTTCCTGGTCAGGGTGCCCAATTTTCAGGAATGGGATTAGACCTTTATGAAGGCTCACCAGACGCTCAAGATTTTTTTGAAAAAGCCAATGATATTTTAGGTTTCCCTATTACCGATATTATGTTTGAAGGTACTGCCGAGGCTCTTAAGGAAACGAAAGTTACTCAGCCAGCTATCTTCTTACATTCGGTTATTTTGAGTAAGGTGCTTGGCGATCAATTTCAACCCGATATGGTTGCTGGTCATTCGCTAGGTGAATTCTCCGCCCTTGTGGCCAATGGAGTTCTCAATTTTAAAGATGGACTCAAACTCGTTTCTCAACGTGCCCAGGCTATGCAAAAAGCCTGCGAGCAACAAGAATCGACTATGGCCGCCGTGCTGGGTCTTGAGGACGCTGTCGTTGAAAAAGTATGTAGTGACACCGATGGTATTGTAGTAGCTGCCAATTACAATTGCCCAGGACAATTGGTCATTTCTGGGGAAGTAGCAGCTATTAATACCGCCTGTGAGGCCTTGACTGAAGCTGGTGCACGACGCGCTTTGGTTTTGCCTGTAGGTGGTGCTTTTCACTCACCGCTGATGGAGCCCGCACGTGAACAGTTAGCTGCTGCCATTGAAGCAACAACCTTTAATACACCAAGCTGTCCTATTTATCAAAATGTATCTACTACGGCGATTACCAATCCTGAGACTATCAAAGAAAACTTGATTGCACAATTGACTGCTCCTGTAAAATGGACACAAAGTGTGCAGCAAATGATCGCCGATGGCGCTACCCATTTTACTGAAGTAGGCCCCGGAAAAGTACTACAAGGTTTAATGAGAAAAATTGATCGTTCGGTAGAAGCAACTGGCGCAGAAGTTTCGTTTGAATAACAAGCAGCCTCGGCTTTTACAGTCTTTTCTAACAAAGTGAGAAATCATACAAGCTACCCCTTGTTATTACGTCCCATTATGGTAGTGAACAAGTTCTCTTAGTAGCTAATAAATAGAATATTTCTTATTTTACGGAAATATTCCGTAAATTGCTATGGATTTTTTCCAAAATATAATTATATGGGAATTGGAGATATGCCAGCGCAAATACGCCGCTTTAAGGAAATTCGAGAAGACTTAGGAATGACGCAAGCCGAATTTGCTTCCAGTTTAGGCATTAAACATTCTACAGCCGATATTGAACGTGGCCGCACTAAACTTTCTGGGCGTGTAATTACCGAACTCTTGCGGCTTTATCAGATAAACCCGATGTGGTTATTTGGCTATAGCAATCAAAAACATCTGGATGTCAATCAAGGAAATGTAAGTCCTAAAGTAGTGTTAGTTGATCAGACCGATAATGAAAATATGATCATGGTTAACCAGAAGGCAGCAGCCGGTTATCCTCATAATATTGGGGACACCGAATGGTATAAACAACTGCCTGCTTTTGATCTTCCCTTGCCTCAATTTCGCAATGCTTCCTATCGCGGTTTTCAGGTAGAAGGTGATAGTATGTTACCCAATTTTAGACCAGATGATTGGGTATTGGCCAAAGGCGTACAAAGCCTGATGCATGCAGATGACAATCGGGTATATGTAGTAATCTTGCAGGATGCTGTTGTGGTAAAGAAACTACAAAAACTACCCGATACCTCCCGTGTATTATTGGTATCCCTTAACGCCGAATATGCACCTTATGAAGTTGCTGTAAGTGACATTAAAGAGTTGTGGTTGGTCAACAGCAAACTCACTTTTAGTCTCGACATGAGCAATGATCACCAACTCCTTAAAGAACTCCAACAATCTATGAATGTAGTCAAGAGCCAACTCAAAAGCCTCAATCATGGGGTTTCCTGAGGTCTATGATTTTCTGGAACGCCTAAGGCAAAATAACAATAAGGAATGGATGGATGCCCACCGAAAGGAATACCACCGCATCCGCACCTACTTTGTTTCCTGGTTAGACCAACTCAA
>CAZDFA010000091.1:0-10396 GCA_964504555.1 uncultured Flavobacteriaceae bacterium | reverse complement strand
AAGAGAAGAAGTAAGCGAGAAAAATCAAGGAATTTTTGACACACTTCAAGGTAAATTAGGATTTGTACCTAACTTATATGCTACTTTAGCACATTCTGAAAATGCATTGTCCAATTATTTAAGTTTTAGCAGCGCTACTACTTCCTTGAATGCCAAAGAAGTAGAGGTTATAAATCTTGCTGTTAGTAATGTAAATAATTGTAGCTATTGCCAATCTGCGCACACGGCTATTGCAAAGATGAATGGTTTTACAGATGAACAAGCCCTTGAGTTAAGAGCGGGCGCAGCTTCTTTTGATACAAAGATTAATGCTTTAGCAAAATTTGCACGTAATCTTACAGAAAACAGAGGACATGCTTCAGAAGAAGCGGTTAGTAATTTCTTAAATGCTGGATATTCAAAAGAAAATCTTGTAGATGTAATTACTGCAGCAGGTGTAAAAACTATTGCTAATTACCTACATAGCACTACTGGTGTTGATGTTGATTTTCCTGCAGTTCCTGCTGTATAATCAAATATTTAAATCAAATCTTAAAAATTAAAATAACAAATAATTAAACTGTAATGAAAAAATTAATAGCAATTGTTGCATTAGTATTTACCGCAACACTTACCACACAAGCACAAGAAGTAACTAAAACAATCTCTTTAGAACAAACTAAAGGAGAGTTCACTCAAAAACAAGTTACTGTAAATGCGGGGACTTATGTTTTTGAAATAGATAACAATAATGTTGGCACTAAAGTAGGCTTTGTATTGGTTCCTAAAGGGAAGGATATTTCTAACCCAGTAAACCATATTAAAACTGCTTATGTTACTGCACCTGTAGAAAATAATACAACTGGAAATTCTAATCCTACAACATTAGAAAAAGGAGAATATGTATTCTTCTGTCCTCTTAACAAAACAGCAACAGATAATGTGCTTATCGTTAAATAATTGAACTTAATTCAATGATTAAAGGTTGTCAATATTGGCGACCTTTTTTCATGTATATTGATTCACAAATGGTTATTTGATGTAACTTGTGTTAATGAATTATAAAAAGATTTATCGCTATTTCATAATTTGTTTGCTAGTCTTTTGTGCTTGTCAACAAAAAGATCAATCTGCTAATGGAGCAACAGATATATCTTTAGACACGCATCTTTCATACTCCTTGAGCGCTACAGAAGCTATTGCGTACAAACCTGGTTTGGATCTTTGGGATGATGTGATACAAATAGATTTCACTTTTAATGTAGATCGTTCTGATAAACAAGTAGCAAAACGCCGTTGGTCCTGGAAACCAAAAATAGACTAAGTTACCTATTTTGGTCAGGACGCCATTACCTATACGAGAAATACCATGGATAGCCTTTTAATTTCTCGAGATAGACAATTTATAAATGATAAATTCTAGTTACTAGCACCATTTCAATTGGTTTGGGATCATACGGCTACTATTATAACACAGGATTCTGTATTGGCACCCCTTTCACGGAAAACAATGCAGAAATTAACCATACTATACCCAGATCAAGGTGGCTATACTCCAGGCTACGCTTATGATTATTTTTATGGAAAGGACTTTTTGATTAAAGAATGGGCCTTTAGAAAATCAAATGCTTCCATACCTAATTTGATTAACACCTTTGAAAGCTACAAGGAATTTTCTGGGATCACCTTAGCCACTGAATTTAAAAATGAAGGACAAGGTTTTCGTTTGTACTTTACAGATATTGAGGTAATCACTAAATAAATTATTTCACTGCAATAACCTCAATTTCAATTTTTGCACCAACCGCTAAGGCTTCTGCTGCAAAAGTAGTGCGCGCAGGTTTTTGGGGCAGGTATTCCTTGTAAATAGTATTAAAAGTTGCAAAATCTGTTATGTCATCCAGTATCACCAATGCTTTTACCACATTTTCCATTGTCATATCGTGCTGTTGAAGTACAGCTTTTATATTTTCTAAAGTCTTTATGGTTTCCGCTTCAATACCTCCTTCTACAAGGGTTCGGGTACTATGATCCATACCAATTTGCCCAGATAAAAAATACATATTACCCACTTGAACAATATCAGAGAAAGGAGCACTTTGTTTTTTAAGTTCGTGGCTTTCGTGAAAGATTATTTCAGTCACATTATCTTTGATAACTGCTCTTTCTGCTTCCTTAGATGTAATAGTACAACCCACAAGCGATGCAATACACAGAAAAGAAAATATTTTAAAACTCATTAGTTTATAAATTTAGTTTCAAAAATACATATTATCGTCGCTCGCTTTTTAAGTATTCCTTATTTTTATAGCCTAAGATAAAATTATGGACAAGAAGCAGGAGTTTTTTGATTTTATTACTAAAGGCAATGCTTTTAAGGGAGAGTATATTACAATGGGAGCTGCAATGCTGGATGGAGAAACGGTAACTAATGCCCATGTAAAAGTCCCTTTAAAAACATTAAATAGACACGGTTTAATAGCTGGTGCAACAGGTACAGGGAAAACCAAAACATTACAGGTTATGGCTGAAAATCTTTCAGATCAAGGCATTCCTGTATTATTAATGGATATGAAAGGTGACCTTTCGGGAATAGCAAAAGCTAGCCCTGGACATCCCAAAATAGATGAGCGTCATGAAAAAATAGGATTACCATTTGACGCTAAGGGTTTTCCAGTAGAAATACTAACCTTATCAGAACAAAATGGAGTACGCCTTCGAGCCACTGTAAGTGAATTTGGACCGGTGCTTTTTTCCAGAATAATTGATGCAACAGTTGCGCAGTCTGGTATTATTTCTATTCTTTTTAAGTATAGTGATGATAACAAACTACCCTTATTAGATTTAAAAGACTTCAAAAAGCTTTTACAATATGCAACTAATGAAGGCAAGTCTGAAATGGAAAGCTCTTACGGACGCATATCACCAGCATCTTCTGGATCAATTTTAAGAAAGATAGTGGAGCTAGAACAACAAGGAGCCGATATTTTCTTTGGGGAAACCTCTTTTGAAGTAGAAGATCTTACCCGTGTTACTAAAGAAGGTCATGGTATTATCAATATCATTAGACTGACAGATATTCAAGATAGACCAGCATTGTTTTCTACATTTATGTTGAGTCTTCTTGCCGAAATTTATGGCACCTTTCCAGAACAAGGTGATAGTGACAGACCGGAGCTTGTTATTTTCATAGATGAAGCACATTTAATTTTTAAAGAAGCTTCAAAAGCACTTCATAGTCAAATAGAAAGTATTGTAAAACTCATTCGTTCTAAAGGAGTAGGCATTTATTTTGTAACCCAAAATCCTACAGATATCCCTGAAGGTGTTTTAAGTCAGTTAGGACTTAAAATGCAACATGCTTTGCGCGCATTTACTGCAAAAGATAGAAAAGCTATAAAACTTACTGCCGAAAATTATCCAGATTCCCCATATTATGATACCAAAACCCAATTAACCTCGCTAGGAATTGGGGAAGCTTTGGTGTCCGCTTTAGACGAAAAAGGACGGCCAACGCCACTAGCCGCTACGATGTTACGCGCACCAATGTCTCGTATGGATATTCTTACTCAAGAAGAATTAGATGCTATCAACAAAGCTTCTGACCTTATGGTTAAGTACAATACTACCGTAGAGAGAGAGAGTGCTTATGAGCTGCTAAATAAGAAGATAGAAAAGGCTAATGAAGATGAAGCCAAAGCAAAGGCCAAAGAAGATCGCAAAAAGACTTCTAAATCTAGTTCCAAATCAAACTCACGTCGCTCTTCTGGTCGCAGAAGTACACAAAGCGCTACTTCAAAAGCCTTGATCAAAGTATTGACCAGTGCAACTGTAATTAGAGGCGTACTCGGTATTTTAAATAAAATGTTGAAATAAAAATAATGAAGATATTATTAACAATTATTGGACTAGGCTTAATTACTATTTCATGTAATAACGATAATCAATTTCGTATCAGTGAAGATTTTATTGGACCTTTGACTAAAACTACACCTATTAATGAAGTGAAAGCGACTTTCATTAATGATAGTGTTGTGCCAGTTATAGGAGCTGCTTCAGGTGTAAGTACGGGCACCTTATTGGTTTATGAAAAAGGAGGCAAACAACTCTTGCAAATTGATCCTAAAGAAGAAAATGATGGATTTAGCACAGTGGGGAACATACGTATTTTTGATGAAAGGTATAAAACCACGAAAGGGATAAATCTAAAAAGTACATTTAAAGATATTTCTCAGGCATATTCAATAAAAAGAATAGAAAATATGCTCGGTATAATCCTACTATATCTTGAAGATAGTGATATATACATCACTATTGATAAAAAATATTTGCCAGGAGATTTTAAGTTTGATACTAGCAGAAAAATAGACCCCATTAATATACCAGAAGATGCGCCAATTAAGTACTTAATGATCGGTTGGGAATGAAAAAGTCTAATTTTATTCAAAATAATCCTTTTAATGAACCTTGTAAATACATTGCCATTTGCACTCCAGTTTTGTCTATTGAAATTGTCAACCGTGAACAAGTATAAATCATATGCTTAAAAAGCTTATCCCTAAAATATTGGGGATCCAAGTCAATGTATTGGCGGTATTTGCACCACAAAAAGCTGGAAAAAAGGCATTTGACATTTTTTGTAAAGTGCGAGGGGGTCGTATTAAGGAAGAACAAAAAGGACTACTTGATCCTGCTAAATTTGAACGATTGTCGGTGAATGATAAAAGTATACAAACTTATCATTGGAGGGGTGATGGGTCTAAAGTTCTTTTGATCCACGGTTGGGAAAGCAATACCCATCGCTGGTGGAAACTTATTGCCGATTTAAAAAAGTTTGACTATGATATTTACGCTTTTGATGCTCCAGCTCACGGCGCTTCTCAAGGTCGATTGCTTAATATACCTCTATACACAGAAGCGCTAGAAGTAGTTACCAATAGATATCTTCCTAAATACCATATTGCACATTCTATAGGAGCACTTACATCAATCTATCAATTCTATAAGCACCAACCCAAGCATGTTGAGAAAATAGTGGCTTTAGGATCAGCTTCAGAGCTTGGTGAGATTATGGAGAATTACAGGAGATTTTTAACTCTATCTTCTAAAACAATGAAAGCCTTAGAGCAGTATATATTGGAAAATTTGGGCTTTAGATTTCAAGAATTTTCAGGAGCTGCTTTTGCAAAACATGTTTCTGTACCAGGACTTATTATTCATGATAAGGACGATAAAATTACACCAGTTCATGCTTCACAGCATATTCATCAAAATTGGATAAATAGTCAATATATAGAGACCACTGGCTTAGGGCATTCTCTTTATCAACTGGAAGTGAGGGAGGCCGTACTTTCTTTTATAGAATCCTAAAACCTTTCTTTATGCAACAAATTAACCCTTTTCATCTTGCTATTCCTGTGGACAATTTGCAGGCAGCTCGCCAGTTTTATAGAGATGTTTTACAATTGGAGGAGGGTAGAAGTAGTGATCATTGGATTGACTTTAATTTTTTTGGTCATCAACTAGTCATTCATTACAAACCTAAAATAGATGAAGATAATGCACATCATAATCAAGTAGATGGCAAGGCAGTACCTGTACCTCATTTTGGAGTAGTCCTAGATTGGGATGTGTTTTTCGCTTTCGCGGAAGTTATTAAAATCAAAGTAAGCTTTGTGATAGAGCCATATATACGTTTTGAAGGCGAACAGGGCGAACAGGCAACTATGTTTTTTTATGATCCTTGTGGTAATGCTATAGAGTTTAAAGCTTTTAAAGATATGGGTCAACTCTTTGCAAAATGATTAACAAATAATTTGAGTTTTATATCTATATTGCTCAAATATTATACAATAATGAAAGTATTAGGTATTGATATAGGCGGTACCGGAATAAAAGGTGTCCCTGTCAATTTAGAAACTGAGGAATATATTGGGGAGCGATTTAGGATACCAACACCAGAAAAATCGACGCCCAAGGCTATAAGTCAATGTGTTCAGAAACTCGTAGATCATTTTAACTGGACAGGTCCGGTAGGTGTAGGTTTTCCTACTGTTATTGTCAATGGCAAAGCTATGGGATATGGCAATCTAAGTAAAAAATGGTTGGGTGTTCAGATAAATGAGTTGTTTGAAAAGCAAACAGGTTTACCTTTTACGGTTATTAACGATGCTGATGCAGCAGGTCTTGCAGAAATGACATATGGTGCGGGAGTGGGTTTAAAAGGTTTGGTTGTTGTAATAACAATTGGAACGGGTATTGGAAGCGGTTTTTTTTACAATGGTACCCTTATACCCAATTTTGAATTAGGTCGAATGATCTATAAAAAGAAACCAATAGAGCAGTATGCTGCTAATTCTGCCCGAAAAAGATATGGTTTGACTTATGAAGAGTGGGCAGTACGGTTTAATTTCTTTTTAGATTATGTTGAGAATATGTGCACACCAAACCATTATATTTTGGGTGGCGGCATAAGCAAGCATATTGATGAGTTTGAGCATGTGTTGAGAACAAAAGTTCCTCTAGTCGCTGCACAAACCAAAAATAAAGCTGGGATAATAGGAGCTGCTAGGGCAGCCATTATAAAGGATTTATAGCCTAATCCTATTTAATTGCTTATCTATATTGTAGGTGTTAGATAGTTTTAACCCGATTCTTAAAACTTGTGGGTGATTCTCCAGTTTGCTTTTTAAATAGTCGGCTAAGGTGAGAAGCATCATTAAAACCAACTTCATAGGCTATTTCTTTAGCAGTTAAATCAGTATATCTCAATAGCCGTTTTGCTTCAAGTGTAATTCTGTCATGAATAACTTGTAAGGGACTCTTGTCAAAACCAAGAAAATAATTAGATATCGTCTTGGGAGACTTGTTTAATTGAGATGCATAAAATGCTACAGAATGTTCCTTTTTAAAATTCCATTCTACTAAATAGGTGAACATACGTATTACATCCATTTTTTCATCATAAATCTTACTATAGGAGCTTTGACCTTTCATTAAGCGCGTTGATTTTATAATGAATCTTGCCATTAATAAACGAAGCATTTCTGCTTGTATATTGTCTTTAGTATCTAATTCTTCCAAAAATATTTCATGTAGAAACTGGAACTTGATTTGTTGTCCTTTGTCTAAAGTAACTATAGGTATTGCAGAATTTCCATAAAACAGAATACCAACACATCCTACTTCTCTATCATAATCCTTTATACAATAAAATTCTCTATTAAATTGATATACAATAGGATTTAGCCCATCTATATACTGTACATAATGAAACGGGGTAAGGGCTAGTATTTGACCCGGATTTAAAGTTAAGTCAACATGATCAATACGTAACTTTACTGGATACTCCCTAGCCCATACAAACATAAATAGGTTTAGAGGTTGGGCTGTATTGAATTGAGCTAGGAGTCCTTCATTGCCACAATAAAAAAAAGCTCCAGATGCGGAGTCTATAAATTCTTTTTGCATACGTAGTGATAAGTCACTACAAAAATACTAGTTCTTTGCTAAAAGTGATGGGATACGTTTACGTAAAAGCCTATCAAAACCACAAAGTTCATTGTTAAATAAGTTAAGATAGTCTTGATCTTTCCTATAGTGGGATTGTACACGAACAATTCTTTTTTGAATACGCTTTGTAGCCTGCAATAATTGCAGGACTTGTTTTTTTCTTTTTATTTTTTCCTCAGAAACTTCGGCTAATGCAACATTTGGAGCCAAACTAAAGCTATCTACAACCATAAGCTCTAATTCTTGTTCTCCTTTATGCGTTGATTTATAAAGTAAATTAAAATCCTTATCATCAGTAAGATAGGTAGTCAGCTTACGCGAAAGCATATAAACCGAAACCGCTTTTTTATATACTGGTGATTGTTCTAATCTAGTATTCACAGCAACAAGATAATTTTGTTACTTTAAAGATACCCCTAGAATTGACTTTCATATCTTTAATTTTTAAATCAAATTATTTTTTTTGCTTTAAAAATTATGTATATTTAGTTTTATACTTTTGATTTGTAATGGATGCTATTAATTTGAAAATTTTGAAATGTCTTCAAGAAAATGCAAGACAAAGCAATGCGGCGATAGGTAGGCAAGTTGGCATTTCTTCTCCTGCAGTAGCAGAGCGAATTCGAAAATTGGAAGACAAAGGAGTCATTGAAGGATATACTGCGCACGTATCTTCCTTACAAATGGGATATCAATTAGAAGCTATAATTACCCTACGCGCATTTGTAGGGAAATTGAAACCGTTTTTAGACCGGGTCACTAAGTTTGAAGAAGTGCATCAATGTTTTAGAATTACAGGCAATGAAAATATTGTTATGCAAGTAGTTCTGCGTAATCAAAAACACTTGGAAGAATTTATTGATATTCTAATAAGTTATGGCGAGTGTAAAACCCAAATTGTTCTTTCGCGCGTGGTTGCCAATAATCCGATTATCTGAATTTAGCTTTTTTCTATTGGGTATATTTTAGTAGCTATCCATCCGGCGATCATGGCCAATAAAAATGAAGGTGCCAGCACATCTAGTTTTTCAAAGTAAATACCAATGCCTTCAATATTTTGGACTATAAATTTGAAAAATGGCACACATAAAAAACCTGTTATCATCGAGGCAATGGCCCCTTTTTCTGAATAGGACTTCCAGAATAAAGAAAGAATAATCACAGGACAAAAGGTTGCCGCAATTCCTGACCAGCCAAAAATAACAAACCAAAATATGGTCCTATCAGGTGAACTTAAAGCTACAGTAAAAGATATGGCCAAAGAAAAAAGAGCTAAAGCCAGGGTTACTATTCTAGATAATCGCGCCAACTTTTTTGGATCCACATCAGGCTTAAAGATTTTTTGATAAAAATCTCTTGTGATTGCACTTGAGGCAACAATAAGTAAAGAATCTATGGTAGACATAATCGCTGAAAGCACAATAGCAATATAAATACCAATAAGAGACAAAGGCAGTAAGTTTTCAACCATAGTTATTAATACATCTTCACCACTCGTTCCTAATATGCTTTCAGGGTCTTGTCCATTAGAAGTAAATAAATATCGTCCTAATAGCCCAATGGTTACTGCAGCAGCATCGGTAAGTAGGGTAAATACAATGGCCACCCATTTTCCTTTATTGATTTCGCCTTCATTTTTTACAGAAATAAAGCGCACATAAATTTGTGGTGAACCTAAAAAGCCAAGTCCAATCATTGCAAATCCTAGTATGGTAAATACATTTATCCATACATTGTCACTCGTGCCCCAGATGTTCAATAGACCAGGATCTATGGCTTGCAATCCAGTCGTTAATGCATCACCAGAAGAAATAGTAAACCAGGCTATAATAGGTAAAGCTACTAAGCCAAAAAACATCATTATACCCTGAAAAAAGTCTGACCATACGGTTGCTAGAAAACCACCGATATAGATATACGTTACTACAATCACAAATCCCAATAGGGCTCCAGTGAAATAGTTCATCCCTAATAAAGATTCAAAGGCTTTTCCTGTAGTATCAATTTGAGCACTCACATAAATTACCACAAAAACAGAGAGTGCTGTTGCGGCAATACTGCGTAAGAGATTGGTTTTCGGCTTAAAGCGACCTTCTAAATAATCTGGGATAGTGATTGCTTGATACTCATCCGTAAGGCGTTTAAAGGGTTTGGCCATAAAAAACCAGGAAACGGCTACTCCTAATAGCTCACCTAATACCACCCAATAGGCCGATACGCCTGCGATAGCACCCATCCCTGTCAAACCAAGTAAGAGCCAACCCGATTCTCCTGTTGCTCTTGCCGAAAAAGCTGCTGCCCAAAATCCTACATTTTTCCCACCCACATAATAATCACTTAGGCTTTTTACTTTTCGGGAAGCTAAAATGCCAATCACAAAAAGAATGATAAAGTAGATAGCAAGGATAATGAGTTTGGAGAGCATATTATACAATAGGAATTTATAGCTCTAAATGTACCTTAATTATTGAAAAGGTTAAGAATATTACTTTGTATAGTTAGAATTAATCCAAAAACTTAGCCTGCAATTCAGGAGTTGTGATCATACAGGCATCGCGCTTACCAAACCTGCGATAGCGTTTTCTAGCAACCCAATCATATATCCAATTGCATAAAACTGATGGAAGGATGAGAAATATTGTAAATAGAGGATAAACTTCCTTTTAAATGTTTGGTAATATGTAAAGCAGCATTACTTTTTATGTAGGATTATTATCCTAGATCAGGATTATAGAGTCAAATGGAGCTTCTTACAATCGATAGTTTTCAAAAGCTTTTAAAACAACTATTATGTTAAACTTTGAAGTAAATTTTCTTTGTGTCATAACAGTAAATTTAATGTTCTTTTTGAAACTTAACCTACTGTCCTTTTTTCAAGGGGATGATCATAATGATGCAATTACAT
>CAZDFA010000090.1:0-10475 GCA_964504555.1 uncultured Flavobacteriaceae bacterium | reverse complement strand
TGGCAGGTCAAATGGGTGGAGACAAAGTAAAAGTTCAAAACCTGAGAGTTATAAAAGTAGTTCCGGAAAAGAATCTACTAGTAGTTAAAGGTTGTGTTCCTGGTCACAAAAATGGATATGTAATTGTTGAGAAATAATGAAGGTAGCAGTTGTTGATATAAACGGAAAAGAAACAGGTAGAAAGGCAGACCTTTCTGATGCTGTTTTCGGAATTGAGCCTAATAAACACGCTGTATATTTAGACGTGAAGCATTACTTGGCCAACCAACGCCAGGGAACACATAAGGCTAAAGAGCGTGGTGAAATTACAGGTTCTACTCGTAAGATTAAAAAGCAAAAAGGAACTGGTACCGCACGTGCAGGTAGTATTAAATCTCCTGTTTTTAGAGGCGGAGGTCGTGTATTTGGTCCAAGACCGCGTAATTATGGCTTTAAACTGAATAAAGGGCTAAAGCGTTTAGCTCGTAAATCAGCACTTTCACTTAAGGCAAGTGACAAAGCAATTACTGTTGTTGAAGACTTTAATCTTGATGCGCCAAAGACCAAAGATTTAGTGGCAATTCTCAAGGCATTGGGTATTGAAAGCAAAAAATCATTGATCGTGTTGGGAGAGTCCAATAATAACCTATATTTGTCGTCGCGCAATTTGAAAACATCAAATGTCGTAACTTATTCAGATTTAAGTACATATAACATTATGAATGCAAATAATGTGGTATTGACAGAAGGTTCTGTAGAGGGAATTGTGACAAATTTAGAGAAGTAAGAAACCATGAGTATTTTAATAAAGCCTGTAATTACCGAAAAAGCTACAATGGATAGTGAGTTGAGAAATTGCTATACATTTCAGGTACGTACTGGGGCTAATAAGGTAGAGATTAAAAAAGCAGTAGAAGCTACTTATGGTGTTACTGTAGAGAAAGTAAGAACAATAAATGTCCGCCCAAATCGCAAGACGCGTTACACAAAAACGGGTATTGTTACTGGTAAAACAAGTGCTGTTAAAAAAGCAATTGTACAGGTGGCGGAAGGTGATACAATAGATTTTTATAGCAACATTTAATTTTTAAAAATGTCAGTAAGAAAACTAAAGCCTATCACTCCAGGGCAGCGATTTAGAGTAGTAAATGGTTTTGATGCCATAACTACTGATAAGCCGGAAAAAAGCCTTTTGGCTCCGAAAAAACGTACTGGAGGTAGAAATAACAGAGGTAAGATGACTATGCGCTACAAAGGCGGTGGTCATAAACGCAGGTATCGTATTATAGATTTTAAGCGCAACAAAGCGGGAATTCCTGCCACTGTCGCTACTATAGAATATGATCCAAATAGAACAGCATTTATTGCACTACTTAATTACCAAGACGGCGAGAAGCGTTACGTTATCGCTCAAAACGGTCTTAAAGTAGGTCAGAATATTGTTTCAGGAAATAATGTGGCTCCAGAGATTGGTAATGCAATGCCTTTATCCAATATCCCTTTGGGAACGATTATTTCTTGTATTGAGTTACGTCCGGGTCAAGGTGCTGTAATGGCACGTAGTGCTGGTGCATTTGCTCAATTGATGGCAAGAGATGGGAAATTTGCTACAGTAAAATTACCTTCTGGTGAAACAAGAATGCTTTTAGCAACTTGTTTGGCCACTATAGGAGCTGTATCAAACAGTGATCATCAATTAATTGTTTCTGGTAAAGCAGGACGAAGCCGTTGGTTAGGGCGCAGACCGCGTACTAGACCAGTTGTAATGAACCCTGTAGATCACCCAATGGGTGGTGGTGAAGGGCGTGCTTCTGGTGGGCATCCAAGATCTCGTAAGGGATTACCGGCTAAAGGTTTTAGAACACGTTCTAAAACGAAAGAGAGTAATAAATATATCGTAGAACGTAGAAAGAAATAATACAATATGGCACGTTCATTAAAAAAAGGACCTTACGTTCACTATAAGTTAGAGAAGAAAGTAGCTGCAAATGTTGAGGCAAACAAAAAGACCGTCATTAAAACGTGGTCACGCGCGTCAATGATTACACCAGATTTTGTAGGTCAAACTATAGCAGTACACAATGGTCGTCAGTTTGTACCAGTATATATTACTGAGAATATGGTAGGTCATAAGCTAGGAGAGTTTTCACCGACACGTTCCTTTAGGGGACACGCAGGTGCAAAAAATAAAGGTAAAAAATAAGAGAAGCCATGGGAGTTCGTAAAAGAGAAGCAGCAGAGCGCCGTAAAGAGGCCAAAAAGAATATCGCTTTCGCGAAGTTGAATAATTGCCCTACTTCTCCTCGTAAAATGAGATTGGTGGCAGATATGATTCGTGGGCAAAAAGTTGAACGCGCTTTAAACCTTTTAAAGTTTAGTAGTAAAGAAGCGTCACGAAGAGTAGAGAAGCTTGTTCTTTCGGCAGTTGCCAATTGGGAAGCAAAAAATGAAGATGCAAGCATTGAAGATGCTGACCTTTTTATTAAAGAAATACGCGTAGACGGCGGTAGTATGCTTAAACGCTTACAAACGGCACCTCAAGGTCGTGCGCACAGAATTAGAAAACGCAGCAACCATGTGACAATAATACTTGGTGCTAACGATAACACACAAAGCTAGAAGATAGATGGGACAAAAAACAAATCCAATAGGTAATCGCCTAGGAATCATTAGAGGATGGGAGTCTAACTGGTACGGTGGTAACGACTACGGAGATAAGCTAGCCGAAGATGATAAAATAAGAAGATATATCCACGCCCGCTTAAGTAAAGCTAGTGTTTCTCGTGTAATTATAGAGCGCACCTTAAAATTAGTAACCGTTACTATTACAACTGCAAGGCCAGGAATTATAATTGGTAAAGGAGGTCAAGAGGTAGATAAACTTAAGGAAGAGCTTAAAAAGATTACTGCAAAAGAAGTGCAAATCAATATTCATGAGATCAAACGTCCTGAGTTAGATGCACAACTTGTTGGGGCTTCTGTTGCTCGTCAGATAGAAGGGCGTATATCATACCGTCGTGCTATTAAGATGGCAATTGCAGCGGCAATGCGTATGAACGCAGAAGGAATAAAAATTCAGATTTCTGGACGATTAAACGGTGCTGAAATGGCACGTTCAGAATCATATAAAGATGGTCGTATTCCACTTTCAACCTTTAGAGCAGATATTGATTATGCTCTTGTTGAAGCACACACTACTTATGGTAGATTAGGTGTAAAGGTGTGGATTATGAAAGGTGAAGTTTACGGTAAGCGAGAGTTGTCTCCTTTAGTTGGTTTGCAAAAGAAAGCCGGGAAAGGTGGTCGTAAAGACAATCGCAGAGGAGGCCGTAGAAAGTAATTATAAAAAGACAGTACAGAAATGTTACAGCCTAAGAAAACAAAATTTCGCAAGCAGCAAAAAGGAAGAATGAAAGGACTTTCGCAAAGAGGTCACGTTCTTTCTAACGGAACCTTTGGAATTAAATCATTAGACTCCAGTTTCGTTACGGCAAGGCAAATAGAAGCGGCTCGTATTGCTGCAACCCGTTATATGAAACGTGAAGGACAGTTGTGGATAAAAATTTTCCCAGACAAGCCTATCACTAAAAAGCCACTTGAAGTACGTATGGGTAAAGGAAAAGGGGGCGTAGAGTATTGGGCTGCTGTGGTAAAACCTGGTAGAATACTATTTGAAGTAGGTGGTGTTCCAGAACCAGTAGCAAAAGAAGCATTGCGTCTTGCAGCGCAAAAGCTTCCAGTAAAGACAAAATATATTGTAGCACGAGATTTTTCGGCTGAGTAAATTGTAATAAGAGATGAAACAATCTGAAGTAAAAGAGTTATCCGTAGACGGATTGAATGAAGAGCTCCTAAAGGCAAAAAAAGCCTATGCAGATTTAAAAATGGCGCATATTATAAATCCATTAGAAAATCCTATTCAATTACGTTCGCTTAGAAGATCTGTTGCCCGTATCGCTACAGAGTTAACTAAAAGAGAATTACAATAAGGCGCATTACCCATGGAAGTAGAAAAAAGAAACTTAAGAAAAGAGCGTATTGGTGTTGTAACCAGTAACAAGATGCAGAAATCTATTGTAGTTGCTGAGGTTAAAAAAGTAAAACACCCAATGTATGGTAAGTTCGTTTTAAAAACGAAAAAATACATTGCCCATGATGAGCAGAATGATTGTAATGAAGGAGATACAGTAAGGATCATGGAGACAAGACCTTTGAGTAAGTCAAAGTGTTGGAGACTAGTTGAAATTTTAGAAAGAGCTAAGTAATACGTTATGTTACAGCAAGAGTCAAGATTAAAAGTTGCAGATAATACCGGAGCAAAAGAGGTATTAACGATAAGAGTACTTGGAGGTACTAAGCGTAGATACGCATCAGTTGGTGATAAAATTGTAGTTTCAGTTAAGGACGCAACGCCAAATGGTCAGGTAAAAAAAGGAGCCGTTTCTACAGCAGTAGTAGTGCGTACCAAAAAAGAAGTTCGTAGACCAGACGGTTCTTATATTCGTTTTGATGACAATGCTTGTGTATTGCTAAATGCTCAAGGTGAAATGAGAGGGACTCGTGTTTTTGGCCCAGTAGCTAGAGAATTGCGGGACAAGCAGTTTATGAAAATTGTATCATTGGCCCCTGAGGTACTTTAATTAATGTGCTAAGATGAAAAAAATAAGAATCAAATCTGGAGATACAGTTCGCGTGACTGCAGGAGACCAAAAAGGTCAGGAAGGAAAAGTAGTGCGAGTTTTTAAAGAGACAAACAAAGCCATTGTTGAAGGAATCAATATGGTTAAGAAGCATGAAAAACCAAGCGCAGAGAATCCGCAAGGAGGAATTAAAGAAAAAGAAGCTCCTATCCATGTTTCAAATCTCTCTTTGTTAGATAAAGATGGAAAAGCAACACGTGTAGGATACCGTATGGAAGGAGATGCAAAAGTGCGTTTTGCAAAAACAACAAATGAAACTATTTAGTCATGGCCTATACACCTAGATTAAAACAAGAATATAGAGAGCGCGTTATTGGAGCGCTTACTGAAGAGTTCGGATATAAAAATGTAATGCAAGTTCCTAAACTTAAGAAAATAGTTGTTTCTAGAGGAGTGGGTGCTGCCGTTGCAGATAAGAAATTGGTAGAAAACGCGGTTGAAGAGCTTACCACTATTTCTGGGCAAAAAGCTGTGGCTACTATCTCTAAGAAAGACGTTGCTTCTTTTAAGTTAAGAAAGGGAATGCCAATTGGGGCAAAAGTAACGCTAAGAGGAGAGCGCATGTATGAGTTTTTAGATAGACTAATTACTTCTGCTTTGCCTCGTGTAAGGGATTTTGGTGGGATAAATGCTACTGGTTTTGACGGTAGAGGTAACTACAGCATGGGAGTTACAGAGCAGATTATTTTTCCAGAGATTAATATAGATCGTATTAAGAGAATAGAAGGAATGAATATTACTTTCGAAACCTCTGCAGATACAGATAAAGAAGCAAAATCATTATTAGGCGAGCTTGGCTTACCATTTAAAAGAAATTAATTATGGCAAAAGAATCAATGAAGGCTCGTGAAATCAAAAGAGCCAAAACAGTTGCAAAACATGCCGATAAACGTAAAGCCTTAAAAGAAGCTGGTGATTATGAAGCTTTGCAAAAGCTACCTAAAAATGCCTCGCCTGTACGTATGCACAATCGTTGCAAACTTACAGGTAGACCTAAAGGATATATGAGACAGTTTGGTATTTCTCGTGTGACCTTTAGAGAAATGGCAAACAAAGGACTTATTCCAGGGGTTAAAAAGGCAAGCTGGTAAAAATTGAAAAATTAACCGGTAAAAGGTTTTGCAAAAGCGAAAAACCCTTACCATTAAGAATATATAAATGAATACAGATCCTATTGCAGATTATTTAACGCGTATTAGAAATGCGGCAGCTGCAGGTCATAGAGTAGTTGAGATTCCAGCATCGAATCTTAAAAAAGAGATGACCAAAATATTATTTGATCAAGGCTACATTCTTAGTTATAAATTTGAGGATACAACAGCGCAGGGATCAATTAAAATAGCATTGAAGTATGATAAAATGACTAAGGAATCCGTCATACGTGATGTACAGAGAATAAGTACACCAGGTTTACGTAAGTATGCTGCATCATCAGATATGCCACGTATACTTAACGGCTTAGGTATTGCTATAGTCTCAACTTCAAAAGGAGTAATGACAGGGAAGATGGCAGAACAACTTAATGTAGGAGGAGAGATTCTCTGTTATGTTTACTAATTGGTTAAAGAGACGAAGAGATGTCAAGAATAGGTAATAGTCCGATTGCAATTCCAGATGGTATAACCATTAGCCAAGAGGGTGGAGTTGTTACAGTAAAAGGTAAGCTCGGAGAGCTTAAGCAAGAAGTTCTAGATATTAATGTATCTATAGAAGATGGTCAAGTGTCACTAGATCGTCCTTCTGACAAAAAAGATCATAGAGCTAAACATGGCCTCTACAGAGCGCTTATTAATAATATGGTCGAAGGTGTTTCCAATGGATATACCAAAGAACTGGAATTAGTAGGTGTAGGATATAGAGCAAGCAATCAAGGTCAAAAATTAGATTTGGCTATTGGTTTTTCTCACAATATTGTGATGGAAATTGCTCCAGAAGTTAAAGTGGAAACTATTTCTGAAAAGGGAAAGAATCCGATAATAAAATTAACCTCTTACGACAAGCAACTTGTAGGTCAGGTAGCAGCTAAGATTAGAAGTTTTAGAAAACCTGAGCCTTACAAAGGAAAAGGAATCAAGTTTGTAGGAGAGCAAATTAGAAGAAAAGCTGGTAAATCAGCATAAATCATAGGAGTATGGCATTAACAAAAAGTGAAAGACGTAAGCGAATTCACCTAAGAATTCGAAACACCATTACTGGTACTGAGGCACGCCCAAGACTTTCTGTATTTAGAAGTAACAAGGAGATTTATGCGCAGTTAATTGATGATTTATCAGGTAAAACTATTGGCGCGGCTTCATCTAGAGATAAAGCAATTGCAAAATCGGATAGCACAAGCAAATCTGACATTGCAAAGTTGGTAGGAAAAGCTATTGCAGAAAAAGCATCCAAAGCTGGTATAGAAACCGTTGTTTTTGATAGAAGCGGTTATTTGTACCACGGTAGAATAAAACAATTGGCAGAAGGAGCTCGCGAGGGCGGCTTAAAATTCTAAAAGTTATGTATCAAGATTATAAAAATGTAGAAACTGTTAAGCCTAGTGGTCTAGAATTAAAAGATAGATTAGTAGGAGTACAACGTGTTACTAAAGTTACTAAAGGAGGTCGTGCTTTTGGATTTTCGGCAATTGTAGTGGTTGGTGATGAAAATGGTGTAGTAGGTCAGGGCTTAGGTAAATCAAAAGAAGTTGCATCTGCTATTGCCAAGGCAGTAGAAGATGCAAAAAAGAATTTGGTACGTATACCTTTAAATAAGGGAACTATTCCTCACGAACAAAAAGGAAAGTACGGTGGAGCCAGAGTATTATTAATGCCTGCAGCGCAGGGTACAGGTGTGATTGCTGGTGGTGCGATTAGAGCAGTATTGGAATCTGTTGGCGTACACGATGTGCTTTCTAAAAATCAAGGTTCCTCAAATCCACATAATGTGGTAAAAGCAACCTTTGATGCATTATTAAGATTACGTAGTGCAGAGACCGTTGCCAGACAGCGCGGTATTTCTCTTGAAAAAGTGTTTAAAGGTTAAGAAAAGGTAGTATGTCAAAGATTAAAGTAACTAAAGTACGCAGTGCGATAAATCGTCCTAAAGATCAAAAGAGAACTTTAGAAGCACTTGGACTTAAAAAAATAGGTCAGGTAAGGGAGCATGAAAATACTCCAAATATCCTGGGAATGATAAATAAAGTAAGCCATTTAGTTTCTGTAGAAGAAGCATAACTAAACGAATATGGATTTAAGTAATTTACAACCGGCAGCAGGTTCGGTAAAGAAACACGATGGAAGAAGAGGTCGTGGTCAAGCTACAGGAAATGGTGGTACTGCTGGCCGTGGTCATAATGGAGCAAAATCTAGATCAGGTTACTCTAGAAAAATAGGTTTTGAAGGAGGACAAATGCCACTTCAACGTAGAGTGCCAAAGTTTGGATTTAAAAATAGAAATCGTAAAGAGTACCAAGGTGTAAATTTAGATACACTGCAGGCTTATGTAGATGCTGGTCGTCTTAAAGGTGAGGTTACTTTCGCAGACCTTGTTGATAATAGACTAGTAGGCAGCAATGAGCTGGTAAAGATTTTAGGAAGAGGTGAGCTTAAAGCGAAACTAAAAGTAAGCGCACATAAATTTACAGCCACAGCAAAGCAGGCTATTGAAACTGCAGGTGGTGAGATTGTAGAATTATAATCTTAAAACAGAAGGATGAAGTTTATAGAAACATTAAAAAGCGTTTGGAAAATTGAGGAACTCAAGAATAGAATTATTCTTACCCTCAGCCTTCTGTTGGTTTTTCGTTTTGGTGCGCAAGTAGTACTTCCCGGTGTAGATGCTACACAATTAGCTGGTTTAAGAGGTTCGATAGGTGATAATAATTTGCTTTCACTCTTAAGTCAATTTACTGGCGGTGCTTTTTCTAATGCTTCAGTATTTGCATTAGGTATTATGCCTTATATTTCTGCTTCAATTGTAGTGCAATTAATGGGTATTGCTATACCTTATTTGCAAAAGCTTCAAAAAGAAGGTGAGAGTGGACGCAGAAAGATTAACCAAATTACGAGATGGTTAACCATAGCAATATGTTTAGTGCAGGCCCCTGGTTATATGGCTGCACTGCCAAGCCTTATGGGAGGCTCTCAAGCATTTGTTCTAGGACTTACACCAATGTTTTATGTGTCCTCAGTAATACTATTAGTTACAGGATGTGTTTTTGCGATGTGGTTAGGTGAGAAAATTACTGATAAGGGTATAGGGAATGGTATTTCTATCTTAATAATGGTAGGAATCATTGCAAACTTGCCGCAATCTTTTGCACAGAATATGTACTCTAGATTAGAAGCTGGTAATGGTGGTGCTATACTTATCTTAATAGAAGTTGGACTTTGGTTTGTAATTATTTTGTTAAGTGTCCTTTTAGTTATGGCAGTTCGTCAGATTCCTGTTTCCTATGCAAGAAGAACAGCAAGTGGTGGTTATGAGAAGAATGTTTTTGGAAGCCGTCAGTATATACCGCTCAAGCTAAATGCTTCTGGTGTGATGCCTATAATTTTCGCGCAAGCGATAATGTTTGTTCCAGGACTTATAGGTGGTTTAGGATTTTTAAAAGAGACAACAGTAGGTCAATGGTTGGTGGCAGAGTTTAGTGGAGGTGCATTCTTTGGCCTTTGGTATAATATTGTATTTGCCTTATTGATTATTGTATTTACGTATTTCTATACGGCAATAACAGTGCCTACAAATAAAATGGCCGATGACCTCAAGAGAAGCGGTGGTTTTATAGCAGGGATTAGACCAGGCACAGAAACAGCAGAGTATCTAGATCGAGTGATGTCTCAAATTACATTACCAGGATCTATATTCTTGGCACTAATTGCCATCTTTCCTGCAATTGCGGCCAATGTGGTTGGTATACAGCAGGGATGGGCATTGTTTTTTGGTGGAACGTCACTATTGATTATGGTAGGTGTAGCTATAGACACTATGCAACAGGTAAATTCATATTTGTTGAATAGACATTATGATGGATTAATGAAATCAGGGAAAAATAGAAAAGCGGTAGCATAATGGCAAAACAACCTGCAATAGAACAAGATGGATCTATAATAGAAGCATTGTCTAATGCAATGTTTAGAGTAGAACTAGAAAATGGTCACGTAGTGACTGCACATATATCGGGTAAAATGCGTATGCATTATATCAAGTTATTGCCTGGAGATAAAGTAAAATTGGAAATGAGTCCTTATGATTTGACTAAGGCTCGTATTACCTATCGCTATTAAAGATTAAAGAGCTTAAGATGAAAGTAAGAGCGTCAATAAAAAAGAGAAGTGCCGATTGTAAGATAGTACGTCGAAAAGGCAGACTTTATGTTATTAACAAAAAGAACCCTAGGTTTAAACAAAGACAAGGTTAAGAACTATGGCTAGAATTGCAGGGATAGATATCCCAAAACAGAAAAGAGGTGTAATTGCTTTGACATACATCTTTGGTATTGGAAAAAGCAGAGCTAAAACAATATTGGCAAATGCCAAAGTTTCTGATGAAAAAAAAGTATCAGACTGGGATGACGCCGAGATAGGACGCATACGTGAGGCTGTTGGTGAATATACAATAGAAGGAGAACTTCGTAGCGAAGTGCAACTTAATATTAAGCGTCTTATGGATATAGGATGCTATAGAGGTATACGTCACCGTTCTGGTCTTCCATTGAGAGGACAACGTACTAAGAATAACTCACGTACTAGAAAAGGTAAACGTAAAACTGTAGCCAATAAGAAAAAGGCAACTAAATAATATATTATAGTATAAAGT
>CAZDFA010000089.1:0-10612 GCA_964504555.1 uncultured Flavobacteriaceae bacterium | reverse complement strand
ATACTCTCCGCTTGAGTTTTTGGGCTCCCAATCTTTAGTGTTCCCATGTTTACCAGCTGCAATGCTATAGAGGGTATTTGGCAAAGTGTCACAGGGGGATTTATGTAATTGATCAATAGCGGTAGCATATAAAAAAGGCTTAAAGGTAGAGCCTACCTGTCGTTTACCTGTTTGCACATGATCATACTGAAAGTGTTTTAAGTTAATCCCTCCAACCCAAGCACGCACTTCTCCTGTTTGAGGCACCATAGAGAGCACCCCCGTACGCAAAAACTTCTTGTAGTATCGTATAGAATCTCTTGGAGTCATCACAGTATCTATATCGCCATTCCACGAGAAAACCCGCATATCGGTCTCAACATCAAAAGATTTTAAAATAGCCTCTGTACTCTTGCCAGCAGCCTTTAACTTGCGCCAGCGTTCAGAATTTTTCATTGCACGAGTCATAATACGATCAATATCTTCTTCTTCTATGTCTCTGAAAGGGGCAATTTCATTTTTAAGATTTTGACGATCAAACTCCTTTTGCAATTTGATCATATGTAGTTTTACAGCCTTTTCGGCATAGGCTTGCATTCTAGAATCTATGGTTGTGGTAATTGTAAGACCGTTCCTATAAATATTGTAATATGTGGGCTTGCCTTCCTTATCCACCCCTTTCGGATGCTCTTTAATCCATTCGTTCATGAATTTTTTAAGAGCTTCCCTAAAATAAGTTGCCATTCCATCGGAATGCCCTTCTGGCGTAAATGCAATTTTCATAGGCAATGCCTGTAAAGAATCCTTTTCAGATGTTGTTAAAAATCCATTCTTCTCCATCTGTTTGAATACCTGATTTCTCCTTCTCTTAGACTTTTCTCTTGAGATTTTTCTGTGAGGATTAAATTGTCTAGGGTTTTTTAGCATGGCCACAATTACTGCACTTTCATGCAATTCTAAATCACTTACGTTTTTATTAAAGTAGATTCTCGAAGCTGAACTTATACCTATAGCGTTAAATAAAAAATCCTGCTTATTGAAATACATGGCTATTATTTCTTCCTTTGTATACTGACGCTCTAAACGTAAGGCAATAACGTACTCCTTGATTTTTTGAAAATATGCTGTCCAATCTTTAGCCCTTGGACCTGTGAAAAGCAGTCGTGCTAACTGTTGCGTTATAGTGCTTGCGCCTCCTTTCTTGCCCAAATACGCAAATGCCCTAGCCGTGCCCTTAAAATCAATTCCTGAATGACTATAATAACGCTCATCCTCTGTTGCAACTAATGCTTTAATCAAATTTTCTGGAAGATCATCATACTGTATAGGAGTTCTATTTTCATTAAAATAAGTTCCAAGCTGGACACCATCTTGGCTTATAATTTTAGTGGCTAAATTACTTTCGGGATTTTCTAAATCTGTAAAATCAGGTAGTTCGCCAAAAACATTCCAACTAGCCAATAAAAAAACCAATCCTATAAGCAATATACCTCCTACAAAAAGTCCCCAAAACCATTTTAAATATTTTACAACTCCTGAACTAGCTTGTTTTGATTTTACTTCTTTCTTCGCCATAATTCATTAGTTTGTTTGTTCAGTAATTTGCAGCCCTACTTCGGTAATTCCAGGCAATGTTGCATCTCCAGTTGCGCTGCCGTTTTTGCGCATTGCATGGGCAATTGAAAAACTGTAGGCTCCGCTTTCGCGAAAGCGTACACCTTCTTTATACCACAATTTATTCTCTTTTAACTCGCCCACACCCTGGCCTAGCCATTGCCCGTCTGGTGCCGCCATAACATACTCTAAGGTGTCTTTTACTTGCTTACCGTTGGGAAAATTCATAGTGGTAATTACAAATAAATTGCTGTATGGATAGTTATGGTTATTTCTTAACCTTAAGAAGAGGTCATACCGCTTTAGGCTGTCTAATTCTTGTATGGTAAAATTGTACGTTTTGCCCTTGCTCCACCCTTGATTGTCTACAGTTTGATACTGATGAAACACACTGTTCTCTTCACAGGAACAGCAGCAAATCAGTACTGCAATTGCTAAAATTCTACCCATTTTTTTTAGGTGGCCGTGATTGGTTTTTTTGTCTTTTTTTGCCTCTCTTGTGATGGCCTTGCTGCTGATTGCCTTTTCTATTTCTGTTTTTACGCTTTTTGTTACGCTTAGGTTTGTCAAATCGAGTAAGGCTATCTTGTCCTACAACGTTGCCAAAATCTAGTTTATTATGATCTACGTGATCATCAACAAAATCTTCCAAACCAGCAATTGGTTCATTCCTTTTATTTGCAGCAATGATTTCATTGGCACTTTCGGCAGAAAGCTTGTGCCAATTCATCCACTCGCCTTCATAGGCATACCATAAATACCCTTGAAAAATGTCTATTTTTTGACAAACGGCAATTCCTTTTTCGGTCTTTAGTTTTGTTTCAGTTTTAGGAAACTCTTGCAAGGCATCCAAATAGGCATCTAGCTCATAATTGAGACAACATTTTAATTTACCACATTGTCCTGCCAATTTTTGAGGATTAAGGGATAATTGTTGATAGCGTGCAGCGCTGGTAGTTACTGTTCTAAAATCAGTAAGCCAGGTAGAACAACACAATTCTCTACCACAAGAACCAATGCCTCCCAAACGTGAGGCTTCTTGCCTAAAGCCAACTTGCTTCATCTCAATACGCGTTCGAAACTCGTGCGCAAATTCTTTGATAAGTTGCCTAAAGTCTACGCGACCTTCGGCAGTGTAATAAAAGGTGGCTTTAGATCCATCGCCTTGAAATTCAATATCAGAGATTTTCATTGCTAGCTGAAGTCGTATTGCAATTTGCCTAGCTTTCACCTTCATTTCTTCCTCCTGCACTCTTGCTTTTGTCCAGACATCAATATCTTTTTGGCTGGCCTTTCTGTATATCTTCAGGTTTTCGCCTTCTACAATTTTGATGCGTTTTTTATTCATTTGAATACGCACCAACTCTCCAGTAAGAGTGACCATGCCAATATCATGACCAGACTGCGCCTGAGTCGCAACAATATCTCCAACGGATAGGGTTAATTTTTCAGTGTTTTTATAGTAATTTTTTCGACCATTTTTAAATCGAACTTCAACAAAATCAAAAGCAGTTTGCCCCTCTGGCAAGGTCATATTAGCCAACCAATCAAACACGGTAAACTTATTACAACCATCTGTACCACAGGTGCCGTTATTCTTGCATCCTTTTGGCGTACCATCTGTACCTACTCCACAATTTCCACAGGCCATATTAATTCTTATCTTAAAAACTTAACTCTACAACTAAGGTCAATGATATTAAGTTAATTGTATTTTTTTAGTGCTTTGGAGAGTGATAAAAGAGCGTCCTATTTTTAGAGAATTTCTTTCTTTTCTGTACCTCCTAATTTTATATATACTACTTATCAAAAGTAACCTTTTGATTGTTGGTATCAAAAATTAAGATAGTAACCTAACCAATGAATAAGATTGTACTAAGACTCCTAGTTGTCGTTTCAGTTTTTCTGAATGTATTTTGCTATGGACAAAGGGCGAGTGACGGTTTTGATCGAGGAGCAATTGATATTCCTTGTGTTAGTCCAGAAGACAGGGCAGTTTATCAGGGAATCGTTGCACTAAATCAAAACGGATTAGAACTGGAAAGTAGAAGACAATTTAAATTAAATAGGGGGTCTGATCCTGGTACTTGTATATGGCCTATTGCACAGGTCGATGATACCTACCACATTACTTGGGCCATTTCAAACTACCTAGATCACAATCCTGTTATTGGAGAATTATCCGATTGGAATTGCGGTGAACAACCTATGACCCTGCCTCAAATTATCACCATACAGGTCTTGACCTATTTACTTGACCATTTTGGGGTGGAAACATATGGATGAAGATGTCACAACGGTAATAGCATGTACAGCTGGACATATAATGTGACTTATAACGATGAAACTGTTTCCACACAATTTAATGTGGGTCAACTTTCAATTGAAGATGGAGACATATTAGACTTTAAAGTCTACTCAATCCTTCATTTGGTGAAATGCAATTACAACCTGTATCGCATTTGGAATCGTACAACCTATACGATATAAATGGAAGGTTATTGCATCATGAATTTGAAATAAATAGTCAGCCAACAACTATACATCTTAAGAATTATCAAGCAGGGATTTATTTTCTAAGCGCGAAACTATTAGATGAAAATATTCTTGTTACTCAACGGCTAGTAAAGCACTAACGTTTGGGTTGAAACTTGAGTTTTTCTGATCTTCCTTTCTTAAAAATTTTATTGCTGTTATGCTTTCCGCTCCGTAGTGCTTTCTGCTCTTCTAATGGGAGTTGAATTATTTCAGCACATTCTTCTGAACAGCAGTTTTGCATAGCTTCCGAACAATTTTCACATTGAATAAAGAGCAAATGACAAGCTTCATTGGCGCAATTTACATGAGTGTCACAAGGTGCGCCACATTGATGGCAATTGGCTATAACTTCGTCAGAAATGCGTTCGCTACGTCTATGATCAAAAACAAAGTTTTTGCCTTTAAATTTATTCTCCAAGCCTTGCTCCTCTACCTGTCGTGCATACTCAATGATCCCGCCTTCCAACTGATACACATCCTTAAATCCTTTATGTTTAAAATACGCACTTGCTTTTTCACAGCGAATCCCACCAGTACAATACATAACCAGCTTCTTATCTTTTTTATGTTCTTTTAAATCTTCCTCAATGATATCTAAAGAATCCCTAAATGTATCTACGTCTGGAGTAATTGCACCTTTAAAATGGCCAATCTCACTTTCGTAATGATTACGCATATCTACTAAAACGGTATGCTCTTCATCAATAATTTTATTAAAGGCTGTTGCGTTTAAATGCATACCTTTATTAGTGACATCAAAAGTGTGGTCATTAAGACCATCTGCCACGATTTTATCTCGCACTTTTACCTTAAGCTTCAGGAATGATTTATTGTCCTGTTCTCTGGCGACATTCAATCTCACATTTTCTAAAAAGTAAATACCATCCAAAAACTTCTTAAAGTCATTAAACCGAGTTGCTGGTAATGACAATTGCGCATTAATTCCTTCCTGTGCTACATAAATTCTTCCTAGAACCTGTAAAGGCTCCCAAGCTATAAACAAATGATTTCTAAATATATGTGGATTGTCAATCTTGGCATATTTGTAGAAAGAGAGTGTTAGCCTTTTATCACCAGCTTCATCTATAAGCACTGCTCTTTCTTTGGCACTTAAGGTATTGTACAGTTGCATGCTATACGATTTTAAGGTTACAAAGAAAATGACAAAATTAAACTTTCATGGTCAGAAAAAATAAAAAATTAAGATCATCTATAATTCAAGCTATAATCGTTGTTAAAAAGTATTTAGTTTTCGCTAAATCACACCTTGTTGTCTTCCTAAAGAAAGCCTACTTTTACCTATTGGTGACTATCAAATTTTAGACAGACTATGAGCTCAGAAAAAGACGCAAAATTAAAAGCATTACAACTCACATTAGATAAACTAGATAAGACTTACGGCAAAGGAACCGTTATGAAATTGGGCTCAGAAGCCATAGAGGAAGTAGATGCCATTTCTACGGGATCATTAGGTCTTGATGTTGCGCTTGGTGTAGGAGGTTATCCTAGAGGTAGAGTTATTGAAATTTATGGTCCTGAATCATCTGGTAAAACCACTCTAACGCTTCACGCCATTGCCGAAGCTCAGAAATCAGGTGGTATCGCCGCCTTTATTGATGCGGAACATGCGTTTGATCGCTTCTATGCAGAGAAACTAGACGTTGATATAGAAAATTTGATAATCTCTCAACCCGACAATGGCGAACAAGCTCTTGAAATAGCAGATAATTTAATACGCTCTGGAGCAATTGATATTATTGTTATCGATTCTGTAGCTGCCTTAACTCCTAAAAGTGAAATTGAAGGAGAAATGGGGGATTCTAAAATGGGTCTTCACGCTAGATTGATGTCTCAAGCGCTTAGAAAACTAACTGGTTCAATTAGTAAAACCAACTGTACCGTTATTTTTATAAATCAGCTGCGTGAAAAGATAGGCGTGATGTTTGGTAATCCAGAAACAACTACGGGAGGTAATGCCTTAAAGTTTTATGCTTCAGTACGATTGGACATTAGACGCTCTACTCAAATCAAGGATAGCAATTCCAACGTAATCGGGAATAAGACCAGAGTGAAAGTGGTCAAAAACAAAGTGGCTCCTCCGTTTAGAACTGCAGAGTTTGATATTATGTATGGCGAAGGCGTATCCAAGGTTGGCGAAATAATAGACATAGGGGTTAACTATGAAATTGTCAAAAAAAGTGGCTCTTGGTTTAGTTACGATGATACCAAATTGGGGCAAGGTCGTGATGCGGTAAAAGCACTTCTTCTTGATAATCCTGATCTTATGGAAGAACTAGAAGGAAAAATCCATGATGCTATCAAAGTAGTGCAAGATTAGCATAAATTGTACTAAAAAGCTATTATCTATAGTCATTTACGCAACCTTTTAGGGGTTTTTGCGTCTAATGAATACTAAAAATGTATTTAGTATGAAAAAGATAGTAATGTTACTGCTATTGCCAAAGCTTTTTTTGGCTTGTAGTGTAGATGAAATCCCGACATTCTCATTTGAAACATTACCTGTAGCTAATGTATTAAGTGTTCCAGATACATTTGTAGTTGGAGAAATTGCGAGTATAGACATTTCTTATTTAAGGCCAAGCACTTGCCACTCTTTTGAAGGGATACAACTTGAGCCTGAAACCACTACAAATATAAATATTGCTGTATTGGCGCGATTAGTAGAAGGAAGAGCTCCCTGCACTGACCTTTCAAATGAAGAAGTTACTGTGCCTATAGCATTCAATCCATTGGAGCCAGGAGAGGTAACTCTAAATTTTTTAACCGGCACCGATGCTGAAGGGCAGCCTACTTTTATTACATTTAATGTCCCAGTAATAGAATGATATAACCATAAAAACCATTGTGAGTTTAGAACAACTCATAGCTAACTGTCAAAAAAAGAATGCCAAGGCTCAAGAAGAGCTTTATAAGAGGTACAATAGGTTGTTGTTTTCTATTTGCTTGAAATACTCACCTAATTATGCCGATGCTGAAGATAACTTGCAAGATTCATTTTTAACCATATTTAATAAAATATCACAATATCAATCAAAAGGTTCATTCGAAGGTTGGATGAAAAGAGTAACCATAAATACAGCACTTCAACGCTATAGAAAACCTGGGTTTTTAGAATTAGTAACAAATGAAAATGTAGCAGATGAAGACTCCGTAATTGTAGATATAGATGAAAGTTCAATTTCTCTAGATTTTTTATTGCAAATCATTCAAGAGTTGCCAGATAGATATCGCTTGGTCTTTAACCTTTATGTTTTAGATGGATATTCTCATAATGAAATTGCTGAAATGCTGACCATTTCCAGCGGAACCTCAAAATCTAACCTCGCACGAGCAAGACATATATTGAAAGAAAAAATAGAACTAGATAACCAAGAATACTTCAAACAATCACAAAACCAATGAAAGAAAGTAAACATTTAGATAGATTGTTTCAAGAGAAGTTCAAGGACTTCGAGGCAGCGCCCAACAAAGACGTATGGGTACAAATTGCTGCAAAAAGAGACCAAAACGATCGGAAGATAATCCCCTTCTGGTTTTGGAGACTCGGTGGCATTGCAGCCCTTGTTGCCATAGTTATTAGTATCGGGATTTTTTGGAATAACACTAAAACTGTTAATTCTCCAAAGTTGGTAAACGCACCAACTAATCCAGTTCAAAATGATGTAAATACTAATCCCACAGGAATTTCAAATATAGCAGAAGAAGGCGCTAGCCCTAATTTGAATACAACAGTATCCCAAACTCCAGAAGAAAGTGAAACAAAAGAACAGTCTATTTTAAAAACTTTATCTGATAATAATCAATATTTGGCAAATCAGAATACCTCAAGACAAAACACAAACTCCACATATTCTCAGAGGATTGGAGAAGTTGAAAATGCACAAAAACTAGTTAATAAGGATGACTTGGTACAAAATAATATTCCGTTTCAAACCAAGAAAAGCCATGAAGAAAGCGACCAACCTGAGAATCAATTTATCAATAATTCGCCTTTGGTAATTCCTGCTACTGAAGAAAGTGTTGCAATCGGAGAAGAGAATGAAAAAAGTGACGAATTATCGCAACAAAATTCAAAATCCCTAGTAGAAGAAGCTAGCCGCATCGCTCAGGAAGATACAGATAGCCCTCTTGAAAATGCCGCTAGAAAAGGACGTTGGGATGTAGGTGCAGTAGCAGCTCCCGTTTTTTATGGTGATTTTGGAGGCTCAGGAGTAGACGCTCAACTAAGCCAAAATTCTACGAGCACAAGTGCCAATTTAAGTTACGGTGTACAAGTGAGTTATGCCATAAATAATAAATTCAAAATTCGATCCGGTGTAAATAATGTGGATGTAAGTTACAATACCAATGATATTTCATTTGCTCCTGGCACCTCTTTGCCTTTGGAAGCAATTAATTTAAATCAAGTACGAACCAACTCTAGATCTGCAGAAGTTGCCATTTTTAACAATCGCAATAATAATATTTCTAATCAAGTGCAAGGATTAAATCCTAATGATTTCCCTGGTGGGGACAATATTCCGTTGTCTGATGGGAGTATTGTACAAAGTATCAATTACTTTGAAGTTCCTGTAGAGGCAGTTTATGTGATTTCTGATAAAAAACTAGGTGTAGAAGTTGTTGGAGGAATTAGCACACTCCTATTGAATAATGATGAAATACAACTAGAGTCTCAAGGTGCCCGAACAACCCTTGGCAATTCTAGTGCGCTCAATAGTGTGAGCTTTACCACTAATTTAGGGTTGGGAGTAAATTATAAACTTTCAGATGCCGTTAAGGTCAATTTAGAGCCTTCTTTTAAGTATCAACTTAATGGATTTGAAGGATCAGTAAGTGATTTTAGACCTTATATTTTTGGTATATATACAGGTGTTAATTACCGCTTTTAAGATATTGAAAACTTAGGTTAGTTTTTTAGTTGGTTAGGTAGTTATTGCTTTTTGCAATAATGAGAAAGTCGCCCCTGGTTAGGGCGACTTTCATTTTTAGACTACTTTATTGTCAAGTCCTTCTTAAGTTCATTGAAGATAATGCTTCTTACGTTTTCGCGAAAGCTTTTTCTGTCTTCCTCCCCATAAACTAAAGGATGTACTTTAGCGCGCATCACGCCCATACTACCCTTAAAAAAGGAATACGGAAATCTTTTTTTATTATCATAAAATGTCATTGGTACCACAGGAATATTATGGGTGAGTGCCAATCTAAAGGCACCATCTTTGAATCTATCAAGCACCAAGGTTTCATCTTCTGGAATACCTCCTTCAGGGAATATGCAAATACCAAGACCTTGCGCCAATCGTCTTTGGGCCTGATCAAAAACAGCCTTTCTACTTTGCGAACTACTGCGATCTACAAGGATACAGGTGCGCTTATAGAAAAAGCCAAATAACGGAATTCTAGCCAGTTCTACCTTCCCGACAAATACAAAGGGTATTTTTGAAATATGAAGCATAAGCATAATGTCTGTCATAGAAGCATGATTGGACACCAACATATAATTCTTTCCCTTTTCTAAGTAGGCTTCAGGTACCACTTTGGGATAAAACCCCATCCCGTAAAGCACTCCTCTTGCCCAAATTCTAGCTAACTTAAAGAAAAAGGGATACCAAGATTCCTTTAGAATACTAACTAACAAAAAAGGAAACAGTACTACAATCATCAAACCGATGAGTATGTAAAACCACAAGCGCCATAATGGCATGAGTATAAATCGCAGGATCCGCAAAGCACTCCAAAAATAGGAATTTGTGACAAGTCAATACCAAGAAAAACCTAACTTTGCACGGTATTAAACATCCATCTATGGCTAGGATACTTACGGGCGTACAAAGTACAGGTACACCGCATCTAGGTAATTTGTTAGGCGCTATTATACCGGCGATAGAAATGGCCAATGCTCCTGGCAATGACTCCTTTCTATTTATTGCGGATTTGCATTCCCTTACCCAAATAAAAGATGGGGCTCAATTGCGTGCAAACACCTACAGCACTGCGGCTACGTGGTTGGCATTTGGACTAGACATTGAAAAAACCGTTTTCTATAGACAAAGTGATATCCCTCAGGTTACCGAACTAGCCTGGTATCTCAACTGTTTTTTTCCCTACCAGCGGCTTACCCTAGCACATAGTTTTAAGGACAAGGCAGGTCATTTAGAAGATGTAAATGCTGGTTTGTTTGCCTACCCTATGCTTATGGCAGCAGATATTTTGCTTTATGATGCCCAGGTTGTACCAGTAGGTAAAGATCAGGCGCAGCATTTGGAAATGACTAGAGATGTTGCTTCCAGAATGCATGCTTTATTGGGAGAAGAATTTTTTGTTTTGCCAGAGGCTCAACATAACGAAACAACAAAGTATGTGCCTGGCACAGATGGTGGTAAAATGAGCAAGTCTAGAGGGAACACTATTGACATCTTTTTGCCAGATAAAAAACTACGAAAACAAATAATGGGTATCCAAA
>CAZDFA010000088.1:0-10874 GCA_964504555.1 uncultured Flavobacteriaceae bacterium | reverse complement strand
AAACTCTATACGGTGTTCGTGGCATTTTAACTTATATATAGTACACATCTCATTGTACAACTCTTTGAGATCAAAGCGTCTATTTTTAATTTCCAGTTTACCGGCCTCTATTCTAGAAATATCCAATAGATCATTAACAATGTTGAGTAAGGAGTCTGATGAACTTTTAATAATATTAACCAGATCTAATTGTTCCTTGTTTAAAATACTATTCTGAAGAATATTGAGAAATCCGTTTATAGAATTTAATGGAGTACGGATCTCATGATTCACATTGGCCAAAAATTTATCCTTGAACGTTCGCTGCTCCTCTAATTGTCCATTCAATTTTTCAATAGTTTGAAATTGTATCGTTGACTCATTCTTGGTTTGCTGAATGGCCCGTACATTCTTATAATGTTCGGACAAATCCTGAAGATAAATCAGTAAAACTTCTGATTTTGGATCTAGCTTGACACTAATATCAAAGTATTTTTTCTTTGCTAGAACCGTCATCTGCACACAATGGAAATAATGCTCTTTCTTGGAGTTATACTCTAAATCAGCTAAAATGTAAAAAAAGGGATGAAGGTCCGTGATTGCCTGTTTTTCAGAAACCCTAAAAAAGGTATTTGAGCTTTCCTTTATAAGACCTTCCTTATCGGTTACAATAATCTGGACATTATCCTTTAAGAATTGATAATATGAATCGTTAAGCATGTCAAACTATTTGTGCTGCCATATTTTGGAACAGCAATTTTACATTCTCCCCAGTTTTTGCACTAGAAAGATACGCATGCTTAACATTTTGTTCATTTAATTTTTTCTCAACCTCATCCTTATCGGCCAAATCAACTTTATTGCCGATAATGTGCACAGGAATCTCGGAATGTTTTTCCTTTAGGAGTTCTAAATTTTCATCAATATCTTGATAGGTTGATTCCCTAGTCACATCAAAAACATAAATAAAGGCAGAAGCACCTAATAGGTAAGACGGTCTATATTTTTCAAAGTCATCGGCACCTTCTACATCCCAAATTACTAATGTCACCTTGCCATTTTTTGGGAGGGTAACCTCCTTTTTCATAATATGTACCCCAATGGTAACGTGATAATTATCAGAAAATGTGTTTTCTACAAAACGCCGCAAAAGAGAGGACTTACCAACACCAAAATGTCCAATTAAAACAACTTTTTTAGATATGCTCATTTTTAAAATATGCCTTTAATCTTTTAGTAAATCGCTCTTCATCATCCAAGTCTTCGGTCTGAACCGCACGTTGTGCAAAGTTAAACAGAATATCTTCCAATTTATCTCGTATTTCATCATTATAAATTCCTGAAAGGACTACAGCAATATAGTAATTTGAAAAATTCTGAATATGTATTGTAAATAATTCATAATCTATTCGTTCTAGCTCAACATTTCTTTTTTTGTAGGCATCTTCTGCAAAACTTTTGATCGCTGTAAGCATTCCAGCAACCATATCTTCATCCATGGCTTCGGTTAGAGATAGATTTGCTTTTACTAAACCAGACCCTTTTTCAATAACCATGATCTGCTCTATTTTGGCTTGATATTCTGCAAGCAACATCCCAGCGGCCTGTTGTTGACCTCTTTTTCTACTCTTGAATCTATTTTTAAAAGAAAATGAACTTTTTAATTGATTATTAATGCGCTCATTCAATAAACTTATTTCTTTTTGAATGAATTTTTTTATCATTTTACCCATAATCGGGTAAAGCGCTTCAGCAACTGCATCTCGAGATTTTTCGATCTCCTTTTTTAAAGTTTCGGTAATTGTTGAGCCTAAAGTTTCAGGGATTTCTTCTACAAAACTCGTAAACTTATCATCTAGAATAGGCTCAACTCGTTCTGACAAGTTTTTTTGATGCTTTTCTAAATATTCAATTTTACGTGTAATCTCCTGAGCAAACTCACGGTCATCTGTGAGCAAGATCTTTTTTAGAACTTCAAGTTTGTCTTCAGAATTCATATCCGAAGCAGATCAAACACTAATCTGCTTTTACTTTGGTGCCTAATTGAATAAGTAAATCTCCTAGAGATTCTTTACTCATTTTAGTCTTATTTAACTCTTCTGTCTTATCTAAAATTGAAGTTTCAAGGTCTGAAATCCTGATGTTTACATCTGTTCCCAAAGAGTCTATGGCCGTCATAAGCTCCTTGCGTGTATCATCAATGTAGTCCAAAAGCTCTGTACGCCTTTTTTCTAAATCTTTTTTAAGGTCTTCAAATTCTTGATTATACTCTGCGATATTCTCTCCAAACAAGAGATTTTTAATTGCCTCTATTTTTGAAGTGGACGAATCAACTGATAGAGTACCAGCTTCTTTAAGAGTTTTAGTCATGTCCTATGATCGAGATTGTTTTAAAAGGTAAATATAGCAATTTTATCAAATTTATACCTTTAATAGCTCATTTTACATGAATGATTCTGCCTTTTCTACCATATACAGGCTCCCACAGAAAAAGGGAATTCGCTGGTGCAACTCTTTTGGTGTAATATCTAATATTCTAGAATATCCATCACTGGCTTTTCCACCAGCTTGTTCGACGAGAAATGCCATAGGGTTGCATTCGTAAAGTAGCCTTAATTTTCCGTTCGAATTAAGACTGCTTTTAGGATACATATAAATGCCTCCTTTAATCATATTTCTATGGATATCAGACACTAATGATCCAATATACCTGGATGTATATGGTCGATTACCTTCTTCTTGTTGACAATACTTTATATATTCTTTTACGCCTTGAGGGAAATGGATATAATTCCCTTCATTCACTGAATAAATGCGCCCATCTTTTGGAAATTTCATGTTGGGATGTGATAAATAAAAGGTGCCAATTGCTGGATTTAATGTAAAGCCATTTACACCATGCCCAGTAGTATATACAAGCATGGTTGACGTGCCGTATATAATATAACCCGCTGCCACTTGTTGATTGCCTGGTTGCAAAAAGTCTTGAAGCGTTACTGGGGATCCTACAGGAGTAACCCGTCTGTATATAGAAAAAATTGTCCCCACTGAAACGTTTACATCTATATTAGAAGATCCATCCAGGGGGTCGATTAAAACAACATACTTGTTCTGATGATCCTCACTATGCCCTTTTACAGTTATAAAATCATCATTTTCTTCACTGGCAATACCACAAACAATCTCTCTATTTTTAAGAGTACTTATAAAAGTTTCATTGGCAATTACATCTAACTTTTGTTGCTCTTCACCTTGTACATTTGTGTCCCCAGCATCACCTAATATATCTACCAAACCAGCCTTATTGACCTGATGATTGACCACTTTTGCAGCAAGGCGTAAAGAATTGATGAGTCTAGAGAGTTCTCCAGAAGAATACTTAAACTCTGTCTGATTTTCTATAATAAATTCACCTAAGGTTTGATTTTTTCTAGACATTCATTTGTTGCTTAGTGTTCTAGTTGCAAAATTAGTTGTAAAATGAAGTTACTACAACGTTTTCGTAAACTTTTTGATGAGCATATTGCCTAAATTTGCTAAATGAACGCAACTATTAGAATCGCCAAGGCAGCAGATATGCCTGCTGTCCTTCAATTAATACAAGAGCTTGCTAATTTTGAAAACGAACCTGATGCTGTATCTATTACTACAGAAACCCTAGTGCAATTCGGGACAGGCAAAAATCCATTGTTTACTTGTTTCGTTGCCGAAAATGAGTCTGTAATTATTGGCATTGCTCTTATTTATCACAGGTTCTCAACTTGGAAAGGTAAATCGCTGCATCTGGAAGATCTTGTTGTGACTGAGAGTTATAGAAACAAAGGGGTGGGTTCTCTTCTCTACAATGCTGTTATGAAGTTTGCAAAAACGCATGATATTCCTAGAGTTTCTTGGGAAGTTTTGGATTGGAATACCAATGCCATTACTTTTTATGAAAACACAGGGGCTCACATATTGAAAGATTGGCGCATTATTCATTTTGAAAAACAACAAATAGACTCCTATCTAGCTAATACTGACTAAGCATGCAGGTTCATAAATTTGGTGGTGCGAGCATTAAAGATGCCGAAGCTTTACAAAATGTTGTCGCGATTTTAAATGAATTATCAATTAATAAAGGTATTCTCGTCGCATCAGCAATGGGCAAAACTACAAATGCGCTAGAGTTGGTGGTGGAAGCCTATTTCAACAACAAAGATTTATTGAATGCACGGATTGATAGTTGTATCCATTTTCACGTAAGTATTTTACAACAGTTATTTGCTAAAAGTCACCCTGTACATGTCCAAGTACTTAATTTGTTTAAAGAGTTAAGTCACTTTTTAGCACTTAATAAATCACCCCAACACAACTTTGTATATGATCAAGTTGTGTCTTATGGTGAGCTGGTGTCCACAACAATTATACATCGATTTCTTGAAGAGTCCGGTTTTAAATGTCAATGGTTGGATGCTAGAACACTTATAAAAACAAACAATAACAATAGAGAGGCTACAGTAGATTGGCAACATACGCAGGAAATTATCAAAAAAACAATCACCCCAAATACCCTATACCTTACTCAAGGGTTTATCGGGTCAGATTCAAATAATTTCACCACTACATTAGGACGAGAGGGTAGTGATTATACTGGTGCAATTTTTGCCTATTGTTTGAATGCAGAAAGTTTGACAATTTGGAAGAATGTCCCTGGTGTGTTAAATGGGGATCCTGCTGTTTTTGAAAACACCCAATTGCTACATCATATCTCTTATGAAGAAGCGATAGAGCTTGCTTTTTATGGAGCTTCTGTTATTCATCCCAAAACACTACAACCATTGCAACGCAAGGAAATTCCCCTGTGTGTAAAGTCATTTAATAATCCTCAGGAAAAGGGAACTGCTATAACAAAAGGCAAGACCTTAGATCCTTTAGTTCCTTGTTATATCGTTAAACAAAATCAGATTTTAATTGCCTTCTCTGCCTTGGACTTTTCTTTTATAATGGAAGATCATATTGGAGATGTTTTTAAGCTATTAGCTACTCATAAGATTAAGGTAAATCTTATACAGAACTCAGCAATAAGTTTTTCAATTTGTATACAGGACCTATTTGGTAATATAGCCTTTTTGGCTACTAAACTGCGTGGCACATTTAGAGTAAACATTGTAAACGATGTTAGCCTTTTTACCATAAGACATGCCACGCCTAAAGCCATAGCATCACTGGAAAAAAACAAAGAAATACTTCTTAAGCAGGTTGCAGGAGATACCATACAACTTATTGTGAAATCCCAATGAACCTCGTTTCTGCCAAGGAAATAACCACATTTCTAGGTCTTAAACGATGGGGGGGTTTGGGACTTTTAATGGCCAAATGTGTCATGCGACTTTTGCAATTGCATAAAATCAATGCGCTCTATGAAAAGCACAAAACCCTTGATGCATTATCTTTTTTGAATGCTATTATCGCCGACCTAAAAATAAACTATACTATCCCGGAAAAGGATCTTGAAAAAATTCCAAAAGAAGGTTCATTCATAACCATATCCAATCACCCATTAGGGGCAATAGATGGTATTATTTTACTTAAAGTTCTACTGGAAAAAAATACTGATTTTAAACTTATGGGTAATTTTTTACTGGAGCGTATTGAACCTTTAAAAAATCATATTATCCCGATTAACCCCTTTGAAAATAGACCGCAAGCATATTCCAATTATAGTAGCCTTAAAAAGGCATTGCTACATATTAAAGAAGGAAACACCCTCGGGGTTTTTCCTGCAGGAGAAGTTTCCTTTAGAAAAGGAACCAAAATTATAGATAGATCTTGGACTGCCACCACGCTTAAACTCATTAAAAATGCCCAAGTCCCAGTCATACCAATATATTTTCAGGCTAAAAACAGTTGGTTATTTTATCTTTTAGCTAGAGCTAGTAAAAGCCTACAAACTGCCAAATTGCCCAGTGAGATATTTAAACAAGGAAATAAACAAATTCGGTTAGGCATAGGTGATGCTATTCCCTTAAAAAAACAAAAAGAGTTTAACAGGCTTAAAGACCTTACCCAATTTTTACGATCAAGAACTTATTTGCTGGGACAAAAATTTGTCCATAAACAAACACCCGCTTCTTCAGAGACGCAAATAGGCAATCAAACTATCGCGCCAGCTGTCACAAAAGAAGCATTGCTCGATGACATAATTGCATTAAGAGCTAGTAATTATGGGCTTCTTAATAGTTCAAATTATGAGTTGTTCTTGGTAAAAGCCCACAAAATCCCCAATATCCTTCTTGAAATTGGACGCTTACGCGAAATAACATTTCGTGCAGCAGGAGAAGGGACGCAGACAACTTGCGATCTCGATCAATTTGATGATTATTACTATCATCTATTTCTTTGGGATCAAAAAGCAGAAGGAATTGTTGGTGCTTATAGAATAGGACTTGGCAGTCAAATTTATGAGCAAAAGGGTGTTCAAGGTTTTTATTTAAGTCAACTTTTTTACTTTGAACCAGAATTATACAATCTATTAGAAACAAGTATCGAGCTAGGTCGGGCTTTTGTAGTAGAAGCATATCAAAAAAGGCCGTTGCCGCTGATTTTACTTTGGAAAGGTATTGTCCTTACCGCATTACGATTTCCTGAGCATAAGCACCTAATAGGAAGCGTGAGTATTTCCAATCAATTTTCTGACTTTAGTAAATCATTGATGATTGAATTTATGAAGTCTCACTACTGGGACCCTTTCATTGCACAGTACGTCAGACCAAAAAAAGCGTATAAAGTCCACCTTAAAGACGTCCATAAAGAAATAGCTTTTGATACATCTAAAGCCGATCTTAACAAATTTGATAAACTTATAGCAGCTGTTGAATCTGGCAACTTACGTCTACCAGTCTTAATTAAAAAGTATATTGAGCAAAACGCCAAAGTAATAGCCTTTAGCGTTGATCTTAGATTTAATAATGCCATTGATGGCTTAATGTATATCAAAATAGCCGACTTACCCGAAAATACCGTCCAACCAATTTTTGAAGAGTTTGAGGATTTACTCAAGACTTAACTACATTAAACGGATTACTAAAAAGGTAAATGTTTATCGGTAGTCCTATGGGAGAATATTTTTTTATCTTAGTACTAAAACACTGACTATTATACATTTCTTTAAAATTGGACTGATTCTTCTTTTTGTTTTATAAAACACAAATATTGATGCGCAGACCATATATGGCCAAGTGTACGACACGTCAAAAGAACAGCCTTTTTCAGGAGCTACTGTATATATAAATGGAACTAGTATAGGTGCCATCTCTGATCAAGAAGGTAGATTCTTGATCAAAACCGATCGTATAATCAATGCTTCTCTCATCATTTGCTAAGTAGGCTACAAAACTATTGTAATAAACGATCCATATAGTTTAGAAAAAATAAGTGTAGTATTAAAACCTGACTTAGACAGCTTAGGCGAAGTGGTGATTGAATCAGATACTTGGACTCGAGAAAAAAAGCTGCGTGAATTTAAAAAGCAGTTTTTAGGGACATCTCCTGCAGGAGTGGCCTGTAGAATTTTAAATGAAGATGATCTTGATTTAGAATTCATAGAAGGGAATGCTACTTTGGTTGCATCAAGCGATGTACCCATTCGCATTCGAAATAATGTTTTGGGTTATATTATTACCTATGAACTTACTGAATTTAGTGCCAAGTATGATAGGCCAAATCGCAACAATCCGTATTGCAGATATGTCTATTATGAAGGTCAAAGTTTTTATGAAAATCTATCAAACAATCCCAAATCACTAGTAACCTATACAAGTCAAAGAGAAAATTCTTATTTGGGTTCTTCTCTTCATTTTTTTAGAGCGTTGGAGGTTGGTGAACTCAAAGAACAAGGCTTTAAATTATCTGATGACTCAGGTTTTACTTCACCTGTTCATTTTGTCAATATTTCTAGAGACGGAGATAATACTATTGTTAAATTCAAACGCAATTTTTACTTGCGCTATCTCAATGGTAAATCTTCTTTAGTGGTAATAAAAGACAGAGACATTCCAATAATTATTTATGATGTAGGGAATTATTCTCCTGCTCAAAACATAGAGTTTAATGGTGAGTTAGCGTTAGAACGGATTGGGGATGCGTTGCCTTTAAACTATGAATTGATGCGTTCTAAATCGTAAATTATCATTAGGATAAATTGTTTGTTACAAATTCTTGGCAATAACCTCTGATCTCATTGCGTGCTTTTTCAAAAGCTGCATGTTTTTCGGCATCAGTACCTTCTACCTTTGAAGGATCAAAAAAGTTATGATGTAATCGGGTAGCCTTTTCTGCAGGAATGAATGGGCAGTTTTCATAAGCATGATCACAAACAGTGATAATATAATCCCAATCAATACCCATATATTCATCTACATGATTGGAGGTATGAGATGTAATGTCTATACCATCCTCCTTCATAATGGCTACTGCTCCGGGATTTAAACCATGCGTTTCTATACCTGCAGAATATACAACTGCTTGTTCTCCTGCATATTTATTTAAATACCCATGTGCCATCTGACTGCGGCAACTATTACCTGTACAAAGGACTAGTATGTTTTTTGTTTTCATATAACTTAAAATCCAAGATTAACAACACCCACTTCCTGGGGCACAGCTTTCAGCTGCAGCAGCTGCAGGTTCTGGTATCCCGCAAGCTTCTTTGGCCTTGCAATCGGTAGGTTGAGAGGCTAACTTAACGATTAGGTTTTTGTCTCGTATTTCATAATCGTTAACAAATAGTTGTGCGGTATGAAAGTTTGCATTGCTGTATTCTATTTTTACTTCGGCAGTCAACGTATACGGTTTCATACGACCAACTTTGCTCAAAATACCCAAAGCTTTGTACGCGCTCATATACGCCGTTTTGCCAAGTTCAGAAGGGCTTTCCCATAATTGGATAATGGTCTCCTTCCAATGATCTGTCCCTGCGCCGCAATCTACAGCATCTACTGTAATGTGTTTTACCTCTGTGATATGATAATTGGCTCCAACTAATAGATTTGGGGCATATTCAAAAAGCAAGGATTTTCCTTGATGGTTTTTTAATAGGTCTAAAAATTCTTCCGTCTTCATGTTTTAATGTGTTTTGCAAGTGATCGTATATAATTCAACAATTCAATAAAGTGGGTTTTTGTAGTAAAAGGATTCATTATAGTTGTGCGAAACCAGGTTTCTTCCTGTAATTGCGTGGTAACAATATAATACTTGCCTTCTTCAAAGAGTTGTTGGCGTATTTTTTTGGTAAGTGTCTCATCATTTTTTACTGCACTTATAGCATGCTTATGTCTAAAACATACAATATTACTTTGTGGTTTTAAAAATAATTCAAAATCGCGATCTTCCTCCACAAGTTGTCCAAACTGCTGTCCTAAATCATACAGACTAGTAACAAAGTCATCAAAAAATTGGGTGCCATGCGCATTCATTATGCTGTAAAATCGTAAACTCATCATGCTCTTGGTACACTCAAAAGTACGTTTACCATAATTGAACCATTCTTTATCCTCTTCAGTATCCCAAAGGTATTGTGCCTTTTGGTGGAAGGTCTGGTAACTAGCATCCCCATTTTTAAACAATAGGGCAGTACTTACCGCAGGTGTAGCCATCATTTTATGACCATCAATTATAATAGAATCTGCTTTTGCAATTCCGTTGACTAGATGCTTGTATTTTGATGAGAATACCGCCGCACCGCCGTGTGCGCCATCAACATGAAACCATAGGTTATATGCTTTCGCGAAAGCAGATAGAGCTTCAACATCATCATACATTCCTGTGCTTGTAGAACAGGCACTACCAATAATAGCAATAGGACGCAGGCCATCTTGAATAGCCTGTTTATAATAAGGCTCTAAAAGGTCAGTACGTATTTGATATTGCCCATTTACAGGAACCTTAATTATACCTGCCTCTCCCAATCCCATAATACGTGCTGCACGATCTACACAGTAATGCGCTTCTTCTGAAACTAGAATAGCAAGCCTATTGGTATGTCCTTCTTGCCAGACGTCTTTTGGTGCTTTTGCTTTACGTGCTGCCAAGAGGGCAGTTAGATTGGCTAAAGTACCACCTGAAGTTAAAAATCCATCTCCATTTTGATAACCAGTATGTTTTACAAACCATTGTATAACAACACGTTCTATAGCCGAGCTGGCTTGCCCCATTTCATATACTGCCATACCGTTATTGAGCAGAGCACTTAGTAGTATTGCCAAAGCCGAAACCGGAACTGGAGGCGCTATTTGATGACCGATATACCTCGGATGATGTAGGTGGATAGATCGATCAATTACTGTTTGAAAAAACGATTGAGTAGTTTGACTATCATCTAGCTTCTGCTGCCAAAACTCAAACTCGGCCTGTGGATCTTTAGGTACTGTTACTAAAGTTGAAGAAGAAAGCGTTTGTTGTAAATGCACGCTTAGTTGATCAATAAGCAACTGACCTTCTGCCTTAAAAATTTCAGGATCATAGGCCTTTTGCAATAATGATGTAGCCATAGTCTAGCAGCATTTTTGGCGTGTGATCTCAAAAAAATCATGGAAATTTTGTTGCAATTGTCCCCATTTACGCAAGTCTATGCTATAGTATTGTGCCTTGCCTTTAAACGTGCTTTTAAGTACTCCTGCTTTTTTAATAACTGCAAGGTGTTGTGAGGTAGTAGGCTGCGATAAACGTATTTTTTGCGCAATATCCTGACATAGACAACCATCACAATCTCCTATATATTCCAGAATAGCCACTCGTGCAGGGTTAGAAAGTACTCTAGCCACATCTGCAATTTGATTGGCTTTAATCGAGTGTATATGTCTTTTGGTTACTCCCATAATCACAATTTTACACAACAAATGTAGTTATAATATTGCAAT
>CAZDFA010000087.1:0-10879 GCA_964504555.1 uncultured Flavobacteriaceae bacterium | reverse complement strand
CTGGCGTTTCTGGAGGGACTATTGCTTTTATATCTGGTATTTATGAGGAGTTAATAGCAACCATTGATAAGTTGGATTTTAGCTTGTTTAAAGTTTGGAAGACTTCTGGGGTTAAGATCATGTTTAGAAATTATAATCTAGGTTTTTTGGTTACGCTTTTTATAGGTATGCTTCTAAGTTTTTTGTCCTTTGCCAAGTTGGCCGAGTATCTTTTAAAAGAGCATCCAATACTAATCTGGTCTTTCTTTTTTGGATTGGTTTTAGCTAGTGCAATTTTTATAGGAAGGCAGGTCAGCTCATGGAACATTTTAAAAATAATTAGCTTAATCCTAGGTGTAGGCATTGCTTATTATGTAACCATTGCAGAACCTCAAACCGCTCCAGAAAGCTGGTACTTTGTATTCCTTTCAGGTTTTGTGGCTATTATCGCTATGATTTTACCAGGTATTTCAGGTTCTTTTATACTTATACTTTTAGGTTCTTATGCTGTCATTTTAGGAACGTTTAATGATTGTGTTCAAGCGATTTTAGAGAGGGATTTTTCCTTGTTCAAAACCAGCTTTATTCGACTTTTTACTTTTATGATAGGCTGTATAGTAGGTCTAAAGCTTTTTTCAAAAGGCTTGCGCTGGATGTTTGCCAACTACAAAGGGCTTACCTTGGCTATTCTTACTGGTTTTATGATTGGTTCTCTTAATAAAATATGGCCTTGGAAACACGTGCTGTCTACTAGATTAGATAGGCACGGAGAGGAAGTGCCGCTGTTAGAGAGGAGTATTTTGCCGTCATCTTACGATGGGGATGCACAATTGCTTTGGGCTATACTTTTAGCAAGCATTGGATTTATAGTCATATTTGGCCTAGAGCGTCTTTCCTCAAAGAAAAATCAGGATGCAAACTAGCACTAGGTCACTTTCTGATAAAATATGGTTAGTACTTAAGGGCTTGGCAATGGGTACGGCAAATAAAGTACCTGGTGTTTCTGGTGGAGTCGTGGCCTTTGTTGCTGGTTTCTACGAAGAGTTTATATACTCGTTACAGCAGTTTAATGGTAAGGCTTTTGTGTTGCTGCGCAAATGGAAACTAAGAGATTTTTGGTATCACATCAATGGTAGATTTCTAGGATTGTTGATCTTGGGAATGTTAATAAGTTATTTTAGTGTATCGCTGGCTTTAGATTGGGCATTGCAGTATTACTCCCTCTTTGTTTGGAGTGTCTTTTTTGGGATGATTATAGGATCTATTTACTATATAGCTAGAGATTATGATCAATGGAATAGAAAAAATATACTATTTCTAATTTTAGGCACTGCTGCAGGCATCGGGATAAGTTTGCTAAACCCCGCGCAAGAAAATGATCATTTATTGTTTGTCTTTTTTTGCGGTATCATTGGTGTTTCTGGGATGACACTACCAGGGCTTTCAGGTTCATTTATCCTGATTTTGTTGGGTAATTATGTGCTCTTGCTGGTAGATGCGGTAAATGCATTGTACAGGACTCTAATAGATGTTATTACCTTGGACTTTTCGTTTTCTCATGATCCAGAACGACTAAGATTGTTGCTTGTACTAGCCATTTTTACTTTAGGCTCCATTACAGGCCTGATCACCTTGTCGCACTTTTTGGGGTATTTATTAAAACGTTTTAAATACGCTACTAATGCTGTGATTATTGGTTTTATCGCTGGTTCTTTAGGTGTTGTTTGGCCATGGAAAAAAGAGGTTTTCGAAGTAGATGCCCAAGGTAATAGTGTTTTTGATCAAAATGGTAACCTTGTCTTAAGTAATTATGATCGGTACATTCCCAATGAATTCAACTTAGAAAATATATTGGCAATTGTATTTGTTGCTATTGGTATTTTAATAGTAGTTGCCCTTGGCAAGTACGGCGATAAGACAAGAGGACATGCTTAAGTTAGGACTTATAGGGAAAAATATTGAATACTCTTTTTCGAGAGGGTATTTTGCAGATAAGTTCAATAAATTGGATATAAAAGCTTCTTATGTCAATTTTGATTGTGATACTTTAGAGGATGTCCAAAGAATTCTCAACGACCCGAGTATTCTTGGCTATAATGTTACCATCCCTTATAAGCAAGAAGTAATTTCTTTACTTGATCACCTTGACGAACATGTGGAGCGTATAGGTGCCGTAAATACCATAAAGCGCAATCAAGATAATTCGCTGACTGGTTATAATACAGATTTTGTTGGTTTTGCTCAATCCTTGCTGGAATTTTTAGGGAGTGAGAATGAAGTTCGGAATTTTCAACTACCTAAAGATAAATGGGTTGCTGGAAAAAAGGCACTTATTTTAGGCACAGGAGGTGCGTCTAAGGCTGTTGCTTATGCACTTGAAGGGATGGCTGCTCACGTTTATTATGTTTCACGTAAGCAAAAACTAGAAGAAAATATTTTGGCATATATTGATTTGGCCAAAAAAACCTTGGATCCATATGATATTATTGTGAATACAACACCTTTAGGAACTTATCCTAATATACATGAGGCGCCAGAAATACCATATAGAACACTTGATTCCAAACACCTACTGTACGATTTGGTCTATAATCCTGAGGAAACTCGTTTTTTACTGAAAGGAAAAGAAAATGGCGCACATGTGACCAATGGATTAAAGATGCTGGAGTTGCAGGCAGATGCAGCCTGGGATTTATGGCATAGTAAGATCTAGCAAAGGTATTGCTCATAGTGTAGTTTTAGTATCTTTACCCTATTGTAGATTACGAACCTTAACATTGAAAAATATGTCTGCTCAAGAAAATGATAACCTTTTAGGAAAAGATAACCCAATTACTGATCCAGCTTCTAGTAAAGAAATAGAAAGCCCTGCTGACTTTGAAAGCCAAATAACACTTTTGGCCAATGATGGATTAAATGAATCATTACCAACTGCAGATGAGCTAGAAGCACTACTGTCTCCTGAAATAGAAGAATCTCAGGATTCTAATCAAGAAGAACAATCTGCAACAAGTACTGTTGAAGCAACTAAAGAAATTCCTAAAAAGGATTATGTATCTATGGAAATTTCTGAGGTATTGGATGAGTTAAAAAAGTTGGTTAGGGCAGAACCAGCACAACTCATTAAAGAGCATGTTGAAGAAATTAAGAATGTAGTTAGTAGTCATTTTGATAAGGCAGAAGATCAGGCTAAGTCTACATTTATAAATGAAGGGGGTAATATTATTGATTTTAGATACTATTCTGAAGACAAAAAGACCTTTAATGAATTGTATTATGAATATAGAAATAAGCGATCACGCTACTATCAGAGTATTCGAAAAAATCAACAGGAAAATCTTAAAGATCGGCAAGGTTTAATTGAAGAATTGAAATTGCTTAAAAATGAACTAGGGGGAGAAGATAGTGTCAACACTACTTTTTTAAAGTTTAAAAATCTACAAGAACGCTGGCGCAATGCAGGTAATATTCCTAGGGATAAATACAATCTCGTTTGGAATAACTACTATCATCACGTTGATCAGTTTTATGAATATTTGCATCTAAATAGAGATTTTAGGGACAAACACTTTAAGCAAAACTTAGATAAGAAACTTCAACTTATTGCTCGGGCGGAAGAACTGAGTAAGGAAAATGATGTTAATAGAGCCTTTAAGGAGTTGCAATTATTGCATCGCATTTGGAAGGACGAAATAGGCCCAGTGTCTCGAGAATATAGTGATGATATATGGGATAAGTTTAATGCTGTAACTAAGAAAGTACATGATGCTAGACGGGAATTTTTTAAGGAAAAAGAGGTGCACTATGAAAAAAACTTAATTCTTAAAAATGAAGTCATTGAGAAGATTAATGAAATTGCTCATACCAGAATCGAATCACACGGCAAATGGCAACAAAAAATTAAGGAGGTAGAAGGCTTAAGAGACTCTTTCTTTAAAATTGGTAAAGTACCCAACCCAGACAATGAACCTACCTGGCAATCTTTTAAGGAAGCCACAAAGCTTTTTAATCAACAAAAAAATAATTTCTACAAATCTCAGAAAAAGGAATACTACCAGAATCTTAATAAGAAAGAAGAGCTTGTAAAAATTGCTGAAGAAAATAAAGACAGTGATGATTATGAAGTGGTGACACCATTGATGAAAAAGATACAGGCAGATTGGCGAAAGATAGGTCATGTTCCTAGAAAAGATAGTGATAGGATTTGGAAACAGTTTAAAGATGCCTGTAATCACTATTTTGACAATCTACATGCAAAACGTAATGAAGCCTCGGCAGAAGAAGAGGCAGCTTTTACCAAAAAAGAAAGTTTATTAAATCAAGTAAAACAGTTTGAGCTTAATAACAATCCTCAAGAAAGTCTTACATCTATTAAAGGAATTATAGGCCAATGGAAGGGAATAGGCAAAGTGCCAAGAAATAAAAAGGACATTGAGCAACGCTTTAATAAAGAATTAGATAAAGTATTCAAACAATTAGATATCTCCCGCAAAGAGTCTGAATTAATCAGATATGAAAATAGATTAGCGGCAATGAGCGATGACGCTGCAATCAAAAAAGAAGTCTATTTTGTGCAAAAGAAAATTGATGAAACCAATTCCGAAATTAATCAGTTAGAAAACAATCTAGGATTTTTTCAATACGTGGATGATAACAACCCGATGGTTAAAGAAGTGCATAAAAATATTGAGCGCCAAAAAGATGCATTGGTTGTTTGGCGTGCCAAGTTAAAAAAATTAAAAACCTTATAAACAAACAATTAAGTGTTGTTTTTTAGTTTGTAAAAGTAGTCTTGTGTAACATTTTGATTTTAGAAAAGTCTTATAAGTAACAATCAAAAATCAGAACACAATGAAAACAAGTAGAAACACTCTGGTATTTTCTAACCGAGGACCCAAACAAAATTATAATACAATTTTAGGTATTTATACGGTTTTAATGAGCAGCTTTGCTATAGCTTATACACTAATTGCCTTGTTGAATTATAACTAAAAAAAACAAATTCCGTGTTTAACACGGAATTTGGCTCTTCATCATAGCAGACTTTTGTCATTCTTTTACAAGACGTTAAGGTTGCTTATCTTATATCAGTCGTTACAATACAGATTAACTTACAAGGGATTATCTTTGCATTGATTAAGTTATTTTGTTTTGAGAAAAAATATTTTAGTTCTTCTTTTTTTGACAACCGTTATTCTATCTTGTCGAGAAGGCGGTCAAGAAATTCCAGAAACTACGTATTATTTTATTCGTCATGCCGAAAAGGATAGGCGTGACCCTAAGAACCGAGATCCAGAACTGACAGAAAAAGGACACGACAGAGCCCGTCAATGGTCGGTTTATTTTGAAGATAAAGAGCTAGACGAAGTATATTCAACCAATTATTTAAGAACCACTTCAACAGCAGTCCAAACGGCAATTAGTAATGGCTTGGTAGTCAAATTATACGATCCTAGAGATTTATATGATTCTATTTTTAGAGCTAATACAAAGAATAAAAATGTTTTAGTGGTAGGTCATAGTAACACCACTCCAGACTTCGTAAACAAAGTTATCGGAAAAGAGAAATACTCTGATATTGCAGATGATAACAATGCAAATCTGTATACCGTGCAGTTATTTAACTCTGGTAAGGTAACCGTACAATTAGATACGATAGGAAAACTAAAATGAATTAAACTAGTTTAATTTGTTATTCGACGTCAAAGTTAATTCGATCTCTTCTATCTCTATTTTAGAAAGTAATTTCAATTTATTCTGGTCAAAAAGGGAGTCCAATTGTGTTAAGGGCGGGAATTTAGTGTCGGATTTGTAATTGCGATAGTCGGCAAAAGTGACACCATTTATTTCACGTTTATTATAGGCCTCTCTAAAACGGGTACCTCCACCGTCTACTTGATAGTTATACGCAAGATAATCAACTTCGTAAGTATCTTTGTGAATCCAATATAGATAAACGTCCTGAAAATCCTCTCCACCACCTTCTTGCTTAAAGGTTACTTGAACGCGATAGTATGTTTTTCCACCTACGGTATTTTCATCAATAAGTTTTTTTTCAACAGCAGGAGCATTAAGACCAAACGGCAACACAGAAAAATAGTGCACAGAATTTACTGATGCAGCAAACCGACTTTGCATACTATCGGGAATTGGAATAGGTACGTTTTCGCGAAAGCGTTTAAAAGTTCCGTCAATATCTAAAAGATCTCTTTGCTCCTTACAATCTTTATCTAGACAACGTTCATAGGTCGTTCCTATATCTTTACGAATCGCACGGTAGTAATAATCTCTAAATTTGAATTGAAGTAAACTGTTGTTAAGAAGCCCTGATCCTGTATGCTCTAAAGCCTTGTTTACAGCCTTTTGAGCAGTCAATGGAGTGGTTGAAGTGGCATCATTTACCAATGTGTTGCAACTGCCAAATGTTAAAAGAACTAAGCTAATTGGTATATAAATAAATAGTTTCATGTTTATTTTATTCGCTTAAGTATTCGATAGTTATATTTTTTGGATCAAAAGGGTCTTGGTCTTGAATTGCCAAATTTTCTGTGTCAAGTAAGTTGGGTAGATCATTTAAAGTATAATTGTCTTCAGGTGCATAATATGTAATAAAATCATTAAATACAACACCGTCCACCTCACGTTTGTTTATAGCTTCTTTTAAAAAGATAACTCCTCTAGAAGGTTCTAAATCATAAGCAATAAATTCTACATCAAAATTATTGGGATTTACATATAGGTTGTAACTTATTGTTGGATCTGTGGGTAACCTTGCCGTTAGTAAAATATTTATAACAAAATATAATTGATCTCTAATAAAAATATCTTCTTTTCTTTGTATTAGCAACGAATTGTCATTCTCAAAAATAGCTGGCAGAGTCATAAAATTAATAAAAGCTGTTAGGTTTTTTTCTATTTCAATCGCCCGGGAACCAAAATCTTGTACTTCATCATTTATCTTATATTCAAAACCTCCATTTAACGCTTTTGCTATATGTTCTGTAGAGTCGTCAACTGCTCGTTTCATCTGAAATTCATACTGATGCCCTTTTCTTTTCGAGGCATAATACACATCTTCCAAATTAAATTTTAAAGTCGCATTATACAGTGCTCTTTTACCTGATGATTCAATAGCTTTCCCTAATATCTGATTAGCATCTAGATTTGAATGATCTTTTTTGCAAGAAATAAAAGTAAAGGCTATTAATAGTATTATAGTAACATTTTTATTCATACTAGAAATCTTATAGATTTTATTTTATATATCCAAAAATACGAATCCTAGACCTGAGAAGACCAATTTTAGTACTTTTGTTAACATATGGCGAATAGCATAAATATTACTAATAAACGAGCCCGTTTTGAATATGAAATTCTCGACAAATATATAGCTGGATTAAAACTTGTTGGAACAGAAATAAAGTCAATACGGGCTGGGAAAGCTTCTATTGCTGAGGGGTTTTGTGAATTTAGCAATGGGGAGTTATTTATAATTAATATGACCATTGAACAGTATTCTCATGCAACGTATTTTAATCATAAGCCCAAAAGTGAACGTAAGTTATTGCTTAACAAAAAAGAATTGCGCAAGTGGGAACGGGAGGCCAAGAAAACAGGTTTAACCATCATACCTTTAAAGTTGTTTATTGCAGAAAATGGATATGCTAAGATAGAGATAGGCCTCTGTCGTGGTAAAAAACTCTATGATAAAAGAGAAGTGATTAAAGACAGGGATAATAAACGTGATCTCAGTCGTCTCAAAAAGTCGTTTAATAATTAACTATCAATTTTTTAGCATGAATTGTAAGTGAGTGTTATTATTTTTAAATGATTTTTTCCTTTATGCAGGAACTCATGTATTATGTCTTAAAAACAAGGAAAAAGCGAAGGATTTTGCAGGGAAAACACATAGATTGCGACTATAGTTCTAATTTGTGCACGATATTTGTTGTAATTGGTTAAGAACTTAAAAGATACTATGCGATTACTCAATATTACCTTTTTACTATTGCCTTTGCTGTGCTACAGTCAACAACCCATAGTATCGGGTAGAGTTGAGGTAAATGTGCCGGTAGAAGAAGGGTCTTCTGAAACCTATACCTTATTTTTGCCAAAGAATTTTGTCAAAGACAGTTTATATACCACAGTTTATATTTTTGATCCAGATGGCAGGGGTGAAGAAGCACTTCGCAAATTTGTACCTGCTGCCCGTTTAACCAATAGCATTCTTGTCGCTTCTAATATAAAACTTAAAGATTCCTTGCCTGCAGCACTTAATGAAGGCGAATTATTCATTAATAAAATATTGCGAAAATGGCCAATTGATGGAGATCGACTCATTTTGGCTGGTAGTGGAATTGGCGGGTTATTAGCAACAACAAGTGCTCAACTTTCTGAAACCGCTTTAGGAGTTATTGCTGTTGAACAAGCCTTTATAAATATCCAGTACACACGTAAAAATTCTAAGACCAGATATAAAATATTAATTAGTGATGACAGTCCAAATTACTACCGCATGCAGCAACTCAACTTTGAGTTGCGTCTAGAAAGACAGCATCTGGGATTAACGCAATATGATCCTACTGATGATAATTGGCCAGAGGCAGGTTACTTAACAGGAGCACTAACGGAGTTATTGTTGCCCACGGAAAATAATCAAGAGGTAGTAGCAAACTATTATAATGCGGATATTGAATGGGGGGAAACGATTTACAACAGATCCAGATTTTTAACAGCCTTTGATTTTGTGAGTAATCTTAAGAAGAAATACGATAATAAGATTTTAGATGAAGATCCACAGAAGGAATTGCTCAAGAAAATACGTAATAATACAGGTTATCGCGCCATGCGCAATACTAGAGTCGCTTTACGCGAAAGAGAAGCCTTACTTCTTGATGATTTTATTTTTTATCTGGCAGAAGACATTCGCAATGCCTACTTTGATAATCTAGGATGGTGGAATTCTCAAATGAGTGAATTGGATGCCAAAATTGATAGCTCCAGTATAAATACACTTGAAAAAAAGGCGGCGCATCGCTTGAAAGGCTATGTGAAAAACAGTGTGGAATCACGTTGGAATGCACTACGAGTAGACCAAAAAACCTCTTTTGAGCAAAAGCTATTTGTAAATATCCTGCGTACACTCATAGACCCCAAAAATTATAAAGCCTATTTAGAAACTATATCCTATAGTGCCAGAGAAGGGGATACCAATGCTGCATTATTTTATTTAGAGGAATTACTTCAAAATGGCTATACAGATTATGATACGCTCTATGCAATTCCTGGCACCTCTGCCATCCGTATTTCTGAAGAATACAATACTATTGTAAAAGAATATCTGGGGAAGTCAAAATATTATGATTAGCCCAGATTATTTATTCCACCACCAAATGTGGAACTTTCTCTAGTTTCCAATCAATCACCAAGCCTCCTGCTAACGAACGAGCGATTTCAGCACCATAAAGATGTTCAGCTAGATAGAGGGCAGCTTCAAAACTCTTGGCTCCACCAGCTGAGGTTATATATTTTTCATCATGTATAAATAAGAGTTCTTTTCGAATATCCAACTCTGGGAACATGGCGCACATTTTGTCAATATCACTAGGAAAGGTAGTAGACACTTTACCATCTAATACACCGGCTTTAGCCAATACAAAAGCTCCATCACAATGGGAAGTCATGTACAATGCTTTTTTATCGACCTCTTTTACAAAGTTGATCATCACCTCATCGTCCAGATCGGTGTCCAGGTGGTGCTCGGCGCTAGGAACAACTAAGATATCAATCTTGGGAAGGTTAGAAGCTGTATAATCAAAATCAGGGAGGATATACATACCTTCAAAAGTGCGTATAGGATTTAGGGTGTTCGCAACAGTAAATGTATTCATTTGCTTAATACCTTCACGATACTGCGTATGCTGAAAAATATCAAAAGGCGCAGTAAGTTCAGTATTGTACACCCCATCCATAATCAGAAAAGCAACATTATACCTACCTTCGACAAGTTCTGGTGTTGGCTTTTGTAATAAAACTTTTTCTTTCGCTATAGCTTGCGCCGACTGTTGTGATGCAATGTGCTCACAGGAAATACTTGTCATTATTAGGAATAGACCTAGAAGTACTTTCATCATATTTTTATTTAGAATTATAAAGATAGCTCGACTTTGCTTTGTTCTTTCTTTAAAATACGCTCGACCATATACAATAATATCCAGGCAATCCCACAAAGACAGATTAAAAATAACCAAGTATTTTGAAAGCCAAAATGTTCGGTTACTTGCAGGCCTCCATTATGTCCAAAAATATGAGCAACAGAAAATGACATATTATATAAGCCCATAAAGGCTCCCTGTCGCCCACGTTTTGATCGATCTAGTGCAAATTTACTGCTAAAAGGAAAGGCGACCATCTCCCCAAAAGTTGCTACTACCATACCTAATACCGCTAGGATTACCCATGCATCCCAAAAAAGAAATACAAAACTTAAACCTGTTAGTAGTAATCCAGTAATCATATTTCTTATGTTAGACCATTTCTTTTTTTCCATCCAGGCAATTAACGGCATTTCAAAAACTACAATTAAAGCTCCGTTCATTGCCAAAATAAGTCCAATATAATTTTCTGGTAAACTAAAAGCATCTTTATAGAAAATAGGAATCGTAGAAAAATATTGTAAAAAGACAATTCCAAATAAAGCCATAGCTATTAAAAACAAGACATAAGCCAAGTCTTTTTGGGGCATCAAGGGGTTTTTAACTGGAATTTCTTTATCAAGTTCTTTAACCTTTTTAGGATTTAGTACTTGAATCATAAGTAATCCAGCCAGCATACAAGTAATGCCATCTACATAGAAAAGGGCATTATAACCTAAAGTAGCAATAAGAAGACCACCTATAGC
>CAZDFA010000086.1:0-10989 GCA_964504555.1 uncultured Flavobacteriaceae bacterium | reverse complement strand
CATTGTTCGGTTGAAGTCTATCAAATTGCGTTTTTGCTAAACAAACATTTAGATTTTAGATTAAGAAGAACAGAGGAAGATGTAGCCGCAACCTTCAAAGATGTTTGTGCTTATTTTCCTGTGTATCACTATGAGGATAATCAACAATGTATATCCTATGATTTAATAGGAAATCATAACCAATCGAGTTCAAATTTATCTCCTATTACATCTGGATTATTTGGTGCTGAAGTTATGGCGCAGACCACAAATTGGTTTTTACCCGAATTAAAGAAAGTAGACTTCTTTTTGAAGATTACAGAAGATGAGTGTAAGTTTCCTCAAAAATTTATACTACAACAACTTAACCAAATTGCACTAATTACCACTGCATATGCTGTGGAGATTAGCGGGCTAAAAATGAAAGAAAACCTAATTTTCGAATAAATGCCAACTAGTAAGAAGACGAAGATTGTTGCCACCTTAGGCCCTGCTACTGCAACCAAAGATATCATTCATAAGATGATTAAAGCAGGGGTAAATGTTTTTAGAATTAACTTTTCACACGCTGATTTTAAAGATGTAAAAGCACGCATAAAAATAATTAGAGAACTAAGCGAAACGCATCACTATCATACGTCTATTCTCGCCGATCTTCAAGGACCAAAATTACGCGTGGGTCGCATGAAAGAAGAGGTGGTTGTCAACCCAGGAGATAAAATAACATTTTCTACTGCAGCGGAGTTTGAAGGCACCAAGGATCGCGTATATATGAACTACAAACAGTTCCCTAAGGATGTAAAGCCTGGAGAACGTATTTTGCTGGATGATGGTAAATTAATTTTTGAAGTCGTAAAAACAGATAACAAAAGTGAAGTAGAAGCTCTAGTAATTCAAGGAGGACCGCTGCGGTCAAAAAAAGGAGTAAACTTACCAAATACAGATATTTCTTTACCAGCTTTAACTGAGAAAGATGTTAAAGACGCGATTTTTGCTGTAGAACAAGAAGTAGATTGGATAGCACTTTCTTTTGTACGACATGCTGAGGATTTAAAGGAATTGCAAGCGCTTATTGCAAAACACGCGACACACAAAATCCCTATCGTCGCAAAAATTGAAAAGCCTGAAGCAGTAGAGAATATAGATAAAATTGTGGCATATTGTGACGGACTTATGGTTGCAAGAGGAGATTTAGGTGTTGAAGTGCCTGCTCAAGAAGTGCCGCTCATTCAAAAGCAATTGGTTTTGCGGGCTAAAAAAGCTAGAATACCTGTAATTATTGCTACACAAATGATGGAGACGATGATCTCTAGTCTAACACCAACCCGCGCCGAAGTGAATGATGTTGCAAATTCTGTTATGGACGGTGCAGATGCAGTAATGCTTAGTGGAGAAACCTCCGTAGGTAAATATCCAGTACAGGTTATTGAACGTATGACTTCTATATTGAAAAGTGTCGAAGATTCTCCATTAATTCAAGTGCCCGAGGAACCGCCACACATACGTACAAATAGATATATTACAAAGGCTATTTGTTATCATGCAGCCCATATGGCCAACGAGATAGAAGCTAAAGCGATTACTACTTTAACTAATAGTGGATATACGGCGTTTCAAATTTCAGCTTGGAGACCACAGTCACTTATTTTAGTCTTTACCTCAAGTAAGCATATACTTACCCAATTAAATCTTCTATGGGGCGTAAAGGCTTTTTACTATGATAAGTTTGTAAGTACCGATGAAACGATAGAGGATATTAATGCCTTGGCCTCTGAGAAGGGGTTTGTAAAAAAAGGGGATATGCTTATCAATCTGGCTGCTATGCCTATTACTGCAAAAGGAATGGTAAATACCTTGCGGGTTTCTGAAATTGAATAAAAAAGAAGCTCCTCGTTAAGAGAAGCTTCTATATAATTGATTGGTGAGGACTTGTTTAAAATACACCCTCTTTTTCTTCTATTTTAAAAAACCCATCTTCCTTGATTTTATCAATATAGGCTATTTCTTGAATTGTTTCAGAGGCAGCATCTCTTTTTATTTGATATTCATCTAGCAAAGTCTTCACTCTTTTTTTAGGGTTAACTTGAATAACCTTTTTTGCATCATTTAAATTTAGTGAAAATGATGGAATATCAAATAATTGTTGAACAATAGACAGTGCAGTCTACCAATCTTTTGCAGAAATTGTAATTGTAGTTGTTTTTCCCAATTCAATACCATCGGGATGATACTCTTCTCATGCCAATGCCTGAAATTCTGTTGTAGAAATCCGTTTGGAGTATGTTGTGAGTAATTCATCTTCTCTTGGAGGAGCTGTAGTTGAGGTATATGCGCTAAAAACAAAACCTTGCGCTCTTTGTTAAGAAACAGCTATCATTTATCCAGAGCGTCCATTAACAGGCATTTTAGAATTTTATCGAGATGGCGATATTCAAGTTGTGAGCCATAAGGTAATACTAGTACTTTTTCAGAGTAAAGATTGGATCCATTTCGTAAGGTAAGGTCACTCGATGCGGTTACAAAATAGTTTACTTTTTCAGGTTGGGTAAGTACGGTTTGTTGAGCTATTAAAGGTTTTTCTAGGGTTAGTTCAAGGACATTACAGCCAAAACAGATAAACTTAAGGCAAGTGTTTTCATAATCAATTATGTTAAAAATGCAATAAAAAATTAAAACCAAAAACCAAGACTAACAAACCACTCGCTCTGTAATAATTCTGGACTTATAGAGTATTTAATCTGTAGTGGACCTAAAAAAGTTTCAAAACCATATCCCAAACCATAACCAGTAAAGTCAGGAGTAGTAAGCCATTCCCCAGAGGAAAATATACTGTCACCTACATTCGCAAAATTTGCAGAAAGTGTAAGGTGGTGATTTGTAAAGAAATTGTAGTCTAAGTCAAAGCCAGCTTTGACATACCCATCACCAGAAAGGCTTAAAAAATCATAGCCCAAAAAGGAAGTAATATTGTTAATATAGTTATTACCATAGCCGCCCAAAAGGAAGTCCAAAGAGCTAATTTCATCACCACCAATTTTAAATCCACCAGCTATTTCAGAGACCAGACTGAGATGCGGTGTCAAGCCCTTTGCATATTTAAACCTACTATTGGCAATGGAGAATTCGGTGAAATTACTATTGAAGTCATCAGAAAAAAGGTATAGATCAAAGTCACCTTTAAAGTAAATTCCGGAAGAAGGAAAATATCCGTTGTTCAAAGAATCAAATAATAGCTCACCTGTCCCTCCGAAAAAGTTAGATCGCTCGAGTCTAAAATTAATATTAGGATCAACTTGATCTCCTAAAGTTTCTGTGTCTACACTTAAAAATTTATGCTGAATTCCTACTTCTAAAGAAAAGGTCTTAACAAATAGTGTTTGAATATATAATTGATTGGTAATATCTTGATACTCCAAATTTAAATTACGCACTGTATTAAAGTCAAAAGGAGAAAAACGATTGGCAATTTCGGGATTAATTCCTTGATCAAAGGCATTAAGAGCAGATCTGGCTCCCACTGCCCAAAAGCTTTGATCAATTCTATAATCTGCTTGATATCTTATATTTTCACCTACCACAAAATCAAAGGACAAGACATCTTCCTTAAACAAATTTCTTTTCCTCGTATAATTGATCAAAGCAACACTTCTATATAAATCATCATAGTGCAAGCTTAATTTTACTTGTTGTTTATTTTCAGATTCAGTGAGATTTACCTTTAAATTCTTACCATGATCAATATCGGTTAATTTATAGTCAATACGCCCAAAATTTTGACTTATTGCTAGATTATTGATGCCTTGCTCTAGTTTTTTATAGGTTGTTTTTTCAGGCGTTACGATATCCAGTTTACCTAATACGTACTTGTTTGTATACCTTTTATTTCCTGAAAGCTCAATTTCTTTAATGTTGATGGAATCTTGGTCTTTATATTTATATGTTGTCCTTGTAGGACGTTCGCTTTGTTGTTGTGATTTTCCCAATTTTACTAGGGCTTCCCATTGCTCTTTGGCTTTAGCGCTACCTTTATTAATTATATCATCAATATCATTAAAAGAAACTACTGAAAACTCATCTATATCTGGCTTAATATAAATATCGGTTAGTTTGCGCTTATCCTTCATCGCTTCAATAGTTCTAAAGTTGTTGACTTGGATAAGCACATCTGTTGCAGATTGTAGATTTTTTCGGCTTCTTAAATTGTCTTGAACATCAACACCTATTATGATGTCTACCCCTTTCGCCTTTAGGGCTTCAACAGGATAATTATTGGTGACACCGCCATCGGTATAGAGCGCACCATCAATTTCTACTGGTCTAAATAAGGAAGGCAATGCACCACTTGCACTAATGACTTCAGGGAGGTAGCCTTCTTCTAATAACACTTCTTCTCCAGTTACTACATTGGTAGCGATACAGAGAAATGGGATAGGTAATTTATCAAATTGTGTTTGGTCAATATGATCGACCAATCTCACGAGTCTGTTGTAGGTATTTTGACCTTTAGAAATTGCAGAAGGCACTTGTAATTTAAAGTTGTCAAAGGGTAAGGCCACCGCATAGCGTTCATCTGCTTGCCGCTCATAGTTGGTTTTTTGCGAGCGTTCTACTTTGTCTCTTATGAGATTGGCAAAGTTTACTTCTCTAAAAACTGAGTCTAGCTCTGTTGCTGTATAACCTGATGCATATAAGCCGCCAACAAAGGCCCCCATGCTTGTGCCACCTATATAATCTATCTGCACGCCAGCTTCTTCCAATACTTTTATTACGCCAATATGAGCAAACCCCTTTGCGCCTCCACCACTAAGGACGAGACCAACCTTGGGGCTTTTTGCCTCTTTGGTTTGCTGAGTAAGGGTGCTTTCCTGTCCAGCCACAGGAAGAACACCAAAGCATATACAGCATAACAGTATGACAAGTAAAGTCCGCATTAATTGTTACTATAATAATCTAAAATAAGTTGTGCTTTGGCTTGGCCAATAACCTCAGCTAAATCCTTTGTAGTAGCTGCTTTAATGTTTGAAACAGATCTAAAATGTTTTAAAAGCGATACTACCGTTTTTTCTCCAATACCAGGAATGGTATCCAGTTCCGTATTGAGAGCATTGGCACTGCGTTTATTGCGATGAAAGGTAATCCCAAAACGGTGTGCTTCGTTGCGTAATTGCTGTATGATCTTAAGGGTTTCACTTTTTTTATCTAGATAAAGAGGTATAGAATCTTCTGGATAAAAGAGTTCTTCAAGGCGTTTGGCGATACCGATTATTGCTATTTTGCCACGTAAGCCCAGGCCGTCAAGAGCTTTAACCGCACTGCTCAGCTGCCCTTTGCCTCCATCTACAATGACAAGCTGCGGCAGTGGTTCTGACTCATCTAATAATCGTCTGTAGCGACGGTGCACCACCTCCTCCATGCTAGCAAAGTCATTAGGGCCGGTAACCGTTTTTATATTGAATTTGCGATAATCTCTTTTACTAGGCTTGCCATCTTTAAAAACAACACAAGCGGCTACGGGATTGCTTCCTTGTATGTTTGAGTTGTCAAAACATTCGATATGACGAGGTTCTTCAGTTAAACGTAAATCGGCTTTCATTTGCGCCATAATTCTATTAGTGTGCCTGTCTGGATCTACTAGTTTTACCTGTTTAAAACGCTCCATTCTAAAATATTTTGCATTGCGTTCTGATAGTTCTAATATACGCTTCTTATCACCGAGTTTAGGCACTACAATTTTTACTTGTTCTCCAAGATCTATTTCAAAGGGGACATAAATTTCTTGAGATTGTGATTCAAAGCGTTGTCTTATTTCTACAATACCAAGTTGCAAGAGGGTTTTATCACTCTCTTCCAAACGTTTTTTTAATTCTAGGGTATGTGATCTTATAATGGCTCCGTGAGAAATTTGTAGAAAGTTTACATAGCCATAACCTTCATCACTAACTATTGAAAACACATCTACATTATTAATCTTTGGGTTAACAACGGTACTTTTGACCTGATAATTTTCTAGAACATCAATTTTTTCCTTAATGCGTTGGGCTTCTTCAAAGCACATCTGTTCTGCCAAGAGATTCATTTGTGCTCTAAACTGTTGTAGTGAATCTTTAAAATTCCCTTTTATAATTTCCTTAATATGTGCAATGTGCCGATGATATTCTTCTTCTGTTTGTTTGTTTTCACAAGGGCCTTTGCAATTTCCTAAATGATATTCTAGACAAACCTTATACTTACCGCTATTTACTTTCGCTAGACTCAGGTCATAATTACAAGTACGCAGTTGATAGAGACTTTTGATAAGCTCTAACAGGGTTCTAACCGTTTTCATACTCGTGTATGGTCCGTAATATTCGCTACCATCCTTTATTACCCTACGAGTAGGAAATATGCGAGGAAAACGTTCATTCTTTATACAAATCCAGGGATAACTTTTGTCATCTTTGAGCATGACGTTATACCTAGGTTGGTATTTTTTGATCAAATTGTTTTCTAAAAGAAGGGCGTCAGTTTCGGTAGCTACAACGATGTGCTTGACTAGGGCTATTTTTTTTACTAGAGTTCGTATTCTTCCATTCTCCTGATTTTTATTAAAATAGGACAATATTCGCTTTTTCAAATTTTTCGCTTTGCCAACATAAAGTAGTTTCTCTTGGCCATCATAATATTGATAAATCCCAGGCTGAGTAGGTAAGGTTTTTAATTGTATGTCAAGGGAAGATGACGCCATAATCAAAGATATGTTTTTGTACAAACACCAATTGACAATGTCCTTCTAAATTTTAAATGACAGTCGGCAAGAAGTCAAGAAATATGTACCTTGCAAGCACAGTTATATTGTAAAATGAGTAAAAAAATTATTGGACGAACAGATAAAGCAGATTTTCCAGCCTTAGAATTTTATGATATTGATGTTAAAATTGATACTGGGGCATATACTTCATCTATTCATTGCACTAATATTAGAGAAGAAGATAAAAAACTAGTCTGTACTTTTTTTGATGCGCAGCACCCACTTTATGATGGAAGAGAGCTCATATTTGATCACTATGATATTACAGCTGTAAGAATCATTAATGGCGATATACAAGACAGATACGAAGTACAAAGTAAGATTGTGCTATTTGGTAAGACTTATCCCATATCATTAACCCTAAGTTCAAGAGATGACATGCGTTTTCCGGTACTCTTAGGACGTAAATTTTTAACTAAAAAGTTTATTGTAGATACTGAGCTTACTGATGTTTCCTTCAAGCATAAAACAAATGAATTTAAAGATACTATCGCGTAATGCACATTTATATTCTACCCAAAAACTGTTAGAAGCGGGGTTAAAAAGAGGGCATAGCGTTGAGGTGATAGACCCTTTGAAGTGCGATCTTATTATTGAGAAAAAAAGGCCTACTGTCAATTATAAAGGCAGATATTTAGATACTACAGATGCAATTATTCCGCGTATTGGTGCTTCCATTACGTATTATGGAACAGCAGTAGTTAGGCAGTTTGAAATGATGAATACATTTACAACTGCCACATCCAAGGCCCTAGTACAAAGCCGGGACAAATTACAAAGTCTACAGTTACTTTCTAAAGCAAAATTGGGGCTACCTAAGACTGTATTCACCAATTATTCTAGAGATGTTGCCAATGTAATTGAACGTGTTGGAGGTGCTCCTGTTGTCATCAAGTTATTGGAAGGTACACAGGGCTTAGGCGTAGTTTTAGCAGAAGCGAAAAATGCTGCAGAATCTGTTATAGAAGCATTTAATGGTTTGGAGGCACGAGTAATCGTACAGGAGTTCATTAAAGAAGCAAAAGGAGCAGATCTTCGGGCTTTTGTCGTAGATGGGCAGGTTGTCGGCGCCATGAAAAGACAGGCTAAGGAAGGAGAATTTAGATCTAATTTGCATAGAGGAGGTATAGCACGAATTATTCAATTATCTAAAGAAGAAGAACATGCGGCAGTAGAAGCAGCAAAGGCAGTAGGTCTTGGTATAGCTGGAGTTGATTTACTGCAAAGTGAAAGAGGGCCTTTAATATTGGAAGTAAATCCATCACCGGGATTAGAAGGAATTGAAAAAGCCACGGGGACAGATATAGCCCTGGAAATAATACAATATATAGAACACAACTTATAAATGGAAATGGACTTTGTAAATAAAGACAATGTACTTACTATCCTAGGTCAAAAAATAGCACCTGGAACTAGTGCGACTATAAATTTTAATTTAGCTAAGTTGTATACAACTTCATCTGTAGAGATCCCGATAATAATAGAAAGAGCCAAAGCAAGAGGCCCAATTGTTTTAATTACTTCAGGTATACATGGGGATGAAATAAACGGTGTAGAGATTGTTAGACAGATAATAGCCAAGAAAATAAACAAGCCCCAAAAAGGAACTGTAATTTGTATACCAGTACTTAACATTTTTGGCTTTTTGGACATGAGAAGGGCTTTTCCAGATGGGAGAGATTTGAATCGTGTCTTCCCTGGAAACCCAAGAGGCTCTTTGGCAAGTAGATTTGCCTATCAATTTGTAAAGAAAATTCTACCAGCTGCAGATTTTTGTTTAGACTTTCATACTGGAGGAGCAAGTAGGTTTAATGTAGCACAAGTTAGGATTGACCCAAATGATGTAATTGCAACACAATATGCCGAAATTTTTAATGCTCCTTTTACCATACATTCTAAGACCATTCCAAAATCATATAGAGCCACTTGTTCAAGATTAGGGAAACCAATTTTAATATATGAAGGAGGAAAATCAAAAGTAAGTGACAAAAAAATTGCCAAAGAAGGAGTTGATGGAGCTATGCGCATTCTTAACCATTTAGGGATGCTCAGAGAGGTATTAAAGTTGCCAAAACTTTCTAGAAAATCTATTTTAATTGAGGACACCAAATGGTTTAGGGCTAAGTACAGCGGTTTAATACACACAAAGGTTGTTTGTGGAGAAGCAGTAAAAAAAGGAGATCATATAGCAACAATTACAGATCCTTATGGACGTTTTAAACACTTAGTTAATGCGCCTCACAGCGGCTATATTATCAATGTAAATGAAGCCTCCTTGGTGTATCAAGGAGATGCTATTTTCAACATTTCTCATGATGGTAAGAGGAGTAAGAAAAGAACAACTGAGGGAGAAGTATAAAGCGCAAAGAAAACTTCTTACTCCTGAACAAATTGATGACTTTAGCATTAAAATAGCTAATAAGTCACTAGCGCTTGATATCTGGCAATTAGAATACTATCACCTATTTTTACCAATAGAAAAACATAAGGAAATAAATACCACCTATTTGCTACAAATTCTTCAGGGTAGGGATAAACAGATAGTACTTTCAAGTAGTGATTTTGAGTCTAAAACAATGAGCCATTTGCTGCTAACTGATAACACGCGTATTACAGTGAATGCTATGGGAATCCCAGAACCACAAAATGGATTGCCTGTTTCTTCAGAAACTATAGATGTTGTATTTATACCCTTATTGGCTTATGATACAAGGGGAAACAGAATAGGCTATGGTCAAGGATTTTACGATCGCTTTCTTGGCCAATGTAGACGGGATATTATCAAAGTAGGACTATCCTTCTTTGAACCTGAAGAAATCCTTATTGATTCAGAAAAATTTGACATCCCTTTGGATTATTGCCTAACCCCAATAACAGAGCATTCATTTTAATTTTTAGATCTAATTTTTGAAACCATCGCTGAATCAGGACTTTAAAAGGAAAATCAATTTATTTTCATATATTACTAGTCCCAAATTATAATTATGTTAATCACCTCCTTGAGGCGAAAATCTAGTCGCGCAAGAAGACCTATACCCAGAAATTCACGAGATATATTTGCAACAGATAGGTTCTACTATCAAGAAATTACCACACTAACTAAAGCTGGAGGTTGGAGTATAGACTTCGAAAATAAAAAGAGTCATTTTGACACTGAGGCTAGGCGAATATTAGAAGTTCCTGAGGATTATATGCCATCTTTAAAAGATGGTTCCTTGTTTTATGCAGAGGAACATATGGAAAAGGCTCAGGAGTTATTTTTTAAATGCGCACAAGGGGAAGCTTTTGAGACGAAAATCAAAATGGTCATCTATAAAGGGCGAATTTTTTGGGCAAAGGCTCAAGGCAAACCGCTTATTAATTTTGATGGCCAAATAATTGGTATTAGAGGGGTTTTTCAGGATATAGATAAAGATAGAGAAAAGAAGTTAAAAGCTTCTTTTAAATCTGATTGAAGGACAAAATGATAGACTTTATAATTTTGCGCATATAGTATCGCATAATTTAAGGTCTCATGTTAGCAATTTGCAGCTTACTGCTACCTTATTTGATAAAGAATCTTTGAATGATGAACAAAAGGAACTTTTTGCAAATTTTGAAGTTATTGCCGAAAATCTAGACACCACTTTAGAGCACCTAAATGAAATAATAACCTTACAGACCAATGCTATTGAGTTAACGCAAACCTTAAAAGTAGCAGATTTTGTGAATCAGGTCAAAAGTACCCTACAACATCAGTTGTTGCAAAGCAAGGCGATAATTTATACTGAATTTTCTGAAGTAGAAGAGATTGAGTATGTGCCAGCATATTTTGAAAGCATTCTCCATAATTTAATAACCAATGCTGTTAAATACAGATCCCCACAAAGAGATCCTGAAATATAAATATACACCTACGAAGAGAATGATAAAGTATTTTTAGCAGTTGAAGACAATGGCATAGGAATTGAACTCGAAAAAGATGGTGCCAAACTATTCCAATTGTATAGCACTATTGGTAACAATCCAGATTCCTCTGGGATTGGATTATTTATTACAAAAAACCAAATAGAAGCTTTAGGAGGAAAGATTACTGTTGAAAGCAAAGTTGGAAAAGGCTCTAAATTTTTAGTTCAAATTTAATTTTTTTAAAAAATTTCTAAATACCCCTAACCATATGGATTATCCAATAGAACTTGCCTGCATTATTGATGATGACGATTTGTATACAAACCTTATTGTAT
>CAZDFA010000085.1:5219-11331 GCA_964504555.1 uncultured Flavobacteriaceae bacterium | reverse complement strand
GTAATGGCGTAAAATGTTCTGATGAAGAGCATCAACTAAACAGAAGAAGTGAGTTCATCGTGGTAGAGCGTTAGCAGCTATGTAACTAACAGAATTTTAAATAAAAAAGCCCATTGATTGACAAATCAATGGGTTTTTTTATTCCTACGAGTAATTCAATTTCACATACAATGACAAAAAATAAACATAAAACATTTATTATCAACATTGTAGATTTTGTTTTTAGAGAAATGATATAACTATACTGTTTATCATAGACCAACGGATATCTCCAAGCCGATTAACAGGGGGAGGTTATGGTCAAACTCAATTGGCCAATAATTGCGGTAGCGGCTCAGATTGTTCTGAATTACAGCATTAACTCCAATAGAAGAAGCGAGTTTATTGTGGTGTCCAAATAGAAAAGACTAATGAATAAAAATGAAAGCTAAGGTCCGTCGAAAAATTTGATGGACTTTTTTTATGTAGTTGTGAAATCAAGGATTGTTTTTGTAATAAAATCAATTTGCTCATCATCTAGTTCGGTATGCATGGGCAGAGAAATTACCGAGCTGCTCAGCGCATTTGTTACCTTAAAGTCATCTTCATTATAACGATCATCGGTATAGGCTTTCTGCAGATGCAAAGGGATAGGATAATAAACACCGCAAGGAATATCCTTGCTCTGTAAATGAGCAACAAGAGCATCCCTATTAATACTAGCATCTAATCGTAAGGTGTACTGATGAAACACATGACAATCGCAAGTGTCACAGGCATGTGGAGTAATGATCTTTTCTTCTTTTAAGAATGCCTCAGTATATTTTTGCGCTGCTACTCTGCGAGCAGCATTGTAGACATCCAAATTGGGGAGCTTTGCTCGTAAAATTGTAGCCTGAATACTATCCAGACGACTATTGACTCCTACCACATCATGATGATAACGTTTATACATCCCATGATTAACTATTCCTCTAATGGTATGCGCCAGTTCATCATCATTGGTAAAAAGAGCACCGCCATCACCATAACAACCTAAATTCTTAGAAGGGAAGAAAGAGGTGGTGCCAACATCGCCTATCGTTCCTGCTTTAGATTTTTTCCCATTGTTATGGGTGTAATTAGCCCCAATGGCTTGGGCATTGTCCTCAATAACATAGAGGCTATGCTCCTTAGCGATTTCCATAATACCATCCATATCCGCTACCATACCAAATAGATGTACAGGAACAATAGCTTTCGTTTTTGGTGTGATCGCTGCTTTGACAGCCTTTATATCAATATTAAAATTTACGGGATCTACATCAACCAGAACAGGAGTCAATCCCAATAAAGCAATTACTTCCACTGTTGCTGCAAAGGTAAAATCGGTGGTAATAACTTCATCCCCAGGCTTCAGTCCCAGTCCCATCATGGCAATTTGCAGCGCATCCGTCCCATTAGCGCAAGGGATTACATGTTTAACACCCAAATAGGCTTCTAATTCTGCTTGAAAGGCATGAACCTCAGGACCATTAATATATGCAGATGAAGACACAACATCTAGAACTGACTGATCTACTTGACCCTTTATCTTTTCATACTGACCTTTTAGGTCTACCATTTGTATTTTCTTCATAGTTTAAAAGGTGGTAAAAGGATTTGAAATACTATTTTCAAAGTAAAGCAATGTATAGCGCTTCAAGCGAAATTACAAAAACTCCCACCAGCAACAAGCTATTTTAGGACAAAGCGGTAATTTAGCATCAATGCATGGTTTGTATAATATACTCATCCAAGTAGTCCAGTGGTTACTGCCTATTACTTCATTTTTTAGTAGTAAGATGAAATTGTTTGTAAGTGGAAGAAATGCGGTTTTGGAGCGTCTTCAGGTTTTGGATTCAGACAAGCCAATTGTATGGTTTCATGCGGCTTCGTTGGGCGAATATGAGCAGGGCGTACCCGTTATGCAAGCCATAAATAAAGAGTATCCCAATCATCAGTTAGTCATAAGTTTTTTTTCACCTTCAGGTTTTGAAATCAAAAAAGATTCGGCTTACGCCAAAACAGTCGTCTACCTACCACTAGACACCACTAAAAACGCAAAAAATTTTATAGCGAAACTCAATCCGGCCATCGCCATTTTTATTAAATATGAGTTCTGGCCGAATTATCTTCACGAATTACAAAAACGAAAGATTCATACCCTTTTATTATCGGGGGTTTTTAACCGACGTCAACTCTTTTTTAAACCCTATGGGAAATGGATGATCAAATCCTTGAAAGCATTTCATCACTTTTTTGTGCAAGACAAAGCCTCAGAACAGTTGATTAAAACATTGGGGTTTGATCAAGTAACGCACAACGGCGATACGCGTTTTGATCGTGTGGTGGCTCAATTGAAGATGGATAATGCCTTAGATTTTATGGAAACTTTTAAGGGTGATGCCCTATGTGTGGTCTGTGGAAGTACCTGGCCCGAAGATGAATCGGTATTAGCTTCTTACATTAATAATAATGAAGGTGTCGCTCGTTTTGTTATTGCACCACATCAGATTAAAGAACAACAAATCGCACAATTGGAACGCAACTTGAGAGTGAAGACGCTGCGTTACTCTCAACGAGAAGGTAAAGATATTGGGGCCTATGAGGTATTGATTATCGATACCATAGGATTGCTATCCAAAATCTATAGCTATGCCGATCTTGCCTATGTTGGTGGGGCCTTAGGTCATACCGGACTGCATAATATTCTGGAACCTGCAACTTTTGGAATTCCTATCTTAAGTGGGTCACATCTTGATCGTTTCCCGGAAGCACAACGGTTACGCCAACTAGCAGGATTATATACCGTGGTAAACGTTTCAGAGCTGGACCATATCCTGAATAAACTACTTCTAGATGAAAAATTCAGATCGCAAACTGGAATGATTGCAGGTCACTTTATCAATAGTAATACAGGAGCCACCCGAACCGTTATGGAGTACATCACGTCCATAAAATGAAATATTTGAAATGGCTAGAACCTCATTTAAAAAATAGACTAGGTATTACACATAGTAAATTACGATTTCAAGGCTGCCAAGCAGTACGACACGACGATCATATTCATGTGCAAATGAAATAATCTTATTTTAATTTTATAGTTGCATATAATTGTCAAAGAGTGTTTTATGTATTAGTTTTGTTTTTAGAGTGTTAGTCTTATAATTTTCATCTCTTATGAAGGTTTTTATCTGTATTTTATTTAGTTTGTTTTCGATAGGTATTTCTGCGATGAATGATTTTATTACCACCTGGCAAACGGATAATCCAGGAGTTTCAAATGATAATCAAATCATCATACCAACAAATGGAATAGGATATGATTATACGGTAGATTGGGGCGATGGTACTTCAGATGTTAACGTTACGGGTACTATCATACATACATATACAACTCCAGGAATATATACGGTAAGTATATCAGGAGATTTTCCGAGAATATTTTTTAATGGATTAGGAGATCGAGAAAAAATACTAACCATAGAACAATGGGGGGATATCGTTTGGGAATCTATGACTGGAGCTTTTAGAGGATGTATAAATTTACAAGGTAACGCCATAGATGTGCCAGATTTTACTAATGTTACTAGTTTGAATTCCATGTTTAGAGGAGCCACGTCTTTTAATCAAGATATAGGTGTTTGGGAGGTCGGTAATGTGGTAGATATGTCCAGTATGTTTGAAGAGGCCACGTCTTTTAATGGTTCAATTGGGAGTTGGGATGTCAGTAATGTAATTAGCATGTTTAGGATGTTTAGACAGGCTTCCTCATTTAATCAAGACATTGATCCTTGGGATGTAAGTGCTGTAGAAAATATGAATTCTATGTTCAGAGAGGCAAGTGTATTTAACCAAGATTTAAATTCTTGGGATGTATCATCAGTAACAGGTATGGGAGATATGTTTAATCAAACTCCTGTTTTTAATGGGAATATTTCTAATTGGAACCCTGCTAGTTTAGAAAATATGGGTGGAATGTTCTCTTTAGCAGAAAGCTTTAATCAAGATATTGGAGGGTGGGATACAAGTACTGTTGAGAATATGGGGGGTGCTTTTAGTAGCGCATTTAGTTTTAATCAGGACATAGGTAACTGGAATGTATCTAATGTAACTGTAATGTCTAATATGTTTAATACTGCCACTGTTTTTGATCAAGATCTTGGTGACTGGGATGTGAGCAATGTTATTGATACCACTAACATGTTTGATAATGTTACCTTATCTGTAGCTAATTATGATGCATTATTAATAGGTTGGGATAGTCAAAATTTACAGCCCAATGTAACTTTTAGCGGAGGTAATAGCCAATATTGCGATGGCGAAGCAGCTAGAATAAATATGATAACTACTGATGGCTGGGTCATAACCGATGGAGGTTTATTAGCTACTTGTAATAGTGATATGCCATTTATTACCACCTGGCAAACGGATAATCCAGGAGTTTCAAATAATAATCAAATCACCATACCTACTACAGGAGGAGGATATGATTATACGGTCGATTGGGGCGATGGTACTACAGATGTTAACGTTACGGGTACTATCATACATACGTATACAATTCCAGGAACATATACGGTAAGTATCTCAGGGAATTTCCCGAGAATATTTTTTAATGATGAAGGAGATCGAGAAAAAATACTAACTATTGAACAATGGGGAGATATTCAATGGACCTCTATGGCCAGTGCTTTCCAAGGGTGCATAAACTTAGTAGCAAACTTTATAGATAGTCCCAACTTATCAAGTGCAACCAGTTTGTCGACCATGTTTGCAGATGCATCAGTTTATAATAGTAATATGATGGATAATTGGGATGTAAGTACGATTACGAATATGGCATTTATGTTTGCTTCAGCTTCTTCTTTTAATGGATCTATTGGGAGTTGGGATGTCTCCAATGTTTCTAATATGGCAGGAATGTTTCAATCGGCAATTGTTTTTAACCAAGATATTGGTATGTGGAATGTGGGTAATGTCTCTAATTTTAGTGGGATGTTTTCTACAAATGGTTTGACAGAGCACACATTCAATCGAGATATTGGCAATTGGAATGTGAGTGCTGCTACAACTATGAATAATATGTTTTTTGGAGCTGCTTTATTTAACCAAGATATTGGTGGATGGGATACGGCTTCAGTTAACAATATGAGTCGTGTGTTTGGTAATGCCAGAGTATTTAATCAAGATATAAGTGCTTGGGATGTTTCTAATGTAACCGATATGTCAGATATGTTTTCAGGAGCATGGGCATTTAATCAAAATATAAATGGGTGGGATGTAAGTATGGTAAATGATATGGAAAGTATGTTTACTGGAGCCATTGGATTTGATGCATTTATAGGAGATTGGGATGTGGCGAATGTAACTAATATGAGAGATATGTTCGGTTCTGCGATAATTTTCAATCAGGACATCGGAAATTGGAATGTGGGAAATGTAGAGGATATGAGAGGGATATTTGCAAATGCACCAGCATTTAATCAAGATATAGGGGGATGGAACGTTTCTAATGTGAATGACATGAACATCGCTTTTAGAGACGCTACAACTTTTAATCAAGATATAGGAAACTGGAATGTAGGGAATGTTACTTCTATGGAAGAAATGTTTATGAATGCCCTATCCTTTGACCAAAACCTAGAAGATTGGAATGTAAGTAGTGTTCTAGATATGAGGGATATGTTTGAAGGAGTTACATTATCTGTGGCAAATTACGATGCATTGCTTATAGGTTGGGACAGTCTGAATTTACAACCTAATGTTATTTTTAACGGAGGTGATAGTCAATATTGTGATGGTGAAGCCGCTAGAACGAATATGATAAACACAGATGGATGGATAATAACTGATGCTGGATCTGTTGGGCCTGTCGCCGATGCTCCTATAGATGTTGAAGCCTGTGAGGAATATATTTTACCCGCTTTAAGTGTAGATAATAATTACTTTACCCAACCTAATGGTGGAGGAACACTTTTAAATGCGGGTGATACCATTACCACTACCCAAATCATTTACGTGTTTGCCTCAACGGGTAGTATTCCTTGTACAGATGAGAATCAGTTTATGGTGACTATTATTGATAACCCTATAGCCGATGCTCCTATAG
>CAZDFA010000085.1:0-5119 GCA_964504555.1 uncultured Flavobacteriaceae bacterium | reverse complement strand
TGGTAACTATATTTGATAATCCTGTTGCCGATGCTCCTATAGATGTTGAAGCTTGCGGGGAATATATTTTGCCAGCATTAAGTGCGGACAACAATTACTTTACAGCACCTAATGGTGGAGGTTTACTATTAGTCGCTGGTGATGTTATTAGCAGTAGTCAAACCATTTATGTATTTGCTTCTATAGGGAACGCAGGAAATTGTGTTGATGAAAATGAATTTGTAGTTACTATTTTAGAACAACCAGAAGTTGCCATTTTGGATGATGTAACGGTTTGTTCTTCTTTTATACTTCCAGAAATAACCGCTGGTAATTTCTTTACGGAATCTAATGGCGAGGGTACGCTATTATCATCAGGTGATGAAATAACGGCAACCCAAACCATTTATGTTTTTTCATCATCAGATATAGGTTGTTCTTCTGAATCTAGTTTTCTTGTTTTTATAAATCCAATACTCTGTAATGATTTGACTATTTTTCCCCAATTCTTTACACCTAATGGGGATTCGTTTAATGATGTATGGAATGTTCAAGGAACCTCTACTGATCGTAACGCACTTGTTATAATTTATGATCGTTTTGGTAAAGTACTCACACAATTTAACCCTGCTACTTCTAATGGGTGGGATGGTACTTATAACGGCCGTCTTCTACCACCTTCAGATTATTGGTTTTCGTATGAGCGATTTAGCGATAATACTACCCTAAGAGGGCATTTCACATTAAAACTATAGGCTTTGTTCATTCAAATTGTAAAAAGTACAGTTATCATCTGTTTTCTTTAGCTATCCTGTTTATTAAACAAAAACTATTTAATCCTTCAAAATAATAGCAGGAAGATCGAGCGCTTTAAAAGCGGTATTGTACCCCGCCATTTCTGTATTAATAATCGCATCACGTTCATCCTGATAGCCCTTCCAGTAGGCAAGTAGATCATTGAAACGTTCTTTGGCTCCTTGGGTCACTTTGGGTTCGTCGGTATCTATGAATCCTTTTAAATGCAGTAATTGTGCATTGAGTTTATTATTAAAATTAATCACATCCTGAAAGGTCTTTTGATCTGGTTGGATGAGGTTACGTTCCCAACTGTCAATACGCTTTATCAAATCTTTTCCTTTTGTTAATAGTGTTTCAGCTTGATCTTTATCTTCCAATAGCAAAGCATAATTTTTTAATTGTTTCCGTGCTGAGCGCATTTGATTTACCGATTCATGCATATCTCTAACGGTTGTTTCGATCTGTTTTAGAATCCTTTGTTGCTCATCAAAATCGGCCTTTGTGGTCTGTACTTTTGGATTGGGTAATATCTTTGCTACAGTTTCTGCAACGGTACCCTCTAATGTTAATCGTAATGTGTATATGCCTGGAGCAACACGAGAACCGCCATGACCTCCAAAAACAAATACTTGATCTACTGCTGGGAGTGATGCTCGAGTCATATCCCAAGTAAAACGATTATATCCTTTTTTGGCTGGAAGGACGGCTGGTTTGGAAGGGCCGCCAGGCCAACTTTTAAAATCCTTAGGTGCTTTATTGGTGATCGTTCGGATGACTATGCCATTTTCTAAAACTTCCATTTTTAAATCAGAAGAGTCGGGGGCTTTTTCCAAATAATAATCAAAGGTTACACCGCTTTTAGGATTTTGTCCCAAACGTGGGCGTTTCCCACTACCATTAAAAATGCGGTAACTGTCTTTGGGTTTGAAAATGCTAATAGGTTGTTTCGCTGAAGCGTAATTTTGAATGGCACCCAAATCGTCTAATATCCAAAAAGAACGTCCAGCTGTTGCAGCAACAAGATCATTGTCTTGTATGACTAGATCGTTAATGGGGACGATGGGAAGGTTCAATTGGAATTGATCCCAATGTTTCCCATCATCTACAGAGATGTAAAGGCCTGTTTCTGTCCCTGCGTACAACAGTCCTTGTTGTTTTTTGTCCTCTCGGACAACACGTACAAACGTATGTGGGTCATCAATGCCGTTGGTGATCTTCGACCAGGAAGCGCCAAAATTTGTTGTTTTAAAGATATACGGTTTTAGATCCATCGTCTTGTAGCGCATTACCGTAATATAGACGGTTGCTGGATCGTGAGGCGATACTTCAATGCTATTAATGATGCCATCAGTAATCCCTCTGGGGGTGATGTTTTTCCAGTTAGCACCACCGTCTTTGGTAATATGTAACAGTCCATCATCGCTTCCAGCATAAAGTACGCCTTGCTCGTGCGGAGATTCAACCAGAGCCATTAGGGTGTTGTAGTTTTCACCGCCTGCTGCTTCGTTGGTAAACGGTCCACCACCAGGGCCTTGTTTGTCTTTTTCGTTTTTAGTCAGATCGGGACTTACTACTTCCCAGCTATGTCCGCCATCTTGGGTTTTAAAAACCACATTTCCTGCATGGTAAATGGTATTTCGATCATGAGGAGAGCTAATGATAGGAGCATTCCAGTTATATCGGAATTTAAAATCTTTAGGTTGAATACTTAAACCGAGTTCAGGATAGGTTTTGATAGGTTTACCTGATTGTGAGGCAGCTACCCATTTTTCAATAATACCCTGATAGCAACCACCATATACCACTTCTGGATTGTCGGGGTCAAAGGCAAGAAATGCGCTTTCGCAACCAGCAACAGAATACCAGTCTTTCCAGTCTATACCACCATCATTGGTGCGACTAGCAATGGCAATGGCCGAATTATCTTGCTGTCCACCATACACATGATAGGGCACGCGATTGTCTGTAATGACCCTGTAGAATTGAGATGTAGGTTGGTTTTGTTGGGTACTCCAGCTTTTTCCGCCATTAAAAGAGATATTGGCTCCACCATCATTAGAATTAATGAGATTGGTATTATCGTGGGGGTTAATCCATAGATGGTGATTATCTCCATGGGGAACAGCAATATTAGAAAAGCTCTTCCCACCATCAATAGATTTCATTACAGGAGCATTGAGCACATAGACGATATTCTCATCTTGTGGATCGGCAAAAATTTCCATATAGTACCATGATCGCGCGATATTAACTCGGTCACCATTGACCTGTTTCCAACTTTTCCCAGCATCATCAGAACGATAAACACCTCCTTTTTTACCTTCGGCTTCAATAACTGAAAAGATGCGATTGGAATTGGCTCGAGAAACGGAAATCCCCGATTTTCCAAAGCTTTTTGGGAGTCCTTTTTTTAGTTTCTCCCAAGTATCACCACCATCTACAGACTTGTATAATCCAGAATTTTCGCCGCCAGACTCAATCGTCCAAGGGTAACGGCGGTGTTGCCACATGGCGGCGTAGAGAATACGTGGATTGTTCATATCCATAGATAGGGAAGAAGCCCCAGTAGTTTCGTTGACATAAAGCACCTTTTTCCAGTTAGCGCCACCATCAGAAGAGCGATAAATGCCTCTTTCAGAGGTTGGGCCATACTGTGCGCCTTGCACGCTTACAAAAATAATATCAGGATTGGTAGGATGAATAATGACATCAGAAATATGGCGGGACTGATCCAAACCGATATGTTTCCATGTTTTCCCGGCATCTGTTGATTTATAGACCCCATCACCCATAGAGGTCATTACGCCTCGCGCGGCGTGCTCTCCCATTCCTACAATTACGACATTAGGATCACTTTCTGCAACAGCAATAGCACCTACGGTTCCTGTATTAAAGAACCCATCGGAAATGTTTTTCCAGTTGATGCCTGCATCGACTGTTTTCCAGACACCTCCACCGGTACTGCCCATATAGTAAACCTGCGGCTGACCCACGACTCCAGAAGACGCTACGCTACGTCCGCCGCGAAAGGGGCCAATATTACGCCATTTCAATCCGTGAAATTCTTTTTCGTTAAGATTGACAGGAGTAGTTTTAGATTTTTTCTGTGCAGTTAATGAACAGCTAATCATCAACACTATGGCAAGAGCCATCAGATTGTACTTCATGGAGGTAGATTTTTAGTAAGTGAACTAAATATATGAAATACCGAATATTTTCTAGCTAAATGAGCAAAACTTTATTGAAGGGCTTCAAAAGCAGGCTCAAAGTCAAAGAGAGAACCATAATCCATGATATCATCTCGATTATCAAGTAAACAGAGATAACTTACGACAGCACAAAGGCCATTAAAAAGCACCTCTTTGTTTTTCGGATTATCAGGACGAAGGGATCCCCGTTTTAGTGGGAGTGCATAACCGCAACCTTTAAGGAAAGCTCCTTCTATTTCTAACAATTCCATTGGTGTATAGCCCTGAAAACGTCTTCCTAATAGCTGATGAACTCTACCCACGTAATTGAGTTGTAGCGACCCATGCACATCGGTCAGATATTGCCATGCATTTCTATGGTCCAGGATGTTACCCACCGCACATTGTTCACAATATTCAGGATTTAACCGATCCTGATGAAAAGCAGTATATAATTTTTGGACGGCTAGGTCAAAACGATTTGAATTAGTAGGCATAGGAAACTTTTTCTTTGGGAAAGTTACGAAATTATGATTGAGTGTTATAGTTCAATTTAATAATTTGATTGAATTTTAACTACACACTTACCGCTTCTCTTAAATACCTTCTAAAAGGAAGCATTTCTAGATAGACTTCAATACAAAACTCCTGAAAATGAGTATCGAGAACTTGTGCTTTTGTTAGTTCTAGTTCTACCCCAAATGTTTTGTGACGTAGGAGGGTAATATGAGGATGATCATTGGTGTATCCTTTAGGTGCATTGGTTAGTTTCTGGTCTTGGTATAATCCCTTGAAGTACTTTTTAAAAGACCGCTTTTCGATGATGGCTACTAGTTCTTCTCCATTATAATCAATGGCATCGCGAATACTACGAAGGAGTTTGGCTTCGGGTCGCCAATAGCCTCCTGCCAGTAGGTTGTGTTTGACCCCAATCTCTATATAAAAATCGCCTTGTTTGGTGCGTTGATCCAAGCCAGCCGCTAAGTGATCTTTATAGATTGGTTTATTGGGGTGAAACATCAGGTTGTTATTGATACGGTTGATGCTCTTCTTTCCGGGGGTATCGAAATAGCCAAAATCGACTGCCGCCAGACGTTCGTTGAGTTGGTCTAACCAGGAAACAAAGTAGGTGCGGATGCGGTGGTATTCCTTTC
>CAZDFA010000084.1:0-11386 GCA_964504555.1 uncultured Flavobacteriaceae bacterium | reverse complement strand
CTCTCATAGGTTAAAACGGGTGCCATTTATTGGTAATTTAGTTGCTGCGATCTTGGCCATAACTCCATTCTTTGCCATATTTATATACTTTAATAATTGGAGTTTAGTAATCTTTGTACATGCCAGCTTTCTTTTTTTGATAATAGCTATGCGAGAGTTAATTAAAGATCTAGAAAATATAAAAGGTGATCTAGCTCAAGATTATAGAACTATGCCTGTTGTTTATGGGACAAGGTCTACAAAATTATTGGTCACTTTATTTGCTATATTAACTATTATTCCCATTGGCTTGCTGCTGTATTATTTTTCGGTTGGATATATGGATTACTATTTTTATGCAAGCTTAGGTCTTCTTCTATTTTTCATGTATTTGCTTTGGCAGTCCAAAGAAAAATTACATTATCTCATTTTACATAATATCTTAAAATTTATAATTGTTGCAGGTGTTTTTAGTATTGCCCTACTAGATATTAACGTAGTTTTAGATCGCTTTCTATAGGTATTTACGTTCTTTGTTGTAACACTGTAAAATTATAATTATGCCAGTTGAAGATAATCAACTCAAAGTAGCTTTAGCTCAAATTGCCCCTGTTTGGCTAGATAAGCAAGCTACTCTTGCCAAAATAAAAACTTCTATTATTCAAGCAGCACAAAATGAAACGGAGCTCATCATTTTTGGAGAAGGGCTACTGCCTGGATATCCATTTTGGCTAGCACTTACTGATGGCGCAGCCTGGAACAAAAACGTTGTCAAGGAGTTGCATGCGCATTATTCGCGTAATGCTGTTGTTGTTGAAGAAGGTGATTTGGATGAGCTGTGTGCGCTTTCGCGAAAGCACAAGATGGCAATCTACTTGGGGATTATAGAACGCCCAATAGATAGAGGTGGCCATAGTTTGTATGCATCTTTAGTATATATTAATCAGGAAGGAGAGATAAAATCTGTGCACCGAAAATTACAACCCACCTATGATGAAAGATTGACTTGGGCTCCAGGAGATGGCAATGGTTTGCAGGTACACCCATTAAAGAAGTTTACTGTCGGCGGATTAAATTGCTGGGAAAATTGGATGCCTCTACCGCGTGCTGCTTTGTATGGTCAAGGAGAGAATTTACACATTGCCGTTTGGCCGGGTAGCGATTATAATACTAAAGATATTACGCGCTTTATAGCGCGAGAATCAAGATCTTATGTCATATCGGTATCTAGCTTGATGGCAGTTTCAGATTTCCCGAAGCATACACCTCATATAGAAGAGCTATCGAAAAAGGCTCCAGAGGTTTTAGCTAATGGAGGTTCTTGTATTGCAGGTCCTGATGGCGAATTTATTGTGGCACCAGACACCACAACCGCAGGTAATATTTATCATACCCTGGATTTTAATCGCGTTTATGAAGAGCGTCAGAACTTTGACCCAGTGGGGCATTATTCTAGACCAGATGTAACCCAGCTTCGAGTAAACAGAGAACGTCAATCTACGCTAGATATAGATTAATCGTATTTCTGGATTTGAACTTCCGCAATATGTAGTGGATACATTTCCTGTATTTCGCGTACTGCGTTTGTTGCCTTTTCGATATTGCCTTCATAGGAGCCCTTATTAAGGGCTTGTTTTACCGTAGTAAATTCAAAACCATAATTCTTGGCACTAAGTTCATTGCGCAATTGTGCATAAGCACTGGCAATTTTATCTTGTACAGCAACATAGGTCTTGTATTTAGACTTTCTATGTGTTTGAATAGAAACCATGGCTTTTTTAGGATGGTCTGATGAAGCCGCGTTATGATTGCCGGAGCAGTAGTTGCAATACCACTGGTCTTGCTTATTTATAATGCCTCCATTGTCTATAAAATCAATAATTAATTGAGTGAGATCATCCAAAGACTCAATATTATCTTCAACTAAAACTTTGTTGGCTTCATTAATAGAAATATCGAGTATGTTACGCTTATGAATGGGAGCAGTATGTTGCTGATTGTCTTCTGGGATTTTCCTAAAAATACCGTTATCCTGCTCTATTGTTGTGGTTACTAAAAAAAAGATAAGTAACAAAAATGCGATGTCTGCCATAGAGCCGGCATTTACATCTGGGAGTTTGTGTTTTGCCATAATACTTGAATTTTAAAGATTAAATAGTCTTTCTTCACTATGGCTGGATGAGTTGGTTTAGCTAGAACAACATGTATGCCATATAATCTTCCAGAATTGTTTTACGATTTAAAATAAGTGCTTCTGAGTTTAGGTGTACCTTTGCAAAAAAACCTGATAATGCATAAAGGCAAAAATCAAAAAGGCCGCAACGCAACCAATAAAAGTGGGAAAAAGCCATATCAAAAAAAGAATAAATCTCTTAAAAGTAAACCTGTCAAGACCGCTGCAGACGATGGGCTTATTCGTTTAAACAAATACATATCAAATTCTGGGGTATGTTCTAGGCGAGAAGCCGATATGTACATTGCCACAGGCAGTGTTACCGTAAACGGGAAAATTATAAATGAGCTTGGTTATAAAGTAAAGCTTGAAGATGATGTGCGTTTTGATGGTAGACGCCTTAATCCGGAACCCCAAACTTATATTTTGCTTAATAAACCCAAAGGATTTGCCACTACAACAAGTAATGACAAAGGAGCTACAGTTATGGATTTGATTGCCAATGCAACTAATGCTCGTGTAAAACCCATTGGGCGTTTAGGAAGAAATGCTGTTGGCTTACTGTTATTTACTAATGACACCCAATTGCATCAGCGCTTTACCAACTCAACCGTTGGCATTACCAAATTGTATCACGTTACCTTAAGTAACAATTTAAAAAACGCAGACTTTGATCATATTAAGGAAGGATTGCAAATAGATGGTAAGACCATACAAGTTGAAACCATAAGTTATGTTGAAAATGCCCCTAAAAAAGAAGTAGGTTTGGCAATCAAGCATACTGGCAACAGTGTTATACGAACCATTTTTGAGCATTTAAATTATGAAGTGGTAAAAATAGACTGTGTAAGCATAGGAAATCTTACAAAAAAAGACTTACCTAGGGGGCGTTATAGACACTTAACCGATTTGGAGGTAAACAGCCTAAAAATGCTGTAAGCACATCATCTTAAAATAGTACCTTCGCCATATTTAAAAAGCCTGCAGGTATATGTCCTATCAATTAACCATTGTAGTTCCTGTGTACAATGAGGAAGATAATTTGCTTCGAGTAGAAGCGTCTTTTCTACAATTTTTTAAGAATGCTGCAGTACCCAGTAAAGTACTTTTTGTAAATGATGGTTCTTTAGATAATAGCCAAGAACTAATTGAAGCCATTTGTACAAGAAACAAAGGGTTTGAATATGTGTTATTTGACCAAAACTGTGGCTTAAGTGCTGCAATAAAAGCAGGTTTTGATCACTGTGATACCGAATTAGTGGGTTACATTGATAGTGATTTGCAAACCACCCCTGAGGATTTTAATAAACTTTTGGAATACCGTAATGACTACGCATTGGTTACTGGTGTGCGAGCAAATAGAAAAGACAGTTTTGTAAAAAATATGTCATCCAAAATAGCAAATGGTATTCGGCGTACGTTTACGCATGATGGTATGGATGATACTGGTTGTCCCCTTAAAATTATAAAGACAGATCATGCCAAGCGTATACCCATGTTTAGAGGCTTACATCGTTTTTTGCCTGCAATGATTTTATTGCAAGAAGGCAAGGTGTTGCAGGTGCCAGTAAGGCATTTTCCACGTATTGCAGGACAAGCCAAATTTGGTTTGTGGAATAGACTACTAGGACCACTTATGGATTGTTTTGCCTATCTCTGGATGAAGAAAAAATACATCAATTACAGCGTCCAAAAAACAAGTCGTGGATAAATGGTGGATTTTATTAATTGGCTTTAGTGCGCAAATCTTGTTTTCGGCGAGACTATTAATTCAATGGATTTTATCTGAAAAACAAAAGCAAAGTATCACACCATTAACCTTTTGGTGGTTTAGTCTTGGAGGCGCTCTTTTATTATTTGTTTATGGGTATTTGCGGCAAGATTTTGCCATCATGTTAGGGCAATCATTGACTTATTTTATATACATACGCAATCTGCAATTGCAACAACAATGGGCTAGAATACCAAAAATACTTCGTGTGTTTTTATGGATTTTCCCTACTCTAATTGTCTGGTATTCTTATAACAATGGAGAGTATGACTTAGAACGTTTGTTCAAAAATGAAGCTATACCTTTATGGCTTCTCCTGTTAGGCAGTATAGCCCAAATACTATTTACCCTTAGATTTGTGTATCAATGGTTTTACGCCGAAAAAAGCAAAGAATCTGTCCTACCCAAAGGATTTTGGATGCTAAGTTTGTCAGGGGCTTTGCTTATCTTGACCTATGCCGTAATACGTCAGGATATTGTTTTATTACTGGGGCATTGTATGGGCATACTTGTTTACACCCGTAACCTTATCCTTATTTATCGAGGTAATGATTAAGATCATCGAAAGAAATCCAGTTGTAACCATTATCCTGATCACAGGGCTGCTTTTATTGCCAAACCTTAATTTTTTGGACGTCACCATCATGGAAGCACGCAATTTTATAACCGCTCGTGAAATGCTAACCGATGGTAATTGGGTGCTGACTACTATGAATGGTGAAGCTCGATATGAGAAACCGCCATTACCCACTTGGCTCACGGCTTTTTCGGCCTATGTTTCTGGGAAAACTACTATTTGGGCATTAAGACTACCTGCTGCTTTAATGGTGATCCTTTTGAGTATTGGAGTGTATATGCTTTCGCGAAAGCTTAAGATCTCGAAACGGCATAGTCTAATTAATGCGTTAATTACAAGTACATCTTTGTATGTGATTGTCATTATTTTTGAAGCACCTTGGGATATTTATACACACACTTTTGCGCTCTTTGCTGTATATGGAGTGGTGCATCTTGTAAGACAGAAGCAAGCAGATTTTAAAACAATACTATATATCTGTCTTGGGATTGCTTCTTCAGTTCTTAGTAAGGGACCCATAGGATTGTATGCGCTCTTTATACCTTTTTTACTAGCTTATGGTATTATATATAGAAAGCATATAAGTAAAAAATCCTGGCTTTTAATAGCAAGTATTAGTATTCTTGGTTTGGCTTTAGGCTTTAGCTGGTATGTCTATGTGCGCTATGCCGACCCAGAAGCATTCGCGGTTATTGCCCAGGAAGAAACAGCAAATTGGACGAGTTTTAATGTACGACCATTTTATTACTATTGGAGCTTTTTTACGCAAAGTGGGCTATGGGCAATTCCAGCATTTATAAGCCTACTGTACCCCTACATGAAAAGTAGAGTTCAAGATATAAAATGCTATCAGTTTACATTATTATGGACACTGCTTGCTGTCATTTTACTATCGATTATACCTGAAAAGAAAACTCGTTATTTGATGCCTGTATTAATACCATTAGCTCTCAATACAGGATATTATATTTATTATTTGGTAAAGTCGTTTGCTGCATTAAAAGATAAGCGCGAAACAATTCCTGTTTATTTCTATTTTGGGTTAATTCCTACCATTTTAAGCTTAGGTATCTTTGCATTTATAGCCTATCTATTAAGTACCCAAAAAGAAGTGGTTTGGTACACGTATATATTGGCTATAGTACCATTCCTAATTAGCTTTTTAGGTCTAATTGCCTTACGGCGAAAAGATATACTTAGGGTGTTTTATTTGAGTATTATTAGTCTGGTAGTACTTACTCCATTTTGGCTTTCAGTGCAGCGCAATTTTAAATTTCAATCAGTGCATCCTATTTTAAATACAGTTAAAATATATAGCTATGAATTAGATACCCCAGAGGTTTGGTTTACAATGGGTATAAAAGCACCTAATTTTGGACCGAATGAGAGTCTTAAGTACCCAAAAGAATCTCATTTTTTATTTATGGATTATGTTACTACAGGGAATAGCCGCCACTGTGATTATCTGAAAGACTATAAGCTCAGAATAGTAGATACCATTAATATTAATGATCCTGCTAAAAAATTGCGAAAACGAAAATATTTACAACTTATAGAGGCAATCAAGCGGCTATAGGAATGTTTCTTTTTCTAACCAACTCCCAAATAAAGTAGCCCGCTACTACAAGATATTCAACAGCTACCAACCAGAGATTCTCAGTAAATTCTGAAGTCCTGTAGGCATTATAGCTTAGTATAATAGTTGCGCTCCATACCAGCGGAAAGCGATAGCGAGTGAAGACACAAAGCACCAAAGGCATAGCAACATACCAGGGATGAACTGTTGTTGAGAGTAAGAAGTAAAAGCTGATGGTTAGGAGCATGGCCGTAATTAGCGATTGACTAGTTGTATTCCTTCTAAAAAATGTAATTAACAAGAGTACACTTATTGTGATAAGAGGCAATATTTTGCCCACTGTACCTATAATATTCCAACCTACAGTCTGAAACCCTATCCAGCGAATGATATAATAAACACTCGCATTAAATTCAAAATTTTGAAACCAAAGTCCAATAGTAGCTGAAAAATTATTTATAAAGCTTTCTGAGAGAAAGGGAGCAAACGTTAGTCCTATTGTTAGTATTACTACAAGATAAAAGCCTACAAGTTTGGGTATATTTTTTAGACTTCTTCCAAAATTTTTCCATTTATCACCTTTTTTAAAAACAAAATATTGAAAAAATAGGGGCAAAAAGAATAGCGGAATCAACTTTACCGAAACCGATACCGCAAGCATAATCCCAGCACCTATCCATTTTTGCTGATGAAGTAAATACAGTGACCACACCATGAAAAAAAGCATCACAGGTTCAAAATGCAAATTGCCAGTCATCTCTATGATAATAAATGGATTAAGCGCATATATAAAAATATGATACTCAGGTAACGATAGTCGTTCTAGAAGTTTTTTTCCAAAATAAATAATTCCTAAATCAGCCATAATGATAAGAACTCTAAATACTATGGCTGCGCCTAGTATTGATGAATTAGCAAGCCAGCCTGCAATGGCAAAACATAGCTGATTTACGGGGGGGTAATTGGTATAATGACTAGCATTAAGATCGCCCATCCCGGCGTATAGTTCTTGTGCTTGTGGGACTATAGTATCCTGTCCTGCTTCCAAATATTGCAAAACCGTTGTGAGATAGGGATTAATCCCTTGTATGGATAATCTACCATCCCAAATAAAACGATAAAAATCTTGAGAAAGATTGGGTATAGCTGGTATAAAAATTAATCTAAAAACAACTGCCATTCCTGCAAGCAACCAAAAATGACCCTTCCCAATTTTTATTAGTTTGAGGAATAGAAAAAAAGAAGCCCCATATAGGGAGATGAGTTTTACAAAATCTGCTCGATCCAGATGATAGGCAAAGGTGTAGTACAAGACCAGACTTAAAAAAGCAAGGAGTACTAGGAGCCTGTTGCTTTTTAGGGCTTGAGTGATCACGCCTTAGAGCTTAATGACTTAAAAAAGACAAAACCAAAACCTAAAAATAGCATTAAATGAAAGGGGAATAAACCAAAGTCACCACCTTGATCACCTACAACAAAAGCACTGTACATACCAAAACCAAAATACAGCATTAATAAACCTTCAAAGATCACATTTAAAGAGATGTTTTTCTTTAAGTATTTGTTTCCTTTCCAGCTGTCTTTTAGTGTATTAATATTAAATTTAGGAGTACGTATAAAATCACTTCGCTTGCCAATATGTCCTTCTAGAACTGCTATAGAATTGTGTAGTGAAAAGCCCATAGCAATACTAAAGAAGGTAAAAAACATCCCGATATAACGAACAAATTGTTTAAAGCCGCCGCCGTAAATATTTTTAAAAGTGAACCAATAGCAAATGAAAAAGATAACGGTGCTAATCACAAAAAAGCTCATGACAATAAAGTATGGCTTCAAATGGCCATATTCATTTTTAATGTATAGCATAGGAATGCTTAATACCGCAACGATCAAGACATTTAAAAACATAGTACTATTGAGCAAATGAAGAATACCGTGTACTTTTGTTTTAGTCTTTATATCCTTACTTGCAAGAACTTTAAAAAGCATTTTTCTGAAATTCTCTGCGCCCCCTTTATTCCATCTAAACTGTTGTGAACGCGCGGCACTTATTACTACAGGTAATTCTGCAGGGGTTTCTACATCTTCTAGATACTTGAATTTCCAATTTTTTAATTGTGCTCTATAGCTTAGATCTAAATCTTCGGTGAGGGTGTCACCTTCCCAGTTACCAGCATCTAGAATACATTCTTTGCGCCAAATGCCGGCAGTGCCATTAAAATTAATAAAATGACCTTTAGCATTACGTCCCACTTGCTCTAGTGTAAAGTGCGCATCAAGGGCAAATGCCTGAACTTTAGTTAGCAAAGAGTAGTCCTTATTAATATGTCCCCAACGTGTTTGCACCACACCTATCTTATCATTTTTAAAGAAGGGGATGGTGCGTTGCAGCCAATCTTCTTCTGGTAAGAAATCTGCATCAAAAATGGCAATAAATTCGCCTTTGGCTACTTTGAGTCCTTCTTTTAGAGCACCCGCTTTAAACCCAACACGATCTTCTCGTGTCACATGCTGGATATCCAAACCTGTTTTTTGAAGTTGTTCTATTTGTTTTGCAGTAATTTCAAAAGACTCGTCAGTACTGTCATCAAGTACCTGAATTTCTAGCTTGTCTTGTGGGTAGTCTATTTTAGCAATATTATCCAATAGGCGTTCCATAACATACAACTCATTGTACACTGGGAGTTGTATTGTTACGTTAGGGACTTCATTGGGTTTAGATAAATCAAAGACTTCACAATCCTGTTCCTGTCTACGACCACGCAAGTAGTTAAATAGCAAGTTGAGTTGAGCCAGTGCATACATGAATATAAGGACAAGCGCTATCGAGTAGATTGCTATGATGATGGTTTCGCCGAGCATTATTTGATGCTGTATTTAAAGATCCAACTCAGGATTTTGATGCCAGCAAATATAGCACCTTTTACTGTTCCTGACACTTTTGAAACACCAATTCTATTTCGGTATTTAACAGGTACTTCAGTATATCTTATTTTTTGCCTTAGCACTTTTAACTGCATTTCTACAGTCCAGCCATAGGTTTTGTCTTCCATATTAAGAGCTAGTAGGCTGCTGTATTTCATTGCCCTAAATGGGCCAAGGTCAGTAAACTTTGCATTAAAAAAAAGTTTCATCAAAGTAGTAGCCAGCCAATTTCCAAAAACTTGGGGTATGGTCATACTTCCTTTTTCCCGTAAACGTTTATCTCGAGCACCAATAACCATATCAACATCATTTTCAATAATTGGAGCAACTATCTTGGTAAGCTCTTCTGGATAATCACTATAATCACCATCTAGAAAAACCACTATATCTGGCTTTAGTGCTCCCTGAGCAATATAATCCAGTCCTTTTAAGCAGGCATATCCATATCCTTTATTATATTCTTGTAATACAATTGCGCCTGCTGCTTTTGCGTTTTTTTCCGTATCATCTGTAGAGCCATTACTCACTACAATAATGTCTTGAACAATGTCAGGGATGTCTTGTATTACGGAAGTGATGGAGTCTTGCTCATTAAAAGCTGGGATGATTACCTTAATATGTGGCGCATTCATTTAGAGGAGTATACCGAATGCCGTAAACTTAATTTCAGGATTGTCGCGTTTAAAACTCTTTTTGTCAGTCCACTCGCCAATAATAGCGTTATTATTGTATTTTTTGACTCTAATGAGTTTGCGTCCTTCATAAATCAGGCAATATCCGTTTCGTTGGTTGTTTTGTAGTTCTACTTTTTCTTTATTTCGACCGGCAATATCGTAAAAAATCCACCATTTTTCGGCAGCATTGTTTATATAATGGCCTTCTCGATCTAAAGATCCATCTTCACGAAAAAAGTACCAGTAGCCTGTTTTTTGATTATTAGTAAAATGACCTTTTGAAGCTAACCTCCCATTGGGATGGTAAAATTTCCAATATTTTATTTTCTTAGTCCCTAATGACCAGCCTTCGGATTTTATTTTACCATTGGAGTAATAATCTTTGGTATAGGATTTCATGATATCATTAGCCTCTGCTAAAGAAAACCAGAAAATAAAGAAACCGATTGTTAGCCTAAGTATCATTATAACGCATTTAGACGATGTTTTTGAGTAAGACTAACAGCTAATACTGTTAAAAATGCATTAATCTAAACACTATCTTTAAAGCATGCAATTAAGCTATTGGGAATATAAAACTTGGTTCAGTAACATTGACTTTACCGTTGTGGGAAGTGGTATAGTTGGGCTTAGTGCTGCATTGCGCTTGCGCGTAAGGTTTCCCAAGGCCACCATACTCGTGCTTGAAAAAGGAGTGTTGCCCCAAGGAGCAAGTACAAAAAATGCAGGCTTTGCCTGCTTTGGCAGTGTTTCAGAATTGCTAAGCGACCTAAAAACGCATACGCCAGATGAGGTTTTTGATCTTGTAAAAAAACGCGTACGCGGATTAGAACTCTTGCGTAAAACTATTGGGGATGTACAATTGGATTATCAAAAATTGGGCGGATATGAACTCTTTTCTCAGCAAGACAGCTCCCTTTTTGAAACCTGTACAGCTGCAATCCCAGAACTCAACAAACTGTTGAACCCCCTTTTTAATAAGCCTGTTTTTCATCTCAAGGAAACTAATTTTGGTTTTGAGAATGTGCAAAAAAAGTTTATTTACAACGCATTTGAAGGGCAATTAGATACTGGAAAAATGATGCAAGCCTTACTCAAAAAATGTAAACAGGCAGACATTCAAATCCTAAATGGTATTGCAGTAACTGGTTTTGAAGATGATGGGGATCAGGTGGCACTTACTATTGGTAATTTCTACTTTAAAACCAAAAAACTGTGTATTGCTACCAATGGATTTTCAAAACAACTTGGTTTTGATGAGGTAAAGCCTGCACGAGCCCAAGTGCTTATTACTGAGCCAATCATAAATTTGAAGGTGCGAGGTACCTTTCATCTTGATGAGGGTTATTATTACTTTAGAAATATTAATAATCGAATCCTTCTGGGAGGTGGTCGAAATCTTGATTTTAAAACTGAGGAGACTGCGCAATTTGGACAGACAACTTTGGTACAAGAAAAGCTTGAAGCCTTGTTGAAAGAAGTAATTCTACCAGGACGGGATGTGCAGGTTGACTATTATTGGAGCGGCATTATGGGAGTTGGTAATCAAAAAAAACCTATCGTAAAACAAGTGTCTAAAAACGTATTTTGTGGCATTCGCTTAGGTGGAATGGGAGTTGCCATTGGAAGTATGGTAGGACAGGAGTTGGTTGATCTCATTGAAGATTGAACATTAATTTGATAAATATTTGAATAATAAAAAGCAAATAAA
>CAZDFA010000083.1:0-11602 GCA_964504555.1 uncultured Flavobacteriaceae bacterium | reverse complement strand
ATTTATTCGTTTGACCACAACGGGCTTATTATAGATGCTTCTTTGTCTGGCCATTTGCGCAATATCGGCAGTAATAGGATCCCTGCCCATAACACCAATTTTAAAAGTGTCTATTCTCTTTAAGGACGGCCAAATTACTTGCTGCGAAGAATTAAATATGAAAAGAGCACGTTGTTGCTTTTCTACTTGCTCGTTTACATTTTGAGATACCATTAATGATGTAACTCCTAATAAAAGGATTACAGTCATAAGTAATTTTGGTCTCGTAGGAAACATTGTCCTTAACATTAACATTAAAATTTAGCCTGTAGGCCAACAAAAAAATTGGCGCCATTAACATTAAATTGCTGTACACGCCTACTAAAAACAAACTGTCCCTGCCCTGTCAATGCTGAATGATTTATAGGGTCTGGAAATACATCAAAAATGTTATTTCCTCCTGCATTAATAGTTAATGAGTTGTTTAACTTATAAGATACCGACAGGTCTGTTGTCAATTTTGATGTAAATAATTGATCTCTTGACTGCGGTAATCCTGTAAATTCATTAATTACAAAGTCCTCTGTATTTGCATCTAAAGGGAAAATAAATTGAACAGTTCCAAACAATGTATTTCGCAGTAAAAACCTAAACTTGTTGATATCATAAGATATATTTGAGATTATTTTACTCCTAGGTTGTGAAGATATCACTCTGGCAATTTCTTCTCTACTAAAGAAGATATCCTCTAGCCCAGCGTTTACAAATACTTCTGGAACATCAATTTGGCCGATTATAGAAGTCTCGGTAAAATTTCCTGATAATGTGGTGCTTAATCTACCAATGCCTATTGATGTTTGATACCCAAATGTGGCATCAAGCCCATAGGTACGTGAGTTGAGTGCATTGGTAAAGAGTTGAGCGATATCAACATTGAGAGGGTCTAATAGTTCATCAAATCCTTCTGATATTCTTCCAGACAGCACGATTCTATCATCAATTCTAATATCATAGTAATTTAATGAGTAAGTAAATTTTTCTCCAAATTTGCCATTAAAACCAGCACTAAAATATCTTGATGTTTCTGGGATAATCGTATTGGTGCCAAATGCCCTAGCCAATTCACTTTCTGAGTTAAAGGTTCCTATTTGAGCGCCGCCCGTTGAAATAAATTGAGTGCCAACATTTTGGAAGAACAATTGATGCAAAGAAGGGGGGCGCCTACCGGTATTGTAGCCAACCCTCAAACCAAAATTGTCATTAAAATTGTATCTGGCAGAAAGTTTCCAAATAAAACCATTTATAAAATCGTCTCCAGACATTGATCTCCCTGCAGCTTTAAAAAATAACTTGTTAGTTAGCTTCGCGTCAAATTGAAAAAATAGAGAATTAAGGGCTCTAGTCCTACTTATTGCGTTTTCTGGCGAAATACCTGGAAATACCTGCGCGCCAGCTATACGAGGCGTTTCTTGACCGTCTTGATTTATAAAGGTTTCACCACCATCAATAAATGAGGCTTCATCCCCAGCAAGTATAGTGTAATTTTCTCTTCGCAATTCTCCACCAAAAAGTACATTCACACCTTTTAACCAATCAAAATTTCTACTTATATCAAGATTGGTTACTTGTTGGGTATATCTATACGTCCCAGCAAAAAAGTTACGTGGTGATTCTACACCTAATGATGCGTTATTTGAGTTGCTAATATTAATGTCAATTCTATTAGAACCAATGCCATGGCTAAAATCAACATGCCAGTTCTTAAAGTCCCCTTTAAACCCGCCATATAATGAGTTATCAATTATATCGGTATTTATTCTTGGAGAGAACCCATTAGGAAAAAGTTCTGTTACCACTTGAGCTTGATTAATTGGGAATCTAAAAAAACCACCAGAATTACTTTCTCTACTATTTCGTAGGCCGTAAGCGTAAAACTTAGTATTTTCAGAAATACCTATTTCTGTGTTTAAGGCTATGGATATATTTTCTGTAGCAGCGTTACCTGCTTCTATAACTCGTCTTCCAGAGAATCCAGTTTGTTCAAAAAAGCCACTTTCTTCTATAAGTTCATTATCCAACTCTTCATCATTGGTAAACACTCTGCCAGTGAAGTTCCCTGACCTATTTGTAGATTCTCTATTGCGATATTCAGCACTTAAATTAGCAAAGCCGTCTTGGCCTATTTTAAATCCTGAATTAACACTCAATACATGGGTAAGACCATCGCCTCTTGTGTTAATGCGATTTTTGCTGGACAGAACAGTTTCATGCGCCTGATTTTTTAATATAATATTTATTACACCCGCTATAGCATCAGAACCGTATTGTGCCGTACCACCATCTTTCAGTATTTCAATGCGATCAATGGCGGTAACAGGGATGGCATTAAAATCAATACCCGCAGTACCTCGTCCTACAGTACCATTAAGGTGAACCAAAGCACTATTGTGTCTCCTTTTTCCATTGATTAGGACTAAGATTTGATCGGGTCCTAAACCACGCAGCGCTGCAGGATCTACATGATCCGTAATATCTGATATGGTTTGCCTTGCAGAATGGAATGAAGGTACAAGAAATTGCAAAATTTGACTTAGGTCGTATTGCGATGAGTTGGCTAAATCTTGTGATGTAATAATATCAATTGGGGAACTACTATTGAATAAGGACGTTGCGCTAGATTTAGAATCTATACTTACAGCTACGGTAGACGAAAAACCTGTTTCGAGAAGAAAGTCTAATTCTATTGATGTTTCCCGCTGCACCTCAACCCTTTTTGAAATAGTTTTATATAGGGTATATGAGGTAGTAATAACATAATTTCCTGGTGGTAATTCAAAATAGTAATTTCCTTCTATATCCGTAGTAGTGGATATCCCATATCCTTCAATAGTAACACGGGCGCCAGGTAGATTGCCGAATTGATCGGAAACGTTTCCAAAAAGTATTCCGAGATGTTGCGCATTCATACAGCATACATTACTAATAAGTAGCAGAATGGAACATAAAAACTTCATAGGTGATTGGCTAAATAAATCGTAAGGGGCGATTAAGCTTGGTTTATTAATAAATGTCTATCTGCATAGGCTGAGAATACCTGATCCAATATCTCATGAGTAAGCATTTTCTGATTTATGATTTTAGTATTGGAGTATGATTTTATTTCTTCTGTTTTTTCAGTAGAGGCATTTACACCCATCATTACCAATATGAGCGTTGTCGTGTTTTCAAGTTTAACATAGGAATCCTTCATAAATGAAAATCCAGACATAACAGGCATATTTAAATCTAAGAATATTAAATTAGGTGTTGTACTACCAGAATCGATATACTCCATTGCTTCAGCCCCATTAGTAGCCACGACAATTTCTCCTTTAAATCCCCATTTTGTGAGCAGGTATTTATTGAAAAAATTAGTTGACTTATTATCGTCTACCAACATTATTTTATCTAAACTTGGCTCCATAGGTTTTTTATGCACTTTTTTGCAGATTCTTTATTTTCTCAAAAATTTTATTGATCGCTTGTGTGTTAATAGGTTTATTAATAAAGTCCAAAATATTCTTACAATGCTCAAACTTACTTATGTCATCGGGCTCTGTAGAGGTAGATAAAATGACAACACAAGTCTCGTTAAAAATGTTTGTCTTTAATTTTTTGAATTCGTTCAGGAATTCCCAGCCATTCATTGCGGGCATGTTGATATCTAGAAATATAAGCTTGGGAATCTGGGTCTCAGATTGTATACAGCCTTTAAGGTAATTTAGACCTTCCAATCCACTTTGTACAGAGCTAATAGAAGAAAATTTCCCATAATTCTGCGCAACACGTGTATTAAAAAAATTGGTGGCTTTGTCATCATCAATAAAAAGCACGTCAGTTAGTGTCGTGGTCATTTTTCTTAAGTTTTAATAAATAATCCTCCTGCTAATGCAAGTTTAGATAGTATTAAACTAAATAGTTAATATTTGGTTAAGAAACAAAAGACAAATCTATATAAAAATATCGGCAAAAAGCCTTATTTTGCCGATAAAATGACCTAATCGTGTGTTTTGTAACAAATTAATTACCAATGGTATTCTCCTTAATAAGTCTATTTGTGGGTATTTTATAGTTTGCATTAAGTGTTTAATATATACTCAATTGTTTGGCTTTACAAGATTATGACTTCTTTAACGGCATAGCATTATCCCCCGCTTTAGCTTTGTATAAATAAATAGCCAACGTGTTTATAGCTGTAAGGCCATAAGTATAAATTGCAACCAAATCAACTATGCGAATTGCCCTCAGAATCATAATTATCCTCGGAGTATTGGCTTTTGGCTATTTCGGGATGAAAAAGCTAGCCACGCTTGGTGATAAAAAACGCCCCAAGCCACAAAAGGTAATTAAAACTGTTTTTGTGGACACTGTACAAAACGGGATCGTCCCTATTATGCTTGAAGCTAATGGTAATCTAATTGCTAAACGACGCTTGGAGCTCTACTCTGAAGTACAAGGTGTTCTTAAACCAGGCGGTAAACTCTTTAAACCTGGTCAGACTTTTAGAAGAGGAGAAACCTTGCTGCGACTAGATGCCTCCGAATTTCAGGCGAGTGTACAGTCACAAAAGAGCAACCTCATTAATCAAATCACCGCTATTTTGCCTGATTTGCGACTAGATTTTCCTGATGCTTTTACCAAATGGGAAAATTATGTCAACACCTTTGATGTAAATAAAGCCATTCCAGAACTCCCTGAAATTACTTCAGAAAAAGAACGCTATTTTATTACTGGGCGTAATATTCTAACTGGGTTTTATGACGTCAAAAATTTAGAACAACGCCTTTATAAGTATAAAATCTCTGCGCCTTTCTCAGGTATATTAACTGAAGCCAATGTTACTGAAGGAACACTGGTGCGTAACGGCCAAAAACTAGGTGAATTTATTCAGACAGGGAGTTATGAATTGCCAGTAGCTATTAGCAAGTCTTATGCCGATTTATTGGAGATAGGTAAAAAAGTGACCCTCTCAAATCGAACAGATTCTAAAGAATATACAGGTACCGTTACTCGAGTTAATGGAAATATAGATCAGGCCTCGCAAACCATTAATGCCTTTATTGAAGTCAATGATCCTAGCCTGCGAGAAGGCATGTATCTGGAAGCACAACTTAATGCAAGAGAAGAAACAGCAGCTATTTCTATAAATAGAAACCTACTGCAAGCAGATAATCAATTGTTTGTCGTTCGTGATACGGTGTTGGATATAATGGAGGCCAAACCTGTTTATTTTACAGAGAAAAAAGCCGTGATTACTGGTGTGCCAGACGGGACTTTATTAGTAAATAAGGTAGTACCTGGAGCTTATGCTGGGATGCGAGTTAAAGTTTTTGAGGAAAAAGCAACAGTAATTCGCAATGAGAGTTCGGTTGCCAAACCACAGACTCCATGAGAAATCTCATTAGCTATTTTATAAAGTATCATGTTGCGGTTAATGTGATTGTTATTGCTTTTTTTATTTTAGGCATTATCGGAGCATTATCTATGAAATCGTCCTTCTTCCCTTTGGTCGATTCTAAGAATATCAATATAGCTGTAACCTATCCAGGGGCGTCTCCACAAGAGGTGGAAGAAGGGATCATCCTTAAAATAGAAGACAATTTAAAAGGACTTGATGGGGTAGAACGTGTTACCTCAACCTCGATAGAAAATGGCGGAAATCTCAATGTAGAAATTCAAAAAGGAAAAGACATTGATTTTATGCTACTGGAAGTCAAAAATGCGGTAGATCGTGTACCTTCTTTTCCTGTAGGTATGGAGCCTTTGGTAGTTGCTAAACTAGAAAATGCTAGACCTACAATTTCTTTCGCGATAAGCGGTGACAACATACCGTTGGTGACCTTGAAACAAATTGGCCGACAAATAGAAAATGATTTGCGTGCTATTGATGGTATTTCCCAAATAGGGTTTTCAGGATATCCCGAAGAAGAAATAGAAATCGCGGTAAATGAAAATAGCCTCTTGGCCTATGACCTTTCTTTTAATGAAGTAAGCCAAGCCGTTGCGGGAGCCAATATTCTAACCACTGGAGGAACGGTAAAATCCAGTGCGGAGGAATATTTGATTCGGGCGAACAATAGATCCTATTATGGTGCCGAATTAGAAAATATCATTGTACGTGCAGATGCTACAGGTCGAACGGTTCGCCTTAAAGATGTCGCACAAGTGCGCGACCGATTTGCCGAAACTGCCAATGCCACTTTTTATGATCGTGATATCGCTGTAGAAGTAGCCGTAACTAGTACCAATACTGAAGATCTGATTTCCAGCGCAGAAAAAATCAAAGACTATATCACCGATTTCAATATAAAGTATGACAATGTTCAACTCAATGTCATTGACGATCGTTCTATCACCTTAACGCAACGCACAAAATTATTGACTGAAAACGCCATTATCGGGATGATATTGGTGCTTATTTTCTTGAGTCTGTTTTTAAATACACGTTTGGCCTTTTGGGTAGCCTTTGGTTTGCCTGTTGCCTTTTTGGGCATGTTCATGTTGGCACCCTATTTTAATATAACTATTAATGTGTTGTCCCTTTTCGGGATGATTATTGTCATTGGTATTCTGGTAGATGATGGGATTGTAATTGCCGAAAATATCTACCAACATTATGAGCGGGGTAAAAACCCAATTCAGGCGGCTATTGATGGAACCATGGAAGTGATTCCGCCAATAGTTTCGGCTATAGTAACAACCTTACTCGCCTTTGGTATTTTTCTTTTTCTTGATGGCCGCATTGGCGATTTCTTTGGTGAAGTTTCTGTCGTCGTGATATTGACACTGTCTATTTCATTGGTGGAGGCTTTGATCATTCTTCCAGCACATTTGGCACATTCTAAAGCGTTAAAGCAAGACAAAAGAGAACCAACAACCACTTTGGGTCGTGTTTTTTCAAAACTAAGACTCATAAACACCTATGGGAACAAAATTATGGCTTGGTTACGGGATACCCTGTATAGCCCATTTCTTCGTTTTTCACTTAAAAACAAAGCTGTTGTGGTGGTGATCTTTTTATGTGTGATCATGCTTTCACTAGGAAGTTTTCAAGGAGGTATTATTCGCGGAGCTTTCTTTCCACGCATAGCAAGTGATCGTATTCAAGTGACACTCAATATGCCTAATGGCACTAATGAGCGCGTTACTGATAGTATTATTTCTATGATTGAGGATCGTGCCTGGGAAGTGTCTTCAGAGTTTGATGAACAATATTTTGGAGATACTGATAAAAGCCTAACCGAGAATATCATTAAAAATTTAGGTCCTGGATCTGCTACGGCAACACTTTCTATGAACCTGCTGCCTGGTGAGTTGCGCCCTGATGAATTAGATGCAGCTATGGTAACCAATCGTTTACGAGAAATTGTAGGTCCGGTTATTGGTGCAGAGAGTCTCGTTTTTGGTAGTGGTGGCAACTTTGGTGGAAGTCCTGTATCGGTTTCGCTCCTTGGTAACAATATTGTTGAGTTGAAGGCGGCAAAAAAGGAACTGAAAAATGAAATGATCACCAATCCGCTGTTGAAAGATGTTACTGATAATGATCCTGCAGGCATAAAAGAAATACGATTAAAACTAAAAGAACAAGCCTATGCACTGGGGCTTAATTTAAGCACGGTGATGGGGCAAGTTAGGTCTGCTTTTTTTGGTACTCAAGCACAACGCTTTCAACGAGGGCAGGATGAGATTCGTGTTTGGGTGCGTTATGACCGAGAAAACCGTTCATCCATTGCAGACCTTGATGCACTTCGAGTTTTGTTACCTAGTGGTGATCGGGTTCCTCTGAATGAAATTGCTAGTTACAGTATAGAACGAGGAGATGTGGCTGTAAATCATTTGGATGGTCAGCGTGAAATACAACTCAGCGCCGATCTTAAAGATCCAAAAGGAGATGCTACCGCTATTGTGGCAGATATTCGCAATGTAATTATGCCAGAGATTTTATCAAAATATCCTACGGTAACACCTTCTTATGAAGGGCAAAATAGAGAACGTTTAAAATTGATGCGTTCTTTAGGCCCCGTGGGAGGCGTTGTCTTGTTGCTCATCTATATCACAATCGCTTTTACTTTTAGAAGTTATAGTCAGCCTATATTACTTATTCTTTTAGTACCCTTTAGTCTACCAGCTGTTGCTTGGGGACATTGGATACATGATTTTCCGGTGAATATTCTTTCCATGTTAGGGATTATTGCGCTCATTGGTATTATGGTCAATGATGGTTTGGTACTTATTGGAAAATTCAACAATAACTTAAGGGAAGGGATGAAATTTGATGATGCGATTTATGAGGCAGGTCGTTCTCGTTTTCGGGCGATATTCTTAACTTCATTAACTACCATAGCTGGATTGGCACCGCTTATTTTTGAAGAAAGTCGGCAGGCACAATTTCTAATCCCAATGGCAATCTCTATTGCCTATGGTATTGGTTTTGCCACTATACTCACCCTGATTTTACTGCCGATATTTCTGTCGTATAGTAATAGCATTAAAGTCGCTTTAAAATGGGCATTTAGCAGTGGTGATGTGAGTCGCGAAGAGGTAGAACGGGCTATTAAAGAGCAAAATGAAGCAACTACCCATTCATCTAAACCTGAAGCCGTCCAAGTTTTAGAGTCTTATCCAAAACCAGATAAAGAACAATCAACACCGGTTTATGACGAAGTATAGGAATTACGTAGGTGTTCTGGCTGCATACGCTTTCGCAAAAGCGTTATTATCCCCACTAAATACTGTTGCTCAGGAGCCCTTGCCATTGCTTTCTCCAGAAAATGCTGTTGCACAAATGCTAGATGCAAATTTCGGGGTGACCTTAGCAAATAATGAAGTGGCAATTGCCGAAAATAATAAGAGTATCCTGAATTCCAATTATCTCCCACGATTAACAGGGAATGCTACGGGGAACTTTAATAGAAATAACAATACAACCGATTTTGGCGGTGCTTTGAGTAATGATGGTGAGCCCATACCAGATGTAATCATTGAAGGGGCTGAAAGTCGCGGGGTGAATGCCAGTATAAATCTTGATTATACTCTTTTCGATGGATTGGGACGTCTGTATAACTTTAAACAGTTGAAGGAAGAATACAAACTTACTGAATTACAGGCGCGGGAGACCATCGAGAATACTATGATACAATTATTTACTGTGTATTACGAAGTAGCTCGATTAACTGAAAATTTATCCACCCTAGAGCAAGCTTTGCAGATTACAAAAGATCGCACTACTCGTGCCGAATATCGTTTTGAGTATGGGCAAGCTAATAAACTGGAAGTGCTCAATGCGCAAGTGGATATTACCACTGATAGTATTAATGTGCTTAACGCCAAACAACAATTGCGCAATACTAAGCGAGATCTTAATGTAGTGCTTAATCAAGAGTTGGAAACCAATTATGATGTAGATACTACGGTGACTTTTGTCAATGCGTTATCTGTCATTGATTTTGTAGATCGAGCAACGCAAAATAATGTGCGTTTGCTACAAATGGAAAAGGAAATTAACATTAGTGATTATACCATTAAACAGGCAAAATCTTTATTGCTACCTACTATTGGTTTAACAGGGACGTATGGAGTTAATCGTAATGAAAGTCCTGCTTCAACTTTCTTTCCTGGACGTACCGATACTGGAAATAATTTGAGTGTGAGTGCTAATTTACAATGGAATCTTTTTGACGGAGGAACTTCAATAACGGCTATTAAAAATGCTAAGATTGCCTATGATAGTCAGGATGTGCTGCGCCAACAATTAGAAAAAGAAGTGCATCGTGATATTGCCAATGCTAAAGGGAATTATGACAGTGCGTTGACTATTTACAATCTACAGGAGCAGAATGTGATTACAAATAGGGATAATTTTATACGCTCCCAAGAACGGTTAAAATTGGGCCAGATTACAAGTGTAGAGTTTCGGCAGGCGCAATTAAACTTGCTCAATGCACAAGTGACAAAAAATGCGGCTAAATATCAAGCCAAGCTCGCTGAGTTACAGCTTTTGCAACTTGCAGGTCAATTGCTTAATGTTGAATTGTAATGCTAGAGCATTATTTTCAATGTCAGCATTGCTGGGCCAAAATTTCGATGTTGTTAGACCCGTCTGTGAGTACAACCTATGTTGAAGATTGCGAGGTCTGTTGCAACCCCTTAGAGATTACTACAGCGTTTGTCGATCGGGATTTAACAGGGTTTTATGTGAACAGTATAGAACAATAGTTTAACTTTAACATCCAATCAATTAAAAAATTAAATACATCATGTTTACGGATTATTCTTTATCCGATAATACTATTGCCTACGCCTTTGATAGACCGATGGATGATATTACGATCAATGCATTAAAACAGCAAATCGAATCTAAGCTAGCTGTTCATGATGGAATTAATATTTATTTAGAAGATCGCGGCATACATCATTTTACATTGTATTCTGTTTTGATGGGTGTCTTTTTCCCGATAATAAATCATAAGCGATTTTTGAAAGTAGCATTAGTTACCGATCGGAAGTGGATTCATTTGCTCTCAACTATCAATCATATGATTGTAGATGCTGACATACGTAATTTTGTTTCTCAAGAAAGCGAAGGTGCTTTACAATGGATTTCTGAAAATTAGAAGCACTTCATTTTAATACGTGGTAATCTCTAAAAAATAGTGTATATTTGCCGTCCACATCGCGGGATAGAGCAGTAGGCAGCTCGTCGGGCTCATAACCCGAAGGTCGCTGGTTCGAGTCCAGCTCCCGCTACTTAACAAGAGAATCTAGAGATAGGTTCTCTTTTTTTATGCTGTAAATCAAGGCTTTTCTCCACTTCAATGAATATCATACTTCTTCAGAACTTCATTTCTTACCTGAAAGAAGTCTTAAAAAAGACACCCAATTTTAAAAAAAGACACCCAAAAATAAATCCACATAATTATGAATAACAGTAAACTAAGTGTTTTGTTCTACTTGGACAAAGCAAGAGTAAATAAGAAACAAAAATCGCCTATCAAATGTAGGTTGACTTTTTTGGGTAAAAGGAAGACTTTTTCAACTGGTCTTTTTATTAATCTAAATAATTGGCATAGTAAAAGACAAAAAGCAAAGCCACCTAATCCAGATAATAATTATATCAACGCACAGATAAGCCTCACTAGTCAAAAGATTAATGAGGCTTTTTTATTTCTACAGGTTAATCAAGAGGTATTTGGAGTAGAAGATATTTACTTGCAGTATAAGGGAGAAAATACTGCTAAAAACAAAACACTTATTGAAGTATTTAATATGCATAATAGCAAGATGGAAAAATTAATTGGGAAGGGCTATGCAAGATCTACGTATTATAAATTTAAGGAGGCTAAGACGCATCTTATTAACTTTTTGAAACATTCCTATAAGAAAAATGATATTGTGCTGTCAGATGTGAATATGAAGCTAATAGATGACTTTGATTTCTATTTAAAAAGTGAATTAAATCACAAACAAATAACTATCAATAAAAGCATCCAAAGACTACGTAAAATTATCAAGCTTGCATTAGCAGAAGGATACCTAGATAGAGACCCTTTTCTATTGTATAAACCAAAAAAATACAATGTAGAGG
>CAZDFA010000082.1:0-11728 GCA_964504555.1 uncultured Flavobacteriaceae bacterium | reverse complement strand
ATAGACTAGTAATAGCTAGCATTACAGCTAATGGACATTAAACGGATATACAAATTATGGTATACTAAAATCACGATTAAATCGAAAAGTGATTAAATATATAGATAAGTTAAACGGTTAGCTTGAATTAATTAAAGATCTTTTGAGAAGTGCCTAAAAGATAATTATACAGAGATTATACAAAATATATCAAGACATTTTAATGATAAAAAGCTAATCAGGCTACATATAGTAGAGAAGTCTATGTACAAGCCTTTGCCCAAAATGCACGTTTCGCAAAAGTTGGTGAATATTAACCCGCAAACGTATTACGCATATTTTTTATTACAGAAAAGGCCTGATTTACTAAATCGTCCCGAACGAGTATGGTAAATTCATTGGTGGTAGAAACAACTTCATGTAATGTAATGCCCTGCCACGCTAGGCGTTTGAATAGCTGATAGTACAAACCAGAAACTGTAGGGTTATTGCGAGGTAATTCTATACTAATTGCCGAAAGTTCTTCTTGTAGACCCAATTGTACCTCGTGCTTAAAACTTTGAGCTACTTTATCTTTTTCTGATCGCGAGATTATAACATTACTTTCTGTAATTCCTCTAGTGAAGGCATAAAATATAGAACTAGTAGTAACCTGTTCCAGAATTTTGGCATGGCTCTGAATAAGAGTTGGGGAATTTCTAAAGGTAAAATCCACCAGATTTGAACGAACAGTAATATCACCTAAGTTTTTTAAAGTCTGCTTCATTTTGGGCGAGTTACTTACGGAAATAGGTGCTTGATAGCGACGCAGCGCCATCATTATAGCCCCACTTTTTACAGTTTTGCTCAACCTTTTAGATACTGCCGGTTGCAAATGTTCCGCTAGAGCAGAATAGTTTATAATACCAAGTGAAAGGGCCTCTTCAATAAAAGGCTGTTCAAGGATTATTTCTTCTACACAGGCTGTTGTTGTTTTCACGATGTTAAATAATTTACATCATGTGTAAAATTAGACTATTTCTGCCAAAATTTGGCGTAGAACTATGGAAGAAAATATTTTTGTTTTAAAATGTTGTTTATGCGAATAATGAAATTTGGAGGGACATCTGTTGGTTCCATTGATAATATGATCAAAGTGAGACATATAATTGATGATAATCAAAAGAAGGTTGTTGTGCTTTCAGCAATGTCAGGAACCACCAATATTTTGGTAAATATTGCCAGTTGTATTAAATATGGGAATTTACAAGATGCAGCCACCCGTATTGATGCGCTTGCTATAAATTATGATCAAACAGTTAGTGAACTGATCTCAGACGAAGAACTACTTTACAATACTCAGGAATATGTGGAGAACGCATTCTACCATTTGAGAACGTTAGTTGATAAGCCTTATACAAGCAGTATCTATAACAACATAGTTTCCTATGGAGAATTATTGTCTACAACTATTTTTACAGCCTATCTGAAGCAAGAAGGCTTAAGCGTTCAGTTATTACCAGCATTAGATTTTATGCGAATAGATAGAACCAATGAACCGGATAATTTTTACATACGTCAAAATTTATATCGATTAATAGATAGCCTTCCTGCTGCCAATATTTACATAACTCAAGGTTTTATTTGTTTGGATGTAAATGGTGCTATTTCCAATTTACAAAGAGGAGGTAGTGATTATACGGCTACTATAATTGGTGCGGCTATTAGAGCAGAAGAAGTGCAAATTTGGACAGATATTGACGGGTTTCATAATAATGACCCGAGATTTGTGCAGCAAACTCATTCGATTTCCAAATTATCTTATGATGAAGCCGCTGAGTTGGCCTACTTTGGCGCAAAAATTCTGCATCCTCAAACAGTTACTCCAGTGCAGGAATTGGATATCCCTTTACTTTTAAAGAATACTATGGAACCTAGTTCTGAAGGCACTTTAATTTCTAATTCGATTCAAGGAGAAGGTATAAAAGCCATAGCGGCAAAAGATGGCATAACCGCTATTAAGATTAAGTCTGGACGAATGTTGGAAGCCCATGGGTTTCTAAAACGAGTTTTTGAAATTTTTGAGCGTTATGAAACGCCAATTGATATGATAACCACTTCGGAAATTGCCATCTCATTGACCGTAGATAATACAAAGCATCTTGAAAATATCAAGCAAGAATTAGAGGTGTTTTCTTATCTAGAAATAGATAGGGATCAATCCATAATATGTTTGGTTGGTAACGCTATAGTCCATAATAAGAAAACGCATAAATTGTTTCAGATCATACAAGATGTTGATGTGCGAATGATTTCCTATGGCGGAAGTAAAAACAATATTTCATTACTAGTACATACAGATAAAAAAGAACATACACTTCAAAAATTACACGAGTACATTTTTGAAGAGGTTACGATTTAGTTTTTCTATAATTTTTGATTAAGTTAGTTAGGATTTGGGGTTCATATCATTAGAGTGAACCCTTTCTTTTTAGGAATTCATCAAATCTTCTATTTCTTCTGCTACGATAGGAATATTTTGCATAAGATTAAATGGCTCTGCACCTTCTAATATAACCACATCATCTTCTAATCGAATGCCAATACTTTCCTCAGGAATATAAATACCTGGTTCAACGGTAAAGACATTTCCTGCTTTCATGGGCTCATGAAGTAAGCCGTAGTCATGCGTGTCTAATCCCATATGGTGAGATGTTCCGTGCATAAAATATTTTTTGTACGCAGGCCAGTCTGGATCTTCATTTTGCACATCTGCTTTATCTAAAAGCCCTAAACCTAATAATTCTGAAGTCATGAGCTTACCTACCTCAACGTGATACTCTACCCAGAAAGCTCCAGGGACTAGCATCTTGGTTGCTTCGTCTTTTACACGAAGCACCGCATTATATATTTCTTTTTGTCTAGAGCTGAAGCGTCCATTTACAGGGACAACACGTGACATGTCACTAGAGTAATTGGCGTATTCGGCACCCACATCCATTAAGATAAGGTCGCCATCTTTACATTGATTATTATTCTCTATGTAGTGTAAGACATTAGCATTAGACCCAGAAGCGATAATAGGGGTATATGCAAATTTTTTGGAACGATTTCGTAAGAACTCATGCATGTATTCCGCCTCAATTTCATACTCCCAGACTCCAGGTTTTACAAATTGTAGGACTCTGCGAAACCCTTTTTCCGTAATATCACAAGCCGTTTGTATTAAATCAATTTCAATCTGATCCTTAACCGAACGAAGTCTTTGTAAAATAGGATTGCTCTTAGCAACACTATGCGCTGGGTATTTGTTTTTTAACCATTTTGAAAAGCGATCTTCTCTGGTTTCGGTTTCCACATTGGCTCTGTAATGCTCATTTGTGTTAATATAGACAGTATCGCACTGGGTCATTAATTCAAACATGATCTTTTCTAAATCCTGTAACCAGTACACCGTCTTTACTCCAGAAACTTCCAAAGCGCGGTCTTTGGTCAATTTTTCACCTTCCCAAATAGCAATGTGTTCATTGGTTTCCTTAAGGAAGAGGATCTCCCGATGCTTTTCTTTAGGGCAATCAGGAAATAAAACCAAAATACTTTCTTCCTGGTCTACACCACTGAGGTAAAAAATATCCCGATGCTGCTCAAAGGGCAATGTGCTATCAGCACTTACTGGATAAATGTCATTGCTATTAAACACGGCAAGACTTGATGGCTGCATTTGTGCCGCAAAATTCTTACGGTTCTTAATAAAAAGATCTCGTTGTATTGGATGGTATTTCATACTAATTTGATTTTTGCGAAGACAGAAATATTGTCCCCATTCGCTTTTTTATGGCTTTTGTAAAAATACAAAATCACACTAATTCTTAAATGGATCTTGATCTAACTTGAACAAGCTCTTGGAGATTATTTCTTTATTGGTTTGGATGTTTTTATGCGGTTTACGTAATGAGGAATTTATGGGTTTATAGGAGTCAAAAAATCTAAAAAATAGACTGCAGCGTTATACCCTATAGGTGTCTGCACTCCAATGTTGTATCACCTGTTTTATTTCTTTTGCACTCATATTACTTTGAATGGCCTTATCAGTAAGGCTAACAAACTCCTCATCACCTGCAAAACGTAAAGCTATAATTTGTTGCATTGTTAAGCTTGGGTTCAATAGCTTACCTGTCATAGAAAAGTAGCGTAGATTTTCTTCTGCCCTGATGGCTCTATCTTGAGCTTTTAAGGCAAATGTTCTGGCAAAAAAAGCAATTAGTATTAATGAAATACTAATAATGAGCAATAAAACCGATGCCAAATTTATTCCTTTTATAAGATTTATTATCGCGATAATCAGAGATGCCAACATAAGAAGAAATAAAACAATATGATACATTGGAATCCATCTGGTATGGTTTTTAAAATTTTGTGTTGCCATTATTGAATGTTTAATAGTTAAGGTTTACAATGTACAGTATAAGAATATAAGTACTGATTTCAAATTTAAAATAATATAGTTGCCAACAATCTAGATATGAGTCAATGCTAATTTTCCATCTAGTGCTATTATTTTTTTAACTTAAGACAGGCTATGGTAAATTGCGTTAAACCCCTCCTAAATTTTTGTTCATACAACAGGCAATCCGTATTTTCAAAAGTTCAAACCAAAAAGTAAACCAACCATGCGATCAATCTTTTCCTTTGGATTCGGTCTTATTTTAGTGCTTTTTACTCAAAGTGCTATTACCCAACAGCCTGCTACTTCGGCAAGTGGAGTACAGCAAGCCTTACAACAACGAAATGCGTTACAACAATCTTCAATTGTAAAGAATGTGCCTTTTGAAAATATTGGCCCTTCTGTTATGAGTGGACGTGTTGTTGATCTTGCTGTAAATCCTGATCAACCTTCAGAATTTTATGTAGCTTATGCTAGTGGCGGTTTGTGGTATACCAATAATAATGGAACCACTTTTAAACCTGTTTTAGACTCAAGTGATACCCAGAATGTTGGCGACATTGCTGTTGACTGGAAAAATGGTACAATCTGGGTGGGGACTGGAGAAAACAATTCTTCGCGCTCGAGCTATGCAGGTATCGGAATATTAAAATCAGTTGATAAAGGCAAAACGTGGAAAAACGTAGGATTACCAGATTCCCATCATATAGGACGTATTATCATCAACCCAAATAACCCTAATGAAGTAATTGTTGGAGTTTTAGGTCATTTGTATTCAGGTAATACAGAACGCGGGATTTATAAAACTACAGATGGCGGAGCTACTTGGGCAAAAACACTCTTTGTCAATGCAGAGACAGGGATTATTGATGTTGCTTATGCGCCTGGTAATTTTAATATTCAATATGCCGCTGCTTGGGATAAAGACCGGAAAGCCTGGAATTTTGATGGTTCAGGTGACGGTTCAGGTGTATACAAAAGTACCGATGCAGGTAGCAGTTGGAAAAAACTCTCCAATTTTCCTTCAGGGACAGGAGTAGGTCGGATTGGATTGGCTGTTTTTGATGAAAATACCGTCTACGCAGTGCACGATAGTCAATTTCGCCGAAAGGCAGATAAAAAAAATGAAAAATCTTCTGACAGATTGGAAAAAGATGATTTTAAAACCATGACAGCTTCTTCTTTTTTGGTGTTGGATAATAAAAAGCTGGATGGTTTTTTAAAGCGTAATGGATTTCAAGAAAAGTACCGCGCCGAAAATATAAAAACCATGGTGAGAGAGGGTAGTGTAAAACCTATTGATTTAGCCCGTTATCTGGAAGATGCGAACAGTTTATTATTTGACACCCCTGTGATTGGCGCAGAAGTTTATCGTTCAAATAATGGTGGACAATCTTGGGAGAAAACACACGATGAGTATCTAGACGATATTTTCTTTAGTTATGGCTATTACTTTGCACAGATACATGTGAATCCTCAAAACAAGGATCATATTTATATTTATGGAGTGCCTATTGTAAAGTCAAAAGATGGCGGAAAAACCTTTACAAGTATTAGTCGCGAAAATGTCCACGCTGATCACCATGCCTTATGGATCAATCCCAAAAACCCGAATCACTTAGTAAACGGAAATGACGGTGGAGTCAATATCACATATGATGATGGAGAAAATTGGATTAAAGCTAATGACCCTTCGGTTGGGCAGTTCTACTATATTCAGGTGGATAATGAAGAACCGTATAATGTCTACGGCGGACTACAAGACAACGGTGTTTGGGTCGGAGCACATACGGCACCAGAGAATAAACGTTGGCATTCCAGCGGGCAATATCCTTGGGAAAGCATTATGGGTGGTGATGGCATGCAAGTGCAGGTAGACAGTCGGGATGCTAATATTGTATACACTGGTTTCCAATTTGGCAATTACTTCCGCATTAATCGCGCTACAGAAGAAACTACCCGTTTTAATATCAAACATGAATTGGGTGATGCGCCTTATCGCTTTAATTGGCAAACTCCCATTCTCCTGAGTCCGCACAATCAAGATATTGTTTATTTTGGTGGGAATAAATTACTGCGATCCCTAGATCAAGGAGATAATTGGGAAGCCATTTCAGAGGACTTAACAACTGGTGGTAAAAAAGGAAATGTCGCCTATGGTACGTTATCCGCAATTAGCGAATCACCCTTCCAGTTTGGGCTATTGTATGTAGGTAGTGATGACGGCTATGTTCATATAAGTAAAAATGGAGGGGGAGATTGGCAACGTATTAGTGCTTCTTTTCCAAAAGATTTGTGGGTATCTCGTTTGCTCGCATCTGAACATAAAAAGGAACGTGTTTATGTCACGCTCAATGGATATCGATGGGATGATTTTAAACCCTATGTATACGTGTCTGATGACTATGGGCAGAGTTGGAAGAATATTTCTGCTAATATTCCTACTTCACCGGTGAATGCAATTGTTGAAGATCCTAAAAATGAAAACATCCTTTATGTGGGCACTGATAATGGGGTATATGTCACGTTTGATAAAGGTAATATTTGGCACGCTTTCGCAGAAGGTTTAACAGCAGCAGCCGTACATGATCTTAAAATCCAGAAACGAGAAAATCACCTCCTAGTTGGCACTCATGGCCGAAGTATCTACAAAGCCGATTTGACCGCTATTCAAAATTTAAATCAATCTCAAGGATTGCAATTATTTGATTTAGCTTCGCAGCGATTTTCGCCACGATGGGGGAATACGTTTAGTAAATGGCTAGACCCTTTTGAGCCAGAAATGACAATTGGATATTATTCTGGAAGTACCAATTCAACTACTTTGCAAATCAAAAATGCGGCCGGAAAAGTATTACAGAGTATGTCTTTAGATGCTAGCAAAGGGCTCAACTTTGCCAGTTATGATCTTACCATTTCCGAAAAAGGGAAGAAGGCCTTGGAAAAAGGAAATGATAAGCTACAGATTACGCAACAGCGTAATGGAAAGTATTATTTACCAAAAGGGACCTATGATGTTGTTCTTAAACAAAATGGGACTGTGCAAACTAAAAAACTGGAAGTAAAATAATTAGAATTTTACATGCCGAAAAATATCATCTAAGAAAATTGAGTGTCTTATTTGATGGGTATCGGATTTTCTATAGAAAACCATAAGATGTAGAAGGCGAACATTCCTTTATTGCCGAACGAATAGAAAAAAGAGACTCAGAGATTTGTGAAACCGAAAAGGTTGGGCAAACTTTAGTTAGATTCGTTCAATGGGATACTCTGTTTACATCTGGCAGAATGAAAAAACTGTGGTTATTGAATGACCTCTTTGTAGATCTCAATAATATAGGTAAACAAGTTTCGATGCAACTCATGGAACGAGCTAAAAAGTTAATCAAGCATTAGCAGGCTCGTACTATGTTTTTAGAGACCGTAAAATCAATTATGATGGGGAATAAACTCTATCCTAGAACTAATTTTTAATTAAATGAAGAGTCTAACTTTTATGAAAGGAATAATATAGAAATAATAAATGAGTAGTCTTGTCCGGTTCATTATAACTTAGAACAGGAACAATGTTCTTTATACTCAATCTAAATAACGAAACTTTTATTAATTTGGAAGTTTTGAACGACTCAAAGTTTGCTAAAAAAACGATTACGACGTATTTTTGATGGAAACTAAAAAAGATTCAAATGGGTAATATACTCAATTCTTCTATAGGTAGAAAGTTTGCCATGGCACTTTCTGCTTTATTTCTTGTTGTTTTTTTGACGCAGCATTTTGTTATCAATTTTTTATCGGTAGTTTCTGAAGACACACATAATACGGTATCTCACTTTATGGGAACCAATCCCATTGTGCAATTCATAATACAACCTATACTTGTGTTTGCGCTGTTATTTCACTTTATTATTGGGATATGGCTAGATCTCAAAAACAAGAAAGCGCGACCGGTAAAGTATGCTTCCTATAAAGGAAGTGCAAATGCAAGTTGGATGTCGCGCAATATGATTATTAGCGGACTGGTTATTTTGGCTTTTTTAGGGTTGCATTTTTATGATTTCTTTATTCCAGAACTTATTCACAAGTATATAGAAGTGCATCCAGAAGATCCAACACGATATTATGCAGAGACCATACATAAATTTGAACAGCCTTGGCGTGTAGTAATTTATGTGATTGCTTTTGTCTTATTAATGCTTCATTTATTGCATGGCTTTCAAGCTTCTTTTCAATCGATCGGATTTAACAATAAATACTCAAAAGCACTTAAAGGCTTTACCCGTGCTTGGGCTATACTTATACCGTTAGGGTTTATTTTTATAGCTATTTATCACCACTTTAATCAACTTGCACACTAAGACGATATTATGGCATTAGATTCAAAAATACCTTCGGGACCATTAAAAGATAAGTGGACGAAACATAAAAACGATATTAATCTAGTTAACCCTGCTAATAAACGTCTTATTGATGTTATTGTGGTAGGGACAGGCTTATCAGGAGGGTCGGCTGCTGCTACCCTAGCAGAACTAGGTTACAATGTAAAAGCATTCTGTTTTCAGGATTCTCCCAGAAGAGCACACTCTATAGCAGCTCAAGGGGGAATTAATGCATCAAAAAATTATCAAGGTGATGGTGATTCTGACTACCGTCTCTTTTACGATACCGTAAAAGGAGGGGATTACCGTAGTCGTGAGGCTAATGTATATCGCTTGGCAGAGGTGTCATCCAACATTATTGATCAATGTGTAGCGCAAGGCGTTCCTTTTGCTAGAGATTATGGTGGGTTGTTAGATAATAGATCCTTTGGAGGAGTACTCGTAAGCCGTACCTTTTATGCTAAAGGGCAAACAGGGCAACAATTATTACTTGGAGCCTATTCTGCGATGAACCGACAGATCGGTCGTGGAAAAATAAAAATGCATACCCGTCATGAGATGTTGGATGTTGTCGTAGTAGATGGGAAAGCACGAGGCATTATAACACGTAATTTGATTACTGGAGAGATAGAAAGACATAGTGCGCATGCAGTAGTGTTAGGAACTGGAGGGTATGGTAATGTATTTTACTTATCAACCAATGCGATGGGAAGTAATGTGACGGCCTCTTGGAAAGCACATAAACGGGGAGCATATTTTGCAAACCCTTGTTATACACAAATTCACCCTACTTGTATTCCAGTATCGGGAGATCATCAATCTAAGTTGACATTAATGTCAGAATCCTTGCGAAATGATGGTCGTATATGGGTGCCGAAGAAAATGGAAGATGTGGAAGCAATACGAGCGGGTAAATTAAAACCTACTCAAATCGCTGAAGAAGATAGGGACTATTATCTCGAGCGTCGTTATCCAGCCTTTGGTAATTTAGTGCCTCGAGATGTGGCATCACGTGCGGCTAAAGAACGTTGTGATGCGGGTTATGGTGTTAATGTAACAGGAGAAGCGGTGTACCTCGATTTTGCGAGTGCTATTGAGCGTTACGGAAAAGAACAAGCATATATACATCACGAAGATGCAAATGATCCTACTGTAGTTAAAAGATTAGGGAAGGAAGTGGTGAAGAATAAGTATGGAAACTTATTCCAGATGTATGAAAAAATTGTAGATCAAAACCCTTATGAAACTCCGATGATGATTTATCCTGCTGTGCATTATACAATGGGAGGTATATGGGTAGACTATAACTTAATGACGTCTGTTGAAGGGCTATATGCCGTTGGCGAGGCTAACTTCTCAGATCACGGGGCAAATAGACTTGGAGCTTCTGCCTTGATGCAGGGTCTGGCAGATGGTTATTTTGTATTGCCTTATACAATAGGAGATTATCTAGCCCATGATATTAGAACAGGGCCTATTTCTACAGATACTCTAGAATTTGAGGAAGCAGAAAAAAATGTGCGTTCTCAAATAGATAAATTAATAAATAATAACGGAACGAAACCCGTTGATTATTTCCACAAAAGGTTAGGTAAAATCATGTGGGACAAATGTGGGATGTCTCGTAATGAAAAAGGGCTTACTGAAGCTATTGAAGAAATAAGTGCATTACGCAAAGAGTTCTATGCAGATGTACGAGTGCCTGGAGGGGCTAATGAATTTAACGAAGAGCTCGCTAAGGCTGGTCGTGTGGCTGACTTTTTAGAGCTAGGTGAGTTGTTTGCTAAAGATGCCTTGCACCGTTCAGAATCATGTGGAGGCCATTTCAGAGAAGAATCTGTTGAAGAAGATGGGCCGCAAAAAGGAGAAGCAAAAAGAGATGATGAAAACTTCACCTTTGTGTCAGCTTGGGAATATAAGGGAGAACCTAAAGATGCTGTATTGCATAAAGAGGAGCTTACTTATGAGAATATTGAATTGAAACAAAGAAGTTATAAATAAGAAAGATATATGAAACTTACTTTAAAAATTTGGCGTCAGAAAAACGCTCAGGATAAAGGAAAGATGGTGGCTTATCCCATAGATGGGATTGATGGAGATATGTCCTTCTTAGAAATGCTAGATGTTCTCAATAATCAATTAATCCAACAAGGAGATGAACCTATCGCTTTTGATCACGATTGTCGTGAAGGTATTTGCGGAATGTGTTCCTTATTTATTAATGGAGAGGCACATGGTCCGGATCGATTAGTTACGACCTGTCAACTGCATATGCGTAAGTTTAAAGATGAAGATACCATTACTATTGAACCTTTCAGAGCTAAGGCGTTTCCCGTTGTAAAAGATTTGGTAGTAGATCGTTCGGCTTTTGATCGTGTACAACATTCTGGGGGATTTATCTCTATTAATACCTCTGGAAATACACAAGATGCAAATGCTACTCCTATTGAAAAAGTGCATGCAGATGCTGCTTTTGATGCGGCAACGTGTATTGGTTGTGGAGCTTGTGTAGCAAGCTGTAAAAATTCTAGTGCAATGCTATTTGTTTCAGCAAAAGTAAGTCAGTTTGCATTATTGCCTCAAGGACAAGTGGAAGCTACAGATCGTGTGTTGAATATGGTGAATCAAATGGATGAAGAAGGTTTTGGTAACTGTACCAATACCGGAGCCTGTGAGGTAGAATGTCCTAAAGGAATTTCCCTAGAAAATATTGCGAGGATGAATCGAGAATTTTTAACGGCTAGTTTTAAAGGATAATTTAATGATTTCGCATACGCGAAAATTTCTGCATAAATCCTGAGTTATTGCTCAGGATTTTCTTTTTTGCTCGAAAAAGTTTTATAGCACAACAGTTTTTATCACATCTTTTTTAGTTTAATTTTATGTTATCACAATGTTATGAAGAGTAGCTCATAGCAAGTGTAAATTGGCACGCTCACGAAGATTTTGG
>CAZDFA010000081.1:0-11925 GCA_964504555.1 uncultured Flavobacteriaceae bacterium | reverse complement strand
ATATAAGCAAAAGCATTTATCTTCATTTATTTATACTTTTGCTTTCGTAATTTTTGACAAACGATGTCATCATTATAAATCAATATCATTATATTGATCAATAATTGAAAGAGAGATAATGGGTATTATTATTAGTGGTGTAGGAAGTTATATCCCCCAAAAAGTTACGACGAATTCAAGTTTTTTAAATCATGAATTTCTAGATAGTTCAGGGGCGACCTTTGAAGCAGAAAATGATGTAATCATTAAAAAGTTCAAGGCCATTACTGGTATTGAAGAGCGTAGGTATGCCAAAGATCATCATACAACATCCGATCTGGGATTCTTTGCTGCCGAACGGGCAATAGAAGATGCTCAATGTGACCCTGAAACGATTGACTATATTATTTGCGCTCATAACTTTGGCGATGTTAAAAAAGGATGTTCGCAAAGTGATCTGGTGCCGAGTTTAGCTACTAGAATAAAACACAGTCTGCAAATAAAAAACCCTGGATGTGTGGCATATGATATCCTTTTTGGCTGTCCAGGCTGGATTGAAGGGGTAATTCAAGCACAAGCATTTATAAAAGCAGGTATGGCAAAAAGATGTCTTGTTATTGGAACAGAGGCTCTTTCCCGAGTGATTGATCCACATGACAGAGATAGTATGATTTACGGTGATGGCGCAGGTGCTACAATTATAGAATATCAGGATAATGAAAAAGGTATTCTCAGTACTAATACGGCAACTTATACCTATGAAGAAGCTTATTATCTAAATTATGCCAAGACGTATAATCAAAAAGGCTGCGAGCATACTAAATACCTAAAAATGAATGGCCGCAAGATCTACAATTTTGCGCTTTCCAATGTTCCTGCAGCTATGAAAGCATGTTTAGATAAAAGCAATATTAGTATTGATCAGGTTAAAAAAATATTTATTCATCAGGCCAATGAAAAAATGGATGAGGCGATCAGCTCTCGTTTTTTTGGATTATATGATACAACGCCTACAGAAGGAGTTATGCCGATGAGTATTCATAAATTGGGCAATAGTTCTGTAGCCACAGTACCGACACTCTTTGATTTAGTTGCTAAAGGCCAAATTGAAAACCAGAATTTGAATAGCGGAGATATCATCCTTTTTGCTAGCGTCGGAGCAGGAATGAATGTAAATGCTATCGCATATCGCTATTAATACTATAAATTGATAGTCTAATCAAAGCTTATATTTGCGCAATAATTTTAAGTTGTGTACGACAATTCCTTTCCTAATAGACGTTACGGCGTCACCTTAGAGTTTTTAAAAAAAGTACTTCCCAAGGCTGAGGAAGAGCATCTACTTGATTTGGGCGTTACCAATCCTTTTGTCGCATTTATGGAAAAAGAGGGCTATACCATTACCAATACTACAGGTGAAGATTTGGATATAGACACTACCGCCTTATCTTCAGAAGCTTATACAGCTGTTACCGCTTTTGAAATTTTTGAGCACCTACTCTCCCCTTTCACAATTCTAAAGGCGATAGAAGCCAAAAAATTAATAGCAAGTGTCCCCTTAAAATTATGGTTTGCTAGTGCTTATCAAAGCAAAACAGATCCTTGGGACAGACACTATCATGAATTTGAAGACTGGCAATTTGATTGGCTATTAGAAAAAACAGGATGGAAAATAAAGGATAGTATAAAATTCACAAATCCAGTAAATAAAATTGGCATACGGCCATTATTGCGAAAATTTACACCTAGATACTATTTGATCTATGCCGAAAGAAGCTAAGTCATGAGATGCTATATCATTATTCCCTGTCATAACGAAGCTCGATTTATAGGAAGGACACTAGATTCTTTGATTGCACAAACAATTAGGCCATCAAAAATTGTAATTGTTGATGATCAAAGTACTGATGATAGTCCCAAAATAATACAATCGTATACTAGAAAATACGATTTCATCACAAGTATAAAAACCGAGGCTGCCGATTCCCACGAACCGGGTAGTAAAGTAATACGTGCTTTTCATAAAGGACTAGCGATTTTGGATGATTCATTTGATGTGATATGCAAGTTTGATGCAGACCTTATCTTTCCATCCAACTATCTCGAGACTATCTTCACACATTTTGGAGTCAACCCTAAAGTAGGTATGGTAGGAGGTTTCTGTTACATACAAAGAGAAGATCAATGGGTATTAGAAAACCTGACTAATCAAGACCATATTCGTGGTGCTCTTAAAGCCTATACTAAAGATTGTTTTAGAGCGATAGGCGGTCTAAAACCTGCTATGGGCTGGGATACAGTAGATGAGCTACTAGCAAAATATCACAATTTTACGGTGCTCACCGACCCGAGTCTGCATGTGAAACACCTCAAACCCACGGGAATGGCCTATAGCCGTAAATCAAATGCCAAGCAAGGAGCTGCTTTCTATAGTTTACGATATGGTTTATGGCTGACGGCTATTGCTTCGGCAAAATTGGCATTACGCAAAAAGAAACCATTACTTTTCTTCAATTATCTAAGCGGATATTTTCGCGCTAAGCAATCTAATAAAGAGTTCCTTGTCACATCAAATGAAGGCCAATTTATCCGGAAATTGAGGTGGGAGGGTATAAAGAAAAAAGTAAAAACTACTTCTTAATACTCTCATAAAAACAACCTTAAAAGTTCAAGTTATCTTGACCTATTAAAATATAAAATACCATGGTTTTAAGACTCCTTTTAGTAGTACTCATTTTTACTAACTGCACAAATGCAAAACAAGAAAAATTAGAAGACAAGGCTAAGCCCAAAAACATCATACTACTAATTGGGGATGGAACAGGATTAAGTCAGATATCGGCGAGTCAATTTTATAATGACGAAACCTCCAATTATGATCGTTTTAAACATATTGGTCTTATAAAAACAAGTTCTTCAAGTGATCCAATTACTGATAGCGCTGCCGGTGCAACTGCATTTGCATCAGGAGTAAAAACCTATAATGGGGCTATTGGTGTAGATCATGATACTATTGGCGTAACTACCATTTTAGAAAAACTTGCAGAAAAAGGCTATTCTTCTGGATTGATAGCGACCTCTAGTATTACCCACGCTACGCCAGCCAGTTTCTTTGCCCATGTACCGTACCGAAGGCAGGAAGATGCTATTGCCCTTGCCTTAGCAGAAAGCAGGGTAAACTTCTTTGCTGGTGGCGGAAGGAATTTCTTTAACAAAAACAAACGCAAGGATACGATTAGTGGATTTGATTTGCTTACACGAAAACAGTTCCAATTAGACACCATAGACCTTCCTTCCACCACAACGATACTGGATCAAAACAAAAAGTACGCCTATCTTCTTGCCAACAATGGCATGCCAAAAATGACAGAAGGACGGGGAGATTTTTTGCCGAAAGCAACCAAACTTGGCTTGAATCATTTATCCCAGAATAAAACAGGCTTTTTTATGATGACTGAGGGCTCTCAAATAGATTGGGGTGGACACGAAAACAATACTGATTATCTTGTTTCTGAACTCATCGATTTTGATACAACCATAGGCATCGCCCTAGATTATGCGCAAAGCAATACCGAAACGCTTGTAATTGTAACGGCAGATCATGAGACCGGCGGATTTAGTCTTTCCTCGAAAAAAGGCAATTATAACCAACTAGAGCCTACATTTTCTACTGGTGGCCATACGGCTACAATGGTACCTGTATTTGCCTTTGGGCCAGGAAGTGAGGAATTTCAAGGGATCTATGAAAATACTGAGATCTACCATAAACTTGTCCAATTACTTGGACTTTAAAAGCTAAATCGATCATAAAAAAATTAGGCTACCGCTTTATTTGTTAATTTAGCTCAATAAGATGACTACATGCTTTATCTAGACGATATTGGTCGGTATTTTATAATGCTCAAAGAGACTTTTATAAAGCCTACAAAAGGCAGTGTTTTGCGAGACTTGATATTTAAGGATATTAATGATCTCATTATAGGTTCGCTAGGCATTGTATCTTTTATTTCCTTCTTTGTAGGTGGAGTAGTTGCCATTCAAACAGCGCTCAATTTGACCAATCCTTTGTTGCCCAAAGAACTAATTGGTTTTGCTTCTAGACAGTCGGTAATACTAGAGTTTGCACCAACCTTTATATCCATTATCATGGCGGGTAAAGTAGGATCCTTTATCACTTCTAGTATAGGCACCATGCGTGTCACCGAACAAATAGATGCTCTTGAGGTGATGGGTATTAATTCGCTCAATTATTTAGTTTTCCCTAAGATTGTGGCGATGTTCTTTTATCCTTTTGTGATAACCATATCTATGTTTTTAGGCATAATTGGAGCGTATATCGCTGCGGTTTACGGTGACTTCGCTTCTAGTTCAGAATTTTTAACGGGTTTACAAGATGATTTTATACCCTTTCACGTAGGTTACGCCTTTATAAAAACAGCTATTTTTTCCTTTATCCTGGCAACGATACCTTCTTTTCATGGGTTTTATATGAAAGGTGGAGCGTTAGAAGTTGGTAAAGCAAGTACAACTGCTTTTGTTTGGACTAGTGTTGTAATTATTATAGCCAATTACCTTATCACCCAAATGTTGCTCAGCTAATGATAGAAGTTAAAGACTTACATAAGGGATTTGGTAATGTAGAAGTGCTCAAAGGACTTACTACTTCTTTTGAGAAAGGAAAGACAAACCTCATTATTGGACAGAGTGGCTCTGGTAAAACCGTTTTTATAAAATGCATGTTAGGATTATTTAAGCCTGACGGCGGAAAAATACTCTACGACGATGTATGCTATTCTGATTTAAGTTTTGAAGAACAACGAGACCTACGCGAAAAAATAGGCATGGTCTTTCAAGGTAGTGCTCTTTTTGACTCTATGACAGTAGTAGAAAACATTATGTTTCCCCTTAAGATGTTTACCAAAATGAAAAAAGCAGAAATGCTTGAGCGCGCCAATGTGGTGATTGATCGAGTAAATCTGGTTAATGCTAATCACAAATTGCCTTCAGAAATTTCGGGAGGAATGCAAAAAAGGGTTGCAATTGCTCGGGCTGTGGTAAATAATCCTGCTTATCTCTTTTGTGATGAACCTAATTCTGGACTAGATCCTCATACCGCAACGGTTATTGATAATTTGATCAAAGAGATTACTGAAGAATTTGATATCACCACTATTATCAATACTCATGATATGAATTCGGTAATGGAAATTGGCGAAAAAATAGTCTTCTTAAAAGACGGCCATCTGGCTTGGGAAGGTGATAAAACCGAAGTTTTTAAAACCGACAATGAAGAAGTAACCAACTTTGTATATTCTTCTAACCTATTTAAGATGGTTAGAAAAGCTCAGAACAAAAGTTAACGAAACTCCCGAACTGGTTTTTTTCTTATTCACTTTTCACAAAAACCGTATCGGCCTTAGTTTGTGATTTGAGCCACTGTGACAAGGCTTTATTTTTGATGGTCGCAAGACTATCGGTTATACTTTCGCTCCAACGAACAAGAGCAACATTGGTCGTATCTACCGATCTAAAGTTAGTAGACGTCGGCATTTTTGCAAATCCAAAATATTGCAAGTCCTGAAATTGAATTTTTGCATCTTTAGATAAATTAGAAAACGAAAAAGAATTTTGCTTCTCATCCATTTGGCTAATGGTCCCTTTGAGATTTTCAATTTCTATCTGCAAGCCCTCAATAATATTATCCTTTTTATCAAGATCGCTTATAGCTCTGTCATAAGCTTCTGATATTTTATCAAAGCTTCGATTTTTATTTCCATTTACTTTTAGATCAAAATCTGCAATATTTTCGTAGCCCTTTAATTCGTTTCTTAAATCTACTTCTGTTGCTTCTGCAATCTCTCCATTAAAATAAAGGGTAATTGTTTTACCCTCATAATCTGGTATCCCTCGTTGCAACCAAAGCTCTGTATTACCATCAATTTCGTTCTTAACAAAAGCATTATAATCGTTTTCATAGCCACTTGCTTTCCATACCTGAATAAAGGTATATGTAGGATAGGCCATAACCACTAAAGCAGCTAAAGACGCTAGCTGTGCAACACGTTTGCGCCTTTTGGAATTAGCATAACGCAGCATTGGGAAGCGTAAAACTTTCAATACTATAAAGGTCGCTAATGCAATAAAAATGGTGTTTATCGTAAAGAGGTTCATGGCACCGCCGAAATAAGGCAAATTGCCATTAGCTAAGCCATAACCTGCTGTACACAAAGGTGGCATTAAGGCAGTTGCAATAGCCACACCAAAAATCACACTGGCAATAGTTCCTTTTTTAGTACGGGCAATAATCAACGCCAAACCACCAAAAAAGGCAATCAATACATCTCGGATATCTGGTTTAGTACGTCCTAGTAATTCGGAAGTTTCTTCGCTACCTAAAGGGAAAAATTTGAAAAATAAATAGGCAGTCAACAAACTAAGCACAATCATAGTGGCCAGATTGATGAGCGACTTTTTAAGGGTATCTATATCATTAACAGCAATGGACATCCCAATACCTAAAATAGGACCCATTAAAGGAGAAATAAGCATCGCTCCAATGACGACTGCTGTAGAATTTGCATTTAAACCGACGGAAGCCACAAAAATGGAGCAAATTAAAATCCAAGCCGTTGCCCCTTTAAAAGATATATCGGCTTTTATTGCCTCAATCGTAGCGTCTCGATCTGTATCTGATCTAAAATCTAGTAACTCGACCATAAAGGTTTTGGTACTCTTCCATAATCCCTGAGCATCCTTCTTTACGGCTTCTTTATTTTGTTCGATGTCGTGATTAGTTTCCATTAGCCTAAGTTATGATCAAATTTTGATTGTACCATATTACGCAATTGTTTAATGTCCTGTTCCTTAGATTTTGGCACCACAACGAGAACATCTTGCGTTTCAACGATGACGTAGTCTTTCAACCCATCCACAACCACCACTTTATTGTTATGCGTGTGTATGATATTGCCTGACGTATCGTTAAGGGCGGCACGTGAATTAACAACTGCATTTTGGTGCTCATCTTTTTCCAATTTATCATACAAAGAGCCCCAAGTACCTAAATCATTCCAATCAAATTGTGCTGGAATCACCTTAACATTATCATGCTTTTCCATTACTCCATAATCTATACTAATATTTTCCGCTTTAGCATAATTAGTTTCTATAAACTCTTGTTCCCCAGCAGTATTTAATACAGGCATTCCCTTTTCAAAAAGTGCGTACATCGCTGGTAAATATGTTTCAAAAGCCTGTACTATTGTCTGGGCACTCCAAACAAACATTCCTGCATTCCAGAGATAGGATCCGTTTTCAAAAAAGACTTTGGCAGTTTCGTAATCTGGTTTTTCAGTAAAATTCAAGACTTTTTTAGCAGGATTAGCATCTTGTTTTTCATAATTTATATAGCCATATCCTGTATTGGGGAAGCTCGGTTGTATGCCTAGCGTGACTATGGCATTTTCTTTTGTACAAGCTGTAAAAGCAGTTTCCAAATCTTGAATAAAACCAGCTTCATCTTCAATCCAACTATCGCTAGGCGCAACAATCATTTGGGCATTTGGATTGTCTTTATAAACCTTTAAGGCAGAGAGTAAAATACAAGGAGCCGTGTTGCGCATAGCAGTTTCTAAAACCACATTCTGAGAAGGAATATCAGCCAATTGTTCTTTGACCAAATCCTCATATTGGACGTTGGTAAGTATTAAGATTTGATCTTCTGGAATGAGTCTAGCCAATCGCTTAAAAGTGCGTTGTAACAAGGACTCACCAGTACCGAGCATATCATGGAACTGCTTTGGAAATGCCTCCCGACTCACAGGCCAAAATCGAGAACCAACACCACCTGCCATAATAAGCCCATAAAAATTTGATCGATCTTCCTTTGAAGCCATGTACTTTTACTCTAATGGTTCTACTTCTGCATTGGGCTGAAAAAGATAGGTTTTACCCGTTTTTACTTCGATACATTCATATCGTTTTACTCTTTTTTTACCCTTTTTAAAAACTTTATTATTATGAATCCTAAATAAAGTTCCTTCCAATAACTCAAAGATATAGTTTTTGTCATTTTCAGGATCGTATTGCTTTAAAGCTATTGCCAATTGAGCATCTGTATCGCTACTGGCTTTTGGATTTTTAAAATGTCTTGCCAATAAAGGCAACAAATTTGGAGGAAATACTTCTGGTCTTATGAAAGGTAACATTAATCGTTGAAAGGAATGTTTCCATTCTTTACCATGAGGTTTTATAAAGCGGCCATACTTTTCAAAAGCTACCAAGTGTGCTATTTCATGCACTAGCGTGATTAAAAACCGATACGTGTTCAGGTTTACATTAACGGTTATTTGATGCTGTCCATTAGGCAATTTGCGATAATCCCCGTGTCTCGTTACTCGTTCATTTACAATTTTAAGATGAACGTTGTTCTCCTTGATTAATTCAAAAACGGAGTTTACAGCTCGTTCGGGCAGGTATTTAGAAAGAATCTCCTTCATTAACATCAAAGTTACGCTTAAAACCAAAATCGAATATATTAATTGATCAACTAAAGTTTTGTTGAACAAAGTAATGCCATATCATAAAAAAATGTTTAACATTTTTTTATGATATGGCATTATATATAACATTATTAATCAATGATTTATATACAAATGAGAAAATTATTTATGTTATCCGTCGTGCTTTTTTGTTTAAGTTGTTCAAATGATTCGGAAATTGAGCAAGACCTTCAATTAAATGACATTGCCAACTTTGAAGGGGTTATCAAATCTATTGAAAATGATTTATCTATTAGCAGTGGAGAGTTTGTCCGCTTTGAAAGTCATGAACTTTTAGAGATAGATTCCAATATGTATCTAAGGTCAAGAAATGGAGATAAAATAACCACCACACTACTCGAAGTAACTAGTGATGGTCTTCAAACACGTGGAATTTCATGTACCTCAAGTGGGTGTTCTGGAACTAATGGTTGTATTCCAAGAGAAGATGGTAAATCTTGCACTTCCTGCCTTTTTGGAGATTGCAAAAAAACTACAACTCAAGGCATTATTAACCTTAAATAGTTATTCAAGTTTAATATATGTACTTTTTTAGCTAATTTTACTCAATCCAATGAATCATTTTACTATTTTTTATAAGCTCTCCCCTTATCTAATTGCTCTGATAAGTCTTTCTTCTTGTAAAAAAGATCATAGTTTAAATTCTTTTGTTAAAACATTAGATTCAAAAAAGACTGTAGCCTATGACATAGATTATGCTATCAAAACATTTGATGGTGATGATACACTTCAAATAAAATCTAGAGTTTTTACAGTTAGAGTTCAGGAAGACTCAATTTTTGGAAAGGCTTTTTGGTATACTGTAAAAAACGAAAGACAACATTATACAAAGTATTACGATCTTTCAAAACTATACATTATAGATCATAATTTAGGAAAAGTGACAAGTCATACGGCTACTGAAGGACTAGGGTTCATAAAGAACAGGCACGATGGGCAAGTACTAAACACTTATTTTAGCAAACCCGAACGCTTACTTAAAATTACAGATACTTCTCTTAATCGGGCTGCAACTAATACTAAAAATAATGGGATCTACATTACATCCTATTTACCAGATGATGACCCAGTTTTTGATCAAAAAAAGACCCTTTTTATAAACACAAAAGAAAACTATATATCGCATATATCATTTGAAGCCCATTTAGATAATGAAGTACAGTATAATACTTGGGATATTAGTAATGTAGTTTATGATAATATCACATTACAAGATTTAAAAGATAGATTTAAAGATGAGACTCAAGATTATATTTTTGAGGCATACAAACCACCTAATAAAGAAGATTTTCTTCCTTTAGCTCAAGGAACTATCGCCCCAGAACTTACAGGTGAATTTCTGAAGTCTAATAAAACCTTTGATTTAAGAGATTATAAAGGCAAGATCGTAGTATTAGACTTTTGGTATAAAGACTGCCAGCCCTGTGTAGAGGCTATACCTAGTATAAAAGCTATTAAACGAAAATTTAAGACTAAAAATGTTGAAGTTCTAGGAATTAATCCAGTAGATACTGATAGTATAAAACAAAAGAAGCTTATAGATTTTATTGATTATAAGGAGATCAATTATCCAACAATTTTAACTGAACGCCAGATAACTCAGGATTTTAAAGTTCACGCATTTCCAACCTTGTATATTATAAATGAGCAAGGTGAAATTGTATTTTCTAAAGTAGGGTATACCGAAGATCAGGAACAAATTCTTGAAGGTGTGTTAAATGATCTTCTAGTTAAGTAAGCCCTCAAGGAGTACTGGCACTTACTGGCAGTACCTTTCCGTTATAAAACTGCTGGCCTGTTAATACGAAATTTTTGATGTATGCTCCCATTTCGATTGGAGTTAAGGGCGCCTGATAACCTGGGAAAGCTGCTTCTAGCATTTCGGTTTGTACGGCACCTAACGCAAGGGAATTAAAAGCTATACCTTGCTCTTTATATTCTTCGGCAAGTAACTCCATCAATGTAATAACTGCACCCTTACTAGAACTATAAGCCGCTAGTCCTGGAAATTTCGCACTCCCTTGTATACCACCCATACTACTTACGGCCACAACATGACTTCCGCTAATCATAAAGGGCAATACTGCTTTGGTCAATTGGGCAACACCAAATACATTTACGGTATAAACCGCCTCAAAATCTGCCAACGTAGTTTCGGTTAAAGGTTTATTTAGTAACAATCCTGCATTATGGACTAGGCCATCTACAGCTTCCCAATCGCTATCAATAAAATCGACTACTTTCTCACAGTCTGATTCCTTAGTGATGTCAAAAGATAAGGCCGTTACATTTTGAAGGTCGAGATCTTGACAAGGTTTTGCTTTCCGCGAAAGCGCTAGTACCTGATGCCCCTCATTTGCCAATAATTTGACTAATTCAAAACCAATGCCCCTGCTTGTTCCTGTTACTACTATTCGCTTCATTAATGCTATCCTTGATTAAAAAATATTTCCCGTGTGGGTGCGTTGATTAACTTTTCCAAGCCTGGTATAATCTTGCTGATCACGGCTTCCATATGTTTAATATCCATCAATTGAAACTCATCGTCTACCCCGTGATAATGATCAAAATTAGTAAAATCAAAGCTAGAAATGGTATGCGAAGGCACGCCAAATTCTTCATAAAAAGGTAGATTATCACTACGTCTAAAGAGATTAAACTCTTTTGCTTTTGGCAAAAATCCTATAAGTTTCTCACCCGTATACCCATTGAACTTTTCGGCCATATTAGACAGCTCATAACCGGTTAAATACACCAGATGATCCTTGTTTTGCATGGGTACACCTATCATCTCAATATTAAACATGGTGTATAAATCTACCCCCGCTCTTTTGAGGTTTCGAGCTAAAAATTTTGATCCTTGAAGTCCTTTTTCTTCGGCAGAAAAGAGAGCAAATAGTATGGTGCGTTTGTTATTTTTTGCTTGCGCGAAATGATCTGCCAGTGTTAAAACGGCAGTTGTCCCCGAGGCATTATCATTAGCCCCGTTGGCAATTGTATCCTGTTCTAAATTGCGCCTACCACTTCCTATATGATCATAATGTGCTCCTATAAGTACAATTTCTTTTTTGAGCGTAGGGTCGGTTCCCTCCAGTACACCAACTACATTAAAAGCATTACCTTCTAACACCTTAAAACCGTCTCTATAGGTCTTAAAATAAGGCTGAACACCGGCATGCTCAAACCGTGCTTCTATAAATTGAGCAGCAGTTTCAATACCTAAAGTCCCGGTGTCACGACCTGCTAATTCATCTGCCGCTAAAAATCGCATGGTACCTTCTACAGAAGTCATTTCTGAAATATCAGGCAATGCCAAGGTAAGTTGTGGCTTGTTTGGGTCAGGTTTATTACCCTTTAATATTTGAGGTTGTGCTTGCGGAACGGT
>CAZDFA010000080.1:0-11926 GCA_964504555.1 uncultured Flavobacteriaceae bacterium | reverse complement strand
TCATGGCATACAAGCTATCCTAACCAAACCTGAAAATCTCACAGTAAATACTATAAATAAGTATTTAGAGATTAAGGCCAGAGGTATTTTGTGATTTTTATATTTTTTGACGCAACCTTTCTCAAGTATAATAGATTCATAATAAAACACATTTGTTATGAGTTATAAAATTTTACGAATTCTTGTTTTAGCCTTTTTAATAGTCGCTTGTAGTCAAGATGATGGTAATCGTATAGAAGTATTGGTTGACCCACCTCTAATAGATACAGCGCAATTAGATGCTATAATAGATTTAATTACCAATGGAGATGAAAAAGTATGGCAAATAGATCGTGCATTGCTAACAAATAGCACAGTTTCTAATTTAGATATTACGGCACTTTTTAATGTTCAAGATGACGAGTTTAGATTTTCCAATGATGGCCTGAACCAGATTTCATTAAGACATATTAGAGGTTATGCACTTAATAGTCAAGGCACTACCTTTGAAATCATTGCAACAGACATAAATGCATCTTCACTAAACATAGATTTTGAACCATTTGACGAACAGGAGTTTATTTTTGCTACATCAGATTTCTCTTATAGCATTTCTGCTAATATAGAAACTGAAAATATCCAACTTACACTTATTCCAGAATCTGGTGTTAGTTTTAACTTCACCTTAGAAGAAAAAACTTTAGACGATTATGCCACAGCGCCAACCTCAATTGAAAACCTTGTTGAGCTCTTCTCTTTTGATGATCAAGGTCGATTCGGTTTTAAATATTCTCCTGCCACCAATAATTTATTTATAACAGTTCATGTAGATCAATTAGGTTTGGGTGAGCAGCAAGCTCTTCGCTATAATCTAGAAACCAGTCAACTTTCTACTTATGGTTTTAATCGCGAAGATTTCTTTTCTAAAGCAATTGAATTTATAGATAATGGAATTGTAAGTACAGGCGGTCGATCTACAGAAGTTTATGATGAAAACTTTGACGCGTTTATTGATTCATATGAACCATCCCCACAAGATTTCGCACCATTAGTATTTGGCTCAGCTGCTTTGGATAATGCCATTTATTTTATAGGAGGTTTTAATTATGGCCCTATTGGTACAATATTGGGGGTAATGCCACAACCCATACGGGATGATATCAATATTTTAGAAATTGACGATGGCTTTGTTGAACGCACATCTACTGATGGTGAGATTATTGATAATATAATTTATTTTTTTGGTGGTCAAGAGATACCGATAGACAATCAAGCAGATGGCATCTCAAATGATGTCTTAACGTATAATATAGAAACACAGCAAATAACAAGAGGCACTCTAAATGTACAACTACCTAATGTTGTTACTGGTTATTTTGAAAATCTGATTTTTGTTGGTTCGAGTTTTGCAGAAGGGGATCAAGATCAAGATGGAAACTACATTGGCGTATTTAATACACTAGATGGATTATTACAAGAGATAAATATTTCTATACCTGACAATAAATATATTGCACATATTCAAGCCAATGAAAACGCACTCTTCATAATTACTGAAAATGAAAATAATGATGTTTCTCCTAGTCATCGTGTCTATAGAGCTAACTTTTAAACACTAAAAATTGTAGAATAGTTATATTTTGTTTTATTAAGTAACCGTGTTTAACATTTGGTGATTAACTATATTTGCCTTTTGAAAAACTAATATGTCATTTTCAGCACTACGTGCCATCTCACCTATTGATGGTCGTTATACCTCAAAAACAGAAAGTTTAGCTAATTTTTTCTCAGAAGAAGCCTTAATTCGCTACCGTGTTAAAGTCGAGATTGAATATTTCATTGCATTATGTGAACTACCGCTTCCCCAACTAGCAGATATAGATCAACATATTTTTATTGAGCTACGCGAAATTTACAGTGAATTTTCTACTAGTGATGCCGAAGCTATTAAAGAAATAGAGAAGGTCACGAATCATGATGTAAAGGCTGTTGAGTACTTTATAAAGGACAAGTTCAATTTTTTGGGCTTAAACGCCTATAAAGAGTTTATTCATTTTGGTCTTACCTCTCAGGATATTAACAATACTGCAATACCATTAAGTTTAAAAGACGCGGTGCAACAAGCCTACCTGCCACAGCTACTAGAGGTGGTAGATCATCTTAAACAATTGGTTGATGAATGGGAACATATCCCAATGTTAGCACGTACACATGGGCAACCTGCATCGCCTACCAGACTTGGTAAAGAAATACAAGTGTTTGTAACTCGAATTGAAGAACAATTGAAATTGCTTAAAACGATTCCCAATGCGGCTAAATTTGGTGGAGCAACAGGAAATTTTAATGCACATCATGTTACTTATCCAGAAATTGACTGGAATGCATTTGGTTCTCAATTTGTAGAGAAGAGTTTAAAGCTACAGCACTCCTTCCCTACTACACAAATCGAGCATTACGACCATATGGCCGCCCTTTTTGATGCTATAAAACGAATCAATACAATTCTCATTGACCTAAATAGGGATTTCTGGACCTACATTTCGATGGACTATTTTAAACAGAAAATAAAAAAGGGAGAAGTGGGTTCATCTGCAATGCCACATAAAGTGAATCCTATTGATTTTGAGAATAGTGAAGGTAATTTAGGTATAGCCAATGCGATTTTAGAACATTTATCCAGTAAATTACCTATTTCGCGCTTACAACGAGACCTTACTGATAGTACCGTTTTACGGAATATCGGAGTTCCAATTGGGCATACTGTAATTGGATTTCAGGCAACTCTTAAAGGTCTGAATAAACTGTTGTTGAATGAAGATAAGATTAAATACGATCTCAATCAGAATTGGGCTGTTGCAGCTGAAGCCATTCAAACAATATTGAGGCGAGAGGGCTATCCAAATCCTTATGAAGCCCTTAAATCGTTGACTCGCACCAACGAAAAAATTACACAAGAAACGCTAGCGGCTTTTATTGAAACCTTAGATATAAGTGAAAGTATAAAAGTAGAACTCAAGGCAATTACCCCGCACAATTATACCGGGATTTAATTTTTTACTACAATACTGTTAGCAACTCTGAAATCTTAATGAATTTTTGATAATGTTCATGTTGTATAGGATGGTTTACATTTTCATGCTCCCAAGTCGTATGAAATGGAATGTGAAAAGCCCAACCCCCAATTTCTAATACAGGTAGTATGTCACTTTTTGGACTATTACCTACCATCAAGAACTCATCTATATTAATGTCTAAGTGATTGATCAATTTGTGATATTGTCTCGGCTTCTTATCTGCCATCACTTCGATATGATGAAAATAAGGTTCAAGACCGGATTTAATAAGTTTACGCTCTTGATCCAATAAGTCTCCCTTGGTAGCCACAACGAGTCTATATCCTTTGTTCTTAAGCTGTTTCAAGGTGTCTTCCACGCCATTTATAAGGACTACTGGTGCTTGTAACATATCTTTGCCTAAGTCTATTAATTTACTTATGCTATTATTTGAAACCTGGCCTTTACTAATTTCTTGTGCAGCCTCTATTAAGGACAATATAAATGGTTTAATCCCATAACCATAAAGTGGTAAATTTTTCATTTCCATGTCAAAAAGGCGTTTTTCCAATTGATCGATTGGAAGAAATTCCTTCATCAATTCACAAAAATAGCCTTCAGCGTCCCTAAAATAGGTTTCGTTTTCCCAAAGCGTATCATCAGCATCAAAGGCAACGTTTTTAATTTGCATTGGATATTATGGGGCATTATTAAATAGTAAACTTCTGAGAAACTCTTCTTTGACTAGTTACTAGCTCTACAAAGTACAAACCACTAGCTAACTGGGATGTGTCTAGTGTTAGTTCTTTAGTACTACTTATGAATTGACTTAAATTGGTGTATATATTCATGTTCTTAGCAACGACTCCCAATTGTATCCAGTTGTCACCTTGGCTATGAAAAAGCCGTACTTGTCCTAAAGAATTTCCATTAATATCATCAAAAGGTGGTTCAATTGCTATTATATTCGAATCAGCACTACTAGTTACAGCAATTCTAGAAACATCACCCGTAAATTCACTATAAATATCCTGGTTTATTTGAACTTGACTCAATGAAGTAAAAGGAAGAAGTAAAAGAATAAATAATTTCTTTATCATTTTTAATTTGAATTGATTAGGTAGTCAATATAAAGTATAACTCATGAATTAAGAAATAGTTAACATTTTGATTACTCCAATAAAAAGCCTATTCTAAATTAATTAAGGATAAACAAATTGGAAATAGAGAGAGAATTACCGCACCAATTTTTTATATTTAATACGTTTAGGCATTATGTCGGTACCCAAGCGGTTTTTCTTGTTTTCTTCATAATCAGAGTAGCTTCCTTCAAAAAAGTAAACTTGACTATCTCCTTCAAAAGCAAGAATATGGGTACAGATGCGATCTAAAAACCAACGGTCGTGACTAATTACTACGGCACAACCTGCAAAATTTTCTAACCCTTCTTCTAGAGCACGCAGCGTATTTACATCTAAGTCATTAGTAGGCTCATCTAGTAGGAGTACATTACCCTCTTCTTTTAAAGTCATTGCTAGGTGAAGCCGGTTGCGTTCTCCACCGGAAAGAGTAGAAACTTTTTTGTTTTGTTCGCTTCCGCTGAAATTAAATCTACTTAAATAAGCTCTGGAATTTACTTGCTTGCCACCCATCATTACTAAATCCTGTTCATCAGAAAAGTTTTGCCAAATTGTTTTTTCGGGATCAATATTAGAATGAGATTGATCTACATAGGCGATATGGGCAGTATCACCCACTGAAAAACTGCCTTTATCAGGGTTTTCTTCTCCCATAATCATTTTAAAGATAGTGGTCTTACCAGCACCATTGGGTCCTATGATCCCAACTATGCCGGCTTGAGGAAGATTAAAATTTAATTCCTCATAGAGCAACTTATCATCAAAAGCTTTACTTACACCAGTAGCTTCTATTACATTAGTCCCCAATCGAGGACCATTAGGTATATAGATCTCCAACTTGTCATCCAGCTGCTTCTGATCTTGACCCATTAACTTATCGTAATTGTTTAAACGAGCCTTTTGTTTAGCCTGCCTTCCTTTAGGAGCCATACGCACCCATTCTAACTCACGCTCTAAGGTTTTTTGCCGTTTCGAGGCTTGTTTCTGTTCATGAGCTAGTCGTTTGGCTTTTTGATCGAGCCAAGAGGAGTAATTTCCTTTCCAAGGAATACCTTCTCCTCGATCTAATTCCAGAATCCACCCCGCTACATTATCCAAGAAATAACGGTCATGAGTTACAGCTATAACAGTACCTTTATACTGGGCTAGATGGTGTTCTAACCAATGTACCGACTCGGCGTCCAGGTGATTAGTAGGCTCATCGAGTAATAAGACATCTGGCTCTTGCAATAGCAATCGACAAAGTGCTACTCTCCGGCGTTCACCACCGGAAAGCACTCCAATTTTTTGATCACTAGGCGGTGTGCGCAAGGCATCCATAGCAATCTCCAGTTTAGTATCAAGTTCCCAAGCGCCACGAGCATCTATTTCGTCCTGCAGCTCTGCTTGGCGCGCCATCAACTTTTCCATCTTATCGGCATCACTATAAACTTCTTCTAAACCAAACTGATTATTGATATCATTGTATTCATCTAAAATAGCTACAGTTTCTGCTGCTCCTTCTTTTACAATTTCTAAAACGGTTTTCTCATCATCTAGTTGAGGTTCTTGTTCTAAATAACCTACAGAAAATTCTTTGTCTGAAACTACATCGCCTTGGTAATTTTTATCAATACCCGCTATAATTTTAAGCAGAGTAGATTTACCTGAACCGTTAAGCCCTAAAATGCCAATTTTAGCTCCATAAAAGAAACTTAAGTATATATTTTTAATAACTGGGCTTTGTGCACCAGGATAGGTTTTAGAAACCCCAGTCATCGAGAAAATGATTTTGTTGTCGTCGCTCATAGTTATTTATTTACTGCAGATGCAGAAGTCTAATATTTGGTTATTCAATTGTCCAAAAGTAGTAGAAAAATTGAGAAAACTCATAAAGCAAATAGTTTTAAGCTTCTCCCTTTCCACCTTAAAAATCATAATTTTTCTATCAATCACTTTCCAACACCTCCCGCATGGCTTTAGCTTTGAGTAAGCATTCACCATATTCTTTATTCGGATTTGAGTTTGCTGTAATGGCACTTCCTACCATATATGAACTATACTTTTTTTTATCATTATATAATATACTGCGTATCACTACATTAAAGTCAAAATCACCATCTGGTTTTATATAACCCACGGCACCACTATATAGGCCGCGTTTATTAACCTCCAATTCTTCAATGAGCTGCATGGCTCGTATTTTTGGTGCCCCTGTCATACTACCCATTGGGAAGGTAGCTTCCAATAACTGTGCAATATCAATTGATGTTTTGACCGTTGCGCTAACGGTAGAAATCATTTGGTGTACTTGTTTAAAAGGATAAACACGACATAATTCGGTTACGGTGACACTTCCTTTTTGAGCAACCCGAGAAAGATCATTCCGCACCAAATCTACAATCATAATATTTTCTGCTCGCTCTTTAGGATCTGATGTTAATGCTTTCTTGAAAGCTGCATCGGCCACATTATCTTTACCTCGGGGTGCCGTTCCTTTTATAGGTTGCGTAATGAGCTTGTTGCCGCGACGGCATAAAAAACGCTCTGGGGAAGCAGAACACAAATAGTTATCCTCTAGTCTCAAGAAGGTCGCAAATGGCGGCTGACTTATGGTATTCAATTGCTTGAACGTATACCAAGGATCTAAGGCTCCTAAAGCATAAAATTCTTGACAAAAATTAGCTTCATAAATATCACCACGATTAATATGATACAAAAGCTCACGAACCTTTTTCTTATAAGCATCCTTATTTAGCCGTAGCTTTATTCTTTTTGGCGTAACTTTTGGTCTGTTATCACTTGATTTGATTGCCAATATATCCTGCAAATCTTCATTAAAAGACTTGGCAACACTTTTGGTATACAGCAACTCCAACCGATCTCCTTTTAAGATGATGATCTTTTGGGGTTGAAAAAAGTACAAGTCTGGAAAAGCTAGTTCATCAAGATTATTAGACTCTAGATTTTCAATAGTGTTTTTAAGATCATAAGACAGGTAACCAAATATCCAATCATCCACCTCTTTTTGAAATGCTTCCAGTTTCGCGAAAGCGTCTGTATAAGAAACGCTTAAAGTCCTTGATGCATCAACAGCAAGAAGTGCATCAAATTGACTATAGCTATCTTGCTCATAGTCATTACTATCCAACCAAAACACTTGTTTAAATTGTTTAGACCACTCGAGCAACTGTAGTTTTAGCTGATCTGGATGCTCAATTTTTATTGATTTGGTCTGGCGTTGCACCTCGCAAAAATAAGGCGACTAGTAAGATACTACAACGTTATATCTAGCAAAAAAAAGTTTAGATTTGCGCTGCTAAAACGGCTTAAAAATGGCAGGTAAAAAAGACAATAATGTATACCGTTCACGATTATTCAGGCATCTAGATGGCGTGGTAACAGCTCCAGTTGCTTATGCCCTTCATAAAAAAGGTATTACCATAATGCTTTTAGAAAAAGGATCTGTATCAGTATCAGATTTAGCCAATTCCTGTCAAGCCAATGAGGGTTATCTCAATGTTGCTTTGCGCATCCTCTGTTCACAAGGATGGTTAGAACAACAATTAAACAATGAAACCAATGAGGTGGTTTATAGCACCAATACTTTAAGTGCCAAGGCATTTAGCCTGTTTCCGCATTATGAAAAAGTGGTAAGCCTCCAAAAATACTCTCACGCTTTTCACCCCAAACGTTTTGATGCAAAAGCTTTTTCGCTATTGAGGCAGGTATTCGATCAGCTTAAAAATAGATTTGGATTGAGTAGCCCGAGCACGACTCAGGAAACCGATTTACAACAGCAAGTGCTGGCTCATATTGAAGGAGTGATTCTTGGTCCAATTTTAGTGCATTTGGCAATGGGAGGTATGTTTCATAAGTACTTTATGCAGGCTAATTTTAAGGCAGAAGAATTTCATACCGATGCTGAAAATTTTAAACATCTGCTAGATATACTCACTTATTTTGAATTTTTTAAGAAAAATCAAGGCACCTATCAGTTTACTGAAAAAGGCTTGTTTTATGCCAAACGTGCTAGTGCCTATGGCGTCACGGTCTCGTATATCCCAACACTTAATAAATTAGATGACCTATTGTTTGGTGATGCGCTTGCGGCCAAAAATGACGGTGATGGTAGCACAGAGGGCCATGTAGATAGAGCTATGAACGTTTGGGGAAGCGGTGGTGCACACTCCAGTTACTTTAAGGTAGTAGACCAAATCATTATTCACTTATTTAATAAACCCATTGAAGAACAGCCAAAAGGGATATTGGATATGGGATGTGGCAATGGTGCTTTTTTAATTCACCTATTTACCGTTATTGAACAACGAACACTACGAGGACAATTGCTGGACGAACACCCACTCATTCTTGTTGGTGCCGACTATAACCAAGCTGCCCTACAAATAACAAGAGACAATCTTGTACAAGCCGAAATTTGGGCCAAAGTAGTATGGGGTGACATTGGTGATCCTGATCGCTTAGCAGAAGATCTAAAAACCAATTATGGTGTTTTACCTAGTGAATTGCTCAATGTACGTTCCTTTTTAGATCATAACCGTATTTGGCAACAGCCTATACCTAACGCCAATAGATTAAGCAGTTCTACTGGGGCTTTTTCCTTTGAAGGGAAGCGATTGTCTAATAATGATGTAGAAGAATCCCTAAAAGAACATATTGAAAAGTGGGCGCCTTATGTCTCTAAGTTTGGGCTTCTTGTGATAGAGTTACACTCTGTCCCGCCACAACTCGTAGCTGCCAATCTAGGAAAGACTGCTGTTACTGCTTACGATGCCACTCACGGTTTTTCAGACCAATTTATTTTGGAGGTGCCAGTTTTTCATAAAGTTCTTCAAGAAGCTGGCCTGCAACCCGACGAACGCTTAGGCAAAAATTTCCCCGATTCTGAATTGGCTTCAGTAACAGTGAATTTGTTTAGGAAGTAACTACGCAATATTCCTTCAACAAAAAAATCTTGATGATAGTAGTATATATTAGGTATTGCGACAAATTAATAATTCCAGAACAAGCTCGCAAAAGCTTAAAATAAAGAATTTTAACAATTGTATTTTTTGTTACTTTAAGATTTTTTTCTAGTTTTACTCAACAGGAAGCAATTTCTGTAGTCGAAAAAAGGATCCAAAATATTGACGGGGTTGTTAAAAAATGTGTCCAATACGCGGCAACCTATAAGCACTAATGCACCGCAGGATAAAATCAAAATGAAAAATAATTTTAAAAACGTCGCTATAGTAGCAACACTATTGGGTGTGGTAGCTTGTTCTACCCCCCCAAGATGAATTAGAACTAGACTCTAATCTCAGTCTATCTGAGCTAAACCAGGGACTGGACGAACAGAGTATTTCCAGTTTTACACCACAAACTATTGCCAATGCTTCTTTAAAAGAGCAAATAGAATACAAGAGATACCATATGCAAAAGATTGCTGCATGGGTTCTTACTAATTATACAGACATACGCGATAATTTGAGCACAAAAACCAAGAATAATGAAGATTTGACTTTTTCTGTAGTCAATCTGCTTTCAGAGATAAACTCTAAAGGCAAGAATGTGCTTAATGAAGAGTTGGAAACTGCTGTAAATGCTTTTGTAGGTATTGGTGAAAATAATTATCACCCTCGATTGCGATTTTTAGATACAAAACCCTTGCAGTCAAAAAGTGCTAATGATAACCCACTAGCCATTGTTGAGGATGCTAACGAAGAAGAAGAAATGTGGACGGGATATGAGTTGGATGAAAATGGTGAACCCTACCAGACAGATGAAGAACCTACAGAAGAGAACACTCAGGGGCGTGATTTCGTTATTATCGAGTTAGGTGATGGCACCTGTGATGGAGGTCCCCAAAAGTGTAATGACCACGGGGATGGCACTACTGGCGGTGGAAACGGTGGTACTGGCACATCTGGTAATCCAAAGGTTCTTATTGAAGACATTAGGATAAAAGATCTGAAAGAGACTTGGCCTGGCCGCGCAGAGATACATTTTAAAGGCTATTGGTTTAATGTTCTTCCTAACGCTAGTGGATTTTGTGGAGAGTTACTTACCAATGGTTCCGCTTGTGATGATAGAGAAGGTAATCGTATTGAAAGACTAAGGAGAAGTGAAAGAAATGATAATATCAATACAGATTTCACTATAGATTCTAGTGATTTACCCGCGCGAGCAAATTCAAATACTGCAGTTATTTTTTATGTAATATTTGAGCATGATCGTTTTCCTTCGCCTACGCAAACAGATGTTTTAATATTACCAAATGGAATAAGTCGAACTATTCTTTACCATTCTTTTAATTCAGAATATGACCGCGCTGTGGTACCAATAAATTCTAATAATCCTTGGAATTTGCAGTCCGTAAATGGTTTTTCTGAAAACAACAGTGATATTGAATATAACCTAATAGTGGATTAATTTTATAATTAATAGGGCATCAATTTTTTTGGTGCCCTTTTTTACTGGTATGACAAAAAAAATATTTCTTCTTGTTACTCTAATAATTACTAGCTATTGTAGATCACAAGAATTTTATGACATAGAAAACCGAAAAGGTAAGGTGTTCTTTACAGTGGCTACAGATTACCGCTTAAACCCTATCTCGGGTGCCGAAGACCAATTTGGTCCTACTTTGCTCAGTGCGGTTGATATAAATGAGCAAAATGCAGGAGCTGCCTTAAGTTATGGTCTAGATTGGTATGTGACCAAAAATCTAAGTTTAAGTATATCGAACTCCCTAAGATATGATAGTGTTTTTGCTGGTAATATAGATGCCTTTAATGGTGACCTTGATCTTATAGAGGCCGTTCCCAGTCGCAATGGTTTACTCCTTGATTTTCATGGCTATTTTCAATATCATATCAAACTTTTTAAAAATTCTGAAATTATTCTACAAGCTGGAGCATCTTTACTTAATGTAGGTAGTGACGTAAGAGTACTTAATAGGTTTATACCCGATGATACTGGTGAAGTGGTAGAAATAGAAGCTAGCAGTGATAACACCAGTTATATTGCTGCAAATCTAGGGGTGGGCTGGAAAAAGAAAAAGCTCACTTTTCTAGCAGGAGCATTTACTAGCAACAATACCGCGTACTTCAATTCAAATGTGAACTTTACACTTTTATATTTTAAAATTTCCTATACCATATTCAGGCTTTAACTCTGATTATCTAAACATAACTAGACTTTTTTTTATGAAATACGTCTTATTCATATATTTTTTAATTGCCAGTACAACAGTAGTCTTGGCTCAAACAACTTTTGATAAAGAAAATCGTAAAGGCAAACTTTTTTTTAATATATCTACAGAAGTTAGGCCAATAGCTTTGTTTAATGACAATGTAGAATTTAACGAGAGCTTAACAAACTTTGTAGACTTTGAAGATCAAACCACGGGCTTAGCCTTTAGCTATGCTTTTGATTGGTTTTTGACCAAGAGCTTTAGTATTGGTTTTTCACACTCCTTACGCTACGACCATACCTTTAGTGGTCAAATAGACCCTGACCAATTAGGTGTGGTGATTGCAGAGGAAGTCAATGATTTATTGATGGACTTTCACTTTTACTTGCAATACCATATAAAAGTTTCCAAAACGTCTGAAGTTTTCCTTCAGTTTGGACGATCTACTCTTAATGTAGGAAGTAATTTTAACGCATTACAACGTTTTATTAATCCGGCTACCAATATGGTAATTGCTGGTCTACAAAGTTCAAATAACACCAATTACGGTGCATGGAACTGGGGTGTGGGTTGGAAAAAGA
>CAZDFA010000079.1:10543-12034 GCA_964504555.1 uncultured Flavobacteriaceae bacterium | reverse complement strand
ATAGACTAGTAATAGCTAGCATTACAGCTAATGGACATTAAACGGATATACAAATCTTTGGATTATAGAAATGAAATAAATCCTCCATTTTTTGATTTTGAGTGCACTGCTTCTTTTATGGAGTTGTAATGGTAGTAAGAAATATAGTTAATGTCGATGCCCTTGCTCGCAAAGTAATGGAAGAAACATCTCATGTAATTTTGGCAGGCAAAGGTGAACGAAGAATTTGCCTATAATCAAGGATATAAAAAAGAAAAACTCTTAACTCCTGAGGCAGAATCGCGATGGAAAGAATGGTTGAAAACAAGCACTTGTCAACCAGAAATTAATGTAGAGAACCATGATACTATAGGTATGCTGGCCATGGACAAGCAAGGCGATATTGCAGGGAGTGTGCAACTTCAGGTCTAGGGTATAAATGAAAGGGCGTATAGGTGATTCTACTGTCATTAGATCAGGATTATTTGTTGATAATGAGATTGGTGTGGCCGTGTCTGGAGGCATGGGAGAAGAGATGCTAAAAACTGCAGGGAGTTTGCTTGTGGTAGAACTAATGCGCAATGGAAGGTCTCCACAAAAAGCCTGCGAAGAGGCTGTTCAACGTATTGTTTCAAAGGGAGATCAACACAAATTTTTTTAGGTAGATTGTATCGCTATGAATAAAAAAGAGAAACAGGATATTATGCAATCCATAAGGGCTTTACTATGATGCGATATCAAAATGACAAAAATGAAGAATATAAGTCAACATACTATAATAGCAATTTAACCGTTGTAATAACGGTTTGAAGGATGTGCGCATTTTGGATATATGCTAGATTTGTATTAACAATTTTCATATATTTGCTTTTATCAATCAATTGAAAGGCATTTAAGACTGTTGTAATTGACTTTAAATGATCAATTATGATTTGGGGTGAAAGCCAAGCATCTTGCTTGGCTTTCTTTTTTTTACCCCAAATCAAATGGGGTGTTGAGCCGCGCAAGAAAGCGCGGCGAAGCGTTTTCCTTTTTCTCATCTTACTTGGCTTATTTCTCCGCATTATCTCGTCCATTGCTAGTGCAACGTCGTGCTCCAAATCAAACGGGGTGGTGAGTCGCATAAGAAAAGCGCGGTGATATAGTTTCTTTTTTATTAACTCAAAAATTATTGTAACACATAGTATTACAGCTAAATAGGTTATTTAGCATTAAAAAAAGCCATTTCAAAATAGGATGAAACGGCTAATATTTAAGGTTAGTTTTTTTAGATGTCTCCTTAAGAAGGCTCACACTGTGCTCCGTCAGTAGCTTCAAACGCAGCTATAAAGTGTTCAAAAGAAGTGCCATCAGGAAGTTCTTCAGTTTGAGAAACACCAAGAACAGTAATAGTAATGGTGCCATCACCATTATCACATATTTCTATTTCAATATCAATCCTACACTTTCTGCTGTACAAGTTTCACATACTTGTTCATCTCCATCATCATTGTCATCATCAGAGCAAGCATA
>CAZDFA010000079.1:0-10443 GCA_964504555.1 uncultured Flavobacteriaceae bacterium | reverse complement strand
AAGTTTCACATACTTGTTCATCTCCATCATCATTGTCATCATCAGAGCAAGCATAATAGGATAAAGCTGCAATGATCGTTGTTGTTAATGCCATTTTTTTCATAATAGGATAGAATTTAAGGTAGTCTACTCTTTTATAATAGGATTTTCGGGATAGCTCCTTTAGATAATTTATATCCAAGTGTATTAATAAGTATTAACTAGTTCTAGGGAAGTTAATGTCTTAATATGGAGTAGGTGAGCAATGAAGGAGCGAATATGTGAAATCTTGTTAAAATTAAAGAATCATCTTCGTAAAGGGAATAATGGTATTGTATCCTTTCATTTTAAAGTAGTCAATAGTGCTTGTAGTTCCTGTTGCTAGTATGAAATCACCACCCCAACCTCCAAGACTTTTGGTTATTCCTGCTCGGTAATCTGAAAAGTGTAGATCGCCAACTTTGGGAAGTTGCACAATTTCAGAAATAATAATTTCGTGTTGTTCTATTAAGCTTTCAAATTCCGTTAGCGAAGATGTGTTTAAAATAGCCTCAGTAATTTGAGAAATTTGGCGAATTGCAGGTTTCAGTTGTTCGGGTTTAGCATCTTTGTATCGAGCAATAGATTGCCTACTGTTTTGCTTTTGATTTAGGTGTACAAAAAAGAGGTGTTCCTTAAAGTTAGGGGTAAATACAACATTAGCGACTTTAGGATTGCCTTGATTGAGTTGGTATGTGATAGGTGTATTTTCTTTCGCGCAAGCGATATCATACCCACTACCACCAAAACTTTTTTGAAGCATCAGATATGGATCAGCTTTGGCCCAAGATGCTAGATTTGTAATGAGTGTAGAAGATGAGCCCAATCCCCAGTTTCTTGCAAAATCTAAAGTAGATGTGACCTTATATCCGGATGATCCATTTAAAAATTGAGGGTTAAACTCTTGCAAAATTTGCAATAGATGTATTAAAGTTTGAGTTATGGGATTTTCCTCACCCTTAATAATCTCAAGATTAGGCAAAGCAAGGCTTAAGGAAAACCAGAGCGAATTGTCGTGGTGATAACTGTCCCATTTTAAAATTCCTTTTTCGCCTTGAGTAACTTCTAAAGTCTGGCCTTTGGAAGTCGGAAGTGCTAGTGCTTTTGCACCATCTAATACTACATATTCTGCAGTAAGTAATAATTTTCCGTTACTGTAATATTGTTCCAAATTAGGATCTTAAGGCATCAACAAAATTAACAACCGCACTATGACTTACGGTATTAGTTGTAAAATGAGCAATTGCGTATTCTTTTTCTTCGCTTGTCACTTCAAGCTGATTTAAAATATTCATCAAATGCATTTTCATATGTCCTTTTTGAATACCTGTCGTCACCAGTGAACGCAGCGCTGCAAAGTTTTGGGCGAGCCCAGCCACTGCGGTAAGCTCCATTAATTTTTTGGCATTAGGTCGTTGCATCAGTTCTAAAGACCATTGCGCTAGCGGGTGCAACTTGGTTAATCCGCCTACGGTTCCTAGTGCCAGGGGAATTTCGATCCAGTAGGTAAATACACCATCTTCAATAGAGGCATGAGTTAAGCTGGTATAGCTCCCGTTACGCCCAGCGTAAGCGTGCACAGCTGCTTCTACTGCTCTAAAATCATTTCCGGTTGCAATAACAACAGCATCTATACCATTCATAACCCCTTTGTTATGTGTTACTGCACGATAAGGTTCTGCTTTTGCAATTTGAATGGCTTGAACAAATTTTTGTGCAAATTCCTCTCCTTTAATTTCTTTTTCACCAAGTTCATCAACAGGACAGCTTACAGAAGCTTTTACCACGCAATTGGGTACATAATTGGACAAAATACTCATAATTACTGTGAGATTCGCACCAGTAAATTGATGATCTTTTTCAAATAAACTTGATAGGGTTTGAGCAAATTGCTCTAGACAACTATTGATGAAATTAGCCCCCATTGCATCTAGGGTTTCAAACTCACAATGTAGTTGATAATAGTTAGGAAGTGCAGCGGTTTTATTCTCTAGTTTAATGGCGGTTACGCCGCCACCACGCCTTCTCATATTGGCAGTTATTGATGAGACTGCTTCAAGAAAAGAATCTTTGTGGGTATTAAAAAAGGTCTCCAGTAAATCTGGGTCACCGTCATACATAAAGTGGACATGACCAATCTTGACAGTCCCGATAATTTCCGTTTTAAAACCACCCCGTTGATGCCAATATTTGGCTGCTTTACTTGCCGCTGCCACCACCGAACTTTCTTCAACAGCCATGGGGATCGTATACAGCTCATTATTAACCAAAAAATTGGGGGCAACGCCCAACGGTAAATAGTAGTTGCTAACTGTATTTTCTATAAACTCATCATGAAGTTGTTGAAGTTTTGTATCGGTATTCCAATACTGTGATAATATCTCCTTAGCTTGGTCTGGATTGCTAAAATAGGTGGTAGACAGCCAGTGTATTTTTTCGTTTTTGCTTAATTTGGAAAATCCAGCAATAGGTGGAGTCATTAGCATACATTCTTAAATCCCAACAAATATAGGTAGAATGAAAAGATGTGAAGGATGTTGTTTTGGTTCGTGGCGTCTTAAAATTGTTTTTTGTGGAAAGTAGTATTTAACAGCAAAAACCAGCTTTTCTGACTAATTTTTAGTAAAATTGAAAACTTTTTTCAAAGTAGTTCTTAATTTATGTATAAATATTCCCTTTACCTTGTTGCATTTCTATCGGTAACTTTCGTTAAAGCGCAACAAAAACAAATTACCTTAGAAGATATTTGGAGTAAAGGCACCTTTAGGGCAGATCGCTTGGGGGCCTCTCACTCAATGAATAATGGTCAAGAATATGCTGTTATAGAGCGCAATAGATCTGGTGCTCGAGTTGATATTTATAACTATGATAGTGGCCAAAAAGCACGTACGGTGGTGAGTACAGATGAGCTGCCCGACCTTGATTTTTTTCTTAGCTATGAGTTTAGTCCAGATGAAACGCAGTTATTACTCACAACTAAAATTCAATCCATTTACCGCAGGTCAACACTGGGAGAATATTACGTGTACAACACGCTTACGCGGAAATTAACGAAGGTCAGTGACGAACGTATTCAAGAGCCTACCTTTTCTCCCGATGGTAAAAAAATAGCTTATGGTCGGGATAATGATCTATTTATTTTCAATATAGCAACTGGAGTGACTGAAAAGATCACCTCTAGCGGTGAAAAGAATAAAATCATAAATGGCATTACAGATTGGGTATATGAAGAAGAGTTTGCTTATGTGCGTGCCTTTGATTGGAGTGCAGATAGTAAGCATATTGCTTATATCACCTTTGATGAAACTGAGGTGCCCGAATTTTCTATGGATGTTTACGGCAACGCTCTCTATCAAACCCAACAAGTTTTTAAATACCCAAAAGCTGGGGAGGCCAATGCCAAAGTATCTTTAAGGGTTTATAGTACCGAAAAAAGACAAATTTCAATCTTAGATTTTGCCTCAAGAGGAGCCTATTATATTCCTAGGATACAATGGACAAAGGATTCCAATATTTTATCAGTACAAACTTTAAATAGACATCAGGATGATTTGAAATTGTATTTCTACGATAAGCGTGATCAAAAAATTAATCAAGTGCTACAAGAGAAGGATGCTGCCTATGTAGATGTGACCGACTATCTTACTTTTTTAGATGATAATAGTTTTATTTGGACTAGCGAAAAAGACGGTTGGAATCATATTTATCACTACAATGCTGATGGATCGCTAAAAAATCAAGTAACCTCTGGCAATTGGGAAGTGACAGATTATTATGGCTATGATCCAAAAACAGATCGTATTTTTTATCAAAGTGCAGAGAATGGCTCGATCAATAGGGGTGTGTATTCCATAAAAAGTGATGGCAGTAAAAAAGAGACCCTTGCTGCCGAAGCAGGAGCCAATAGTGCTGATTTTAGTGCAGACTTTAGCAAGTTTATCCATTCGTACAGCAGTACAGAAATCCCTTGGCGTTTTACCCTCAACAGTGGTAAAAACGGTAAGCAAATACGGGTCATTAAGCAAAATGATGATTTACAGGCTTTAGTTGGGGAATATAAAGTTTCACCAAAAGGATTTTTCACATTAAATGTCAATGGCGAAAGTTTAAACGCATATATGATTAAGCCGTTGGACTTTGATGAAAGTAAAACCTATCCGCTTTTTGTATATCAATATTCTGGTCCGGGATCACAACAAGTAAAAAACAGTTGGAATTCTGCTAATGATTTTTGGTATCAAATGTTAGCGCAAGAAGGCTATATAGTAGTATGTGTAGACCCTAGAGGAACAGGTTTGAAAGGGCGTGACTTCAAGAAAATCACGCAAAAAGAACTCGGGAAATACGAAGTGCAAGATCAAATAGCTGCCGCTCAAGAATTGGGTAAACGATCCTATATTGATGCTGACCGCATTGGTATTTGGGGATGGAGCTATGGAGGTTTTATGGCGTCTAACTGCCTATTTCAAGGAGCAGATACCTTTAAAATGGCCATTGCTGTAGCACCTGTGACAAGCTGGCGTTTTTATGACACTATTTATACCGAAAGGTATATGCAAACACCGCAAGAAAACGCATCTGGTTATGATAACAATTCGCCCTTGAGTCATGTAAATAAATTGAAAGGGGATTTTTTATTAGTGCACGGTAGTGCAGATGATAATGTGCATGTTCAAAATACTACTCGATTAGTAGAAGCACTGGTACAGGCCAATAAAGAATTTGATTGGGCAATCTACCCAGATAAAAACCACGGTATCTTTGGAGGTAATACCCGATTGCATCTCTATAAAAAGATGACCAATTTTATTAAAGAGAAACTATAATTAATACCTAACAAGATATGTCGACAATTGAAGCGAATAAGAAAGAAATTTTTGGCCACCCGATTGGGCTTTTTGTACTGTTTTTTACCGAAATGTGGGAACGCTTTTCCTACTATGGTATGCGTGCAATACTGGTTCTTTATCTTGTTGCCGAAGCAACAGCAGATAATGCTGGTTTAGGCTGGTCAAATGGTGAAGCACTTTCATTGTATGGCACCTATACCATGTTAGTGTATGTGGCTTCGATACCAGGTGGTATCATAGCAGATAGACTTTTAGGTCAAAGAAAGTCGGTTCTTTATGGGGGATTACTTTTAGTAGCTGGTCACAGTATTTTGGCTATTGAACAATCATGGGCTTTCTATACAGGTTTAGGACTAATTATATCTGGTGTTGGGATGCTAAAACCGAATATTTCTACAATGGTTGGAGGTTTATACAAACAAGGAGATATAAGACGAGATAAAGGGTTTACTATCTTTTATATAGGGATAAATATTGGAGCTTTCTTATCAAGTTTAATTGTAGGTTATGTAGGCGAAGTATATGGTTGGCACTATGGTTTCGGTCTAGCTGGAATAGGAATGGCATTGGGTCTCATCCAGTATCTGTTTGGGCAAAAGTATTTAAGCCATGTCGGAAACTACATAGGAAATTCTAAAAATGAAGAAGAAAAAGCCGCGCTAAAAAAACCTTTAACTAAAATTGAAAAGGATAGAATCATTGTTCTTTTTGTTTCCTTCTTGTTAGTTATCATATTTTGGGGAGCTTTTGAACAAGCGGGAGGGTTAATGAATATTTATGCCAAAGACAATACCAACAGAATGTTAATGGGCTTTGAAGTTCCAGCATCTTGGTTTCAATCCCTTAATGCCATGTTTATTATTTTCTTAGGGACATTAATAGCAGCTTATTGGGCTAAAAGAAAATTAAATGGAAGGCTCTCTACGTCACTGTTTAAAATGATTTTGGGTCTCATAATAATGGGAACTGGTTTCTTTTTTATGTCTGCGGCTTCTTCTCAATTTGAAAGTACAGGCTCTTCAGCAATGTACTGGTTAGTTCTTGCATACTTATTTCACACGATTGGTGAGTTATGTATTTCTCCAGTTGCATTGTCATATATAACCAAACTGGCTCCTTTAAAATATGCTTCGATAATGATGGGAGTTTATTTTGCAATGACTGGTTTTGGAAATAAACTAGCAGGTATTTTAGGAGAATCGGCATCAAAGCTCGGGGAGTTTACGATCTTCACAGGTATTGCTGTTTTCTGCGTAGTTTTTGGTCTTTTAGTTATAGTATTTAGAAAAAAATTAGAAGGTCTTACCCACGGGGCAGAGGACAATGAAAGAGATATGAAATATGAAGAAACAGAAGGCTTTGAACTTGCTGATAACTAAAATATTTTGAACATGGCTACAAATTCAACTGATCAATTTTTTGAATCAAAAGTATTAGGGCACCCATCGGGATTGTTTGTTCTTTTTTTTACAGAGATGTGGGAGCGTTTTTCCTATTATGGGATGCGAGCACTTCTCGTATTCTTCTTTACTTCCTCTTTACTAGATGGAGGATGGGGTTGGCCTAGAGAATGGGCATTCTCTATTTTTGGAACGTATGTTTCATTAGTTTATTTATCCACCTTGTTAGGAGGATATTTTGCAGATAAAAAAATAGGCTATAGGTGGGCTGTTGTCATTGGAGCATTACTTATGACTCTTGGTCATGCTTCAATGGCTTTAGAGACTCAGTTTTTTATATACCTGGGGTTGACACTGTTAGTTTTAGGGAGTGGTTTTTTTAAACCTAATATGACATCTATAATTTCTGAAATGTATAAGCATCGACCCGAAAAGAAGGATGGTGCATATACTATATTCTATATGGGGGTTAATGCGGGAGCATTCTTAGGAATATTGCTTTGTGGATACTTTGGAGAGCAAGTAGGCTGGGGATGGGGATTTGGGCTTGCTGGTATTTTTATGCTTTTTGGCTTACTTCAATTTTGGTATGCTCAGGATATTTTTGGCAAAATTGGCTTGAAACCAGTAAAGAAAGATACAGTGGTTACTGAGGCAGATGCCGAAGAGTCAAAATTGAATCCATTTACTAAGTTTGAATTAATTTTAATTTTAGTAGCATCAACATTGGGATTGTCTTGGATATTAAATGATCCAATAAGTAAAATTTCCGAAGGAGCTTATAATTTATTTGACTTTAATTTTATGGGATATAGTGGCTCAACAGCTGTTATAGTGGTTGCTTTAATATTGTTTATTCTATTATTGATTATTCGTATTCCTAAATACGATAAAATTACAAGAGATAGAATGCTGGCAGTTACTTTTTTTGCATTTGTTACTATATTCTTCTGGGCCATATTTGAACAAGCACCTAGCTCATTAAGTATTTTTGCAAGAGATTATACTCAGCGTGTGCTTGAAGGTAATTCTGCATTTATTTTCAAAATAGTAGATGCTTTAATGACCATTATACCTTTAACTGTTATCACTTGGGTACTCATTAAATTGTTTTCTAAAACATTCAAGAAATATTCATTATCAAATATTTTTCTTGCATTAAGTTTTGTTATAATATGGACCTTAGCAATATACAGACTCTTTGATAAATTTAATCAAGATATTGCTGAGATTGACGCAAGCTGGTTTGGTATTTTAAATTCTCTTTTTATAATAACATTGGCGCCTTTATTTTCCAAATGGTGGGAAAGTAAATATAATCCTAATGCGAATATGAAATATGCCATAGGTATGTTTTTGTTAGGATTAGGAATGGCCTGTGTAGCAATTGGAGCTTCATCTATACCTGTTGGTGCTAAAACTGCGTCGGTAAGTATGATTTGGTTAATACTGGTATACTTTTTCCATACAATGGGAGAATTATGTATTTCTCCAGTTGCTTTATCTTATGTAAGTAAATTAGTGCCAGGAAGAATGATAGCTATGATGTTTGGTATTTGGTATTTAGCAGTTGCAATAGGAATGAAGTTAGCAGGAGTCTTTGGGGAAGCATCAGAAAGTATAGCTAAGACTCAAGGGTTAAGTTACTTTTTCTGGTTGCTTACAGCAATCGCTGTTGGTTTAGGGGTATTATCTGCATTGTTGTATCCTTTAATCAAAAGGCTAATGCATGGGATTAAATAAAACTACTCTAAAGGCGTTCCTGCTTTTGGAACGTTTTTTGTCTGTAAGGTTATTGTAATTTGATGACTCAATTTAAAACCCCATTTATGAGATATATAGTAGTACTGTTTCTTTTGGTAGTAACAACTGTAATTCAGGCGCAAGAAATCAAATGGATGACCATGGGAGAAGCCTTAGCAGCGCAAGAGAAAGAACCTCGAAAAATTATTATGGATGCTTATACGGTTTGGTGCGGGCCTTGTAAATTGCTAGATAAAAACACCTTTACTAATCCAGATCTTGTAAATTTTGTGAATGAAAATTATTATCCTGTGAAGTTTAATGCAGAAGGTGCCGAAGAGATTAACTACAAAGGAGAGGTTTATAGCAACCCTAATCACGACCCAGCTCGAGCTACACGTCGAAATAGTCAACATCATTTTGCAAGTGCTTTAGGCCTTCAAGGCTATCCTAGTATTGTCTTTTTTGATGAAAAAGGCGGTTTTATTCAGCCAATAGTAGGATATTTTACTGCACAGCAATTAGAAATTTACCTAAAGATGATTGAGAATGATGACTATAAAACCTTAATCACTCAAGAAGCTTGGCAAAGCTATCAAGAAGAGTTTGTAGGGACATTTAAAGGTTAGGCTACTCAATAATATAAGCTCCTTGAGAGTAAGTGCTATGAAATGGAATGCCTAAGATCCTGCATGTAGCGCTCCACTGGTCTATATCACTTTTATAGTTACTGCCATCGGCTATGACTATGATGTCTGGATGCTCCATAATCAATCGTGCTAGATTGATATCGGGAGAGTTGGCCAAAATAATATAATCAGGTTTATAGTCTATAGGTAGTGGTAAATACGCTTTAGTGTTGAGATATAAGATCTGTTTTTCATTAAAGTGATAGGCTGTATTTACTTGTTTCTCTTTTAGACTTTTTATGGGCAAAGCATTCTGCAAAGCGATAAGTCTACTATCTGTATTTGCCATAAAAAGAGTATCAGTTGTTTGATAAATGAGTATTCCATTCTGATAATGAGTCATTAACGAACTTCTTGACTTTTGATAAATTGTAAAATGATGGGGTAGAGGTTGTCTTTTTTTCCAATGCATATAGCCCGTAATAAATAATACTCCAATCAAAAAAAGGATAAGCTTATTTTGAGTGCGCTTTTTGAAATAATAGACACCCAAACCTAAGACCAAGTATACTAAAAGTAATAGTGCGGTAGATAATTTTAACTGCGTAAAAACAAAGGCTTCTTGTCTAGCCACCCATGCAATATAGTTGTTCAGAAGATCTATTATATAGCCATAACTAGAAATTAAAAATGTTGGTAGTTGATCAACTAAAGCTAGAATGATGACTAAAATACCCAAGCCTAAAATGATTCCTAAAGAAGGTAAAACCACAAGATTGGAAATCATAAATAAGCCAGGAAATTGATTGAAGTAATAAATACTTAGTGGCGCAACCCCCAATTGCGCAGCAATGGTAACCGTAGCAACACCCCAGTATAATTTATCTAGGTAAAATCGAGGGCGGTATAATTTGTAAAGCAGGGGTTGTATGTATAATATACTAATCACAGCCAGATAACTCAACTGAAAACCAACTTGAAAAAGAAAGTTTGGTTCTATTAACAATAGCAGCAATGCCGAAAACAAGACACCATCTATAGTATGTCCAGATTGTGCTCGTAATGTCCCTAATTGAATAAATGTAAACATCGTCGCTGCTCGTAATACTGATGGTGACGCTCCAGTAATGATAGCAAAACTCCAAATACCTAAAAGAATAAGAATGGTCTTATAGATTTTCAATCGTTTGTTTTTGAAGATAGAGAGCAGAAATCTCAAAAGGAGTAGGAGGATACCCACATGCAATCCCGAAACTGCCAGAATATGCATCAAACCTGCCGCGGCATATTGACTTTGAATAGTGCCATTAATGTCACTACGTTCTCCAAGCACTAAGGCCTTGATAATAGCTAATTGATTTGGCGTAAATGAATAACTTCTGAGTTTTGTAATTATACTTTCGCGAAAGCGTTTACCCAATATCCCAATAGAGTAAGATTGTTTTGGATAGGGTAGCAGCGCATCCGATGGTGTGCGAATTTGACGGTAAATGTGTTTTTTTCTGAGGTAGTTACCATAATTAAATTGATAAGGATATCTAGGTTTTGGTAATTCCTGAAGCCCTTGGTTTGTAACATACCACCTTCCTAATTCTAGCTGGGATGAGCAACTGTCTTTTTGAACATTGAGTAAAGCTTTGCCCGTGACAGAGAAGTTGCTAAGCGTGTGTATATTGATGACATATTTATCATCGTAAGTGGTAGGTTTTAAATTCTCCTGAACACTGAATACGAGTAGCTGCTTTTTAGGGGAAAGATGATTTTCATAATGATTTGATATGTTTTTTGGTTGTTGCACTAGGG
>CAZDFA010000078.1:0-12160 GCA_964504555.1 uncultured Flavobacteriaceae bacterium | reverse complement strand
GCCCCATCATCATTGCGATAACAGGGCTTTTTGCGGAGAAAGAGGGATTCGAACCTTCTATAGGCTTCTGACGTATACACTATTTTCAAGCTTACACTTTAAACCACTCAGCTGCCTTTCTGTTGTAAATGCCTGTAATCATTAGTATTTACAAAAAGACTAAATTGGTTAGGAGTAAAAGAATGAATATTTCTTAAAAATTTTAAAAAGTGAAAAAAAGTAAAAAAGTAAACATTTCACTCACCAAATCCACTCACCACTATTGATAGAGAAAATTAGTGTGCTCAAGTTCTTTAAAACTTATTGCCATATTGACCTAAAAACAACCATAAATTATCAAGCTAATTTTATTAATAAAGAAGTAGATAAGGCTTTGGATAAACCTCTAAATGTTATGGTGGTTGTTAAAATTCATCTAATTATAGGGACTAAGTAACTTATGTTACCAAATGATTTAGATATCTCGATTACTTTTACAAGATGCTAAATTATACAACCTTATTTTGAAAAAGATTCAAAATCTATTTTAGATTTCTTTTTTTATTACGACAAAAAGTCAGCATAAAAATGTAAATCAAAAGCTAATGATTCAAGAGCTTAAAGATAGTTACGGTCATATTTTTGAACCTGTTCTTTTAGAAGAGATTGCTCGTGTGGGAACCATTAAAGAAGTCCCGGAAAATTTTAAACTTATAGAAATAGGTCAAATTTTGAGAGCTATGCCCCTACTGCTATCTGGTGCAATCAAAATATTACGCGATGATAAAGATGGTAATGAATTGTTGCTCTATTTTTTGGAGAGTGGTGATACTTGCGCAATGACCCTTACTTGTTGTATGGGTGAAACCCTTAGTGAAATACGTGCTATTGCTGAAACAGATACTAAGCTCATAATGATTCCTATTGAAAAAATGGAAGCTTGGACGGTCACCTATAAATCTTGGCGTGATTTTGTGTTTGAAAGCTATCACAGTAGGTTAATTGAGCTACTAGAGACTGTAGATAAAATTGCTTTTCTAAAAATGGATGAACGGCTCTTGGAATATTTAAGAGATAAAGCAAAGGTGACAGGAGATAACATTATCCACAGTACACATCAAGAAATTGCCTATGAACTACACACTTCTCGAGTAGTGATTTCTCGTTTGCTCAAGACTTTAGAAAATAGAGGGATTGTTCAATTACAGAGGAATAGCATCAAAGTCATTGATCTGTAACTATTGTTACTGTGTACCTTTAGACACTACTTTACATTTGTTGCCATAAGAGAATTACTTGTTTATGGATTATCTACAAATCATAGGATATTGTTGTGCATTGCTCATTGGAATATCGCTTGGGCTTATCGGAGGGGGAGGTTCCATTCTTGCAGTTCCTATTCTTGCATATTTATTTACCGTTGATGAAAAAGTGGCTACGGCCTATTCTCTTTTTATAGTGGGTACAAGTGCTTTAGTAGGTGGTCTCAAACAACATTTCAAAGGATATGTAGATTGGAGAACCGCTGTTGTATTTGGTATTCCTGCAATCATAGGCGTGTCCATTGTGAGGCACTACGTCGTTCCAGCATTACCTGACACTTTATTCTCAATTGGTGATTTTGAATTTACACGAAGAATGGCAATGTTTGGTTTATTTGCAGTTTTAATGATTCCTGCTGCACTCTCAATGCTTAAAGAAAGAAAGGAAAAGATATCACACTCAACACAAGTAAAATACAATTATCCTCTTATTCTTATAGAAGGTTTAATTGTAGGTGCTATTACAGGATTGATAGGTGCAGGAGGAGGGTTTTTAATTATTCCTGCACTAGTAATCTTAGCCAATGTCAAAATGAAAGTTGCGGTAGGAACTTCACTTGTCATTATCGCATTTAAATCATTGTTTGGGTTTTTTCTAGGTGATGCTTGGGCAATGACTATCGATTGGCAGTTTCTAGGGTTATTTACTGGACTGTCTTTAGTGGGGATATTTATTGGAAGCTATTTAGGAAATTTCATAGATGGCAAGAAATTAAAGAAAGGTTTTGGCTATTTAATTTTTGTGATGGCTGCCTTCATATTTTATATGGAATTCTTTGTGAAAAAATAAAAGCAGCTATGTAACTAATGTTACTGCCTATTAGGTAACAGCTTATTAATTTTATCGTATGGTTATCCGCTTTTGCGGAAGCATAATCAAAAAATAAACTATGAATATTGAACAAATTTATACTGGATGTTTAGCACAGGGAGCTTATTATATAGAGAGCAAAGGTGAGGTTGCTATTATCGATCCATTGCGTGAAGTACAACCCTATGTTGACAGAGCGAAAACAAACAAAGCCACTATCAAATACATATTTGAGACTCACTTTCACGCAGATTTTGTAAGTGGTCACGTTACTCTTTCTCAAAAAACGGGAGCGCCCATCGTGTATGGCCCGAATGCAGAAACTTCGTTTGATGCTATTAGTGCAGAAGATGGTCAAGAATTTAAGCTAGGGGATATTACCATTGTTGTATTGCACACACCTGGACATACAATGGAAAGCACTACCTATCTCCTTAGGGATGCCAATGGTAAAGATCACGCTATCTTTAGTGGTGACACCCTATTTCTAGGTGATGTAGGAAGACCTGATCTTGCTCAAAAAGCAGCAACGATCACTCAAGAAGAACTAGCAGGAATTTTATATGAAAGCTTACGTTCCAAAATAATGACACTAGCAGATGATGTTATTGTGTATCCTGCTCACGGTGCGGGATCTGCTTGTGGTAAGAATTTAAGTAAAGAAACAGTAGGCACTATTGGGGGGCAAAAGCAAAACAACTATGCCCTTCGTTCTGATATGACTAAGGAAGAATTTGTAAAGGAAGTGACAGACGGGTTATTACCCCCTCCGCAGTACTTCCCATTAAATGTACAAATGAACAAAGAAGGCTATGAAGATGTACAGGAGGTCATAAAACGAGGAACACACGCCCTATTACCAGAGGAATTTGAAGTTGCAGCCAATGAGACAGATGCGCTCGTTCTTGATGTAAGACATCAAAGTGATTTTGCAAAAGGTCATATCCCCCGTTCCATTTTCATAGGACTTGATGGGGGCTTCGCACCTTGGGTAGGCGCATTGATAGGTGATGTAAAGCAAAATATAATACTAGTCACTCCTGAAGGACGAGAAGAAGAAACCATTACCAGATTATCACGCGTAGGTTTTGATCAGACCTTAGGATATTTAAAAGGTGGCTTTGAGGCCTGGAGAAAAGCGGCAAAAGAATATGATACAGTGAGTTCTATTCCTGCTACACAATTTAAGCAAGAATTTGATGTAGATAAAGCAAAGATAATTTTTGATGTACGTAAGCCTGGAGAGTTTGCCTCAGCGCATATAGAAGATGCACGTAATACTCCTTTGGGCTTCTTAAATGACCATCTTTCTGAATTTTCAGATAAGTCGTTTTATGTGCATTGTGCAGGCGGGTATAGAAGTATGATTGCTGCTTCTATTTTAAAAAGTAGAGGCATTCATAATCTGGTAGACGTGCAAGGTGGTTTCGAAGCCATTAAAGAAACTGGAATTAAAATAACTGACTATATATGTCCAACAACCCTAAATTAAAAGCAAATGAGAGACATCAATCAAGTAGAATGGAGAAAATTAATTGCAAATGATCAAAAGGCAGTAATTATAGATGCTAGAAGACCCGATGAGTGGGTAGATGGTGTTATTGAAAATGCACTACTAATGAATGTTTTAGAATTAGAGCATTTTGAAAAAGAAGTAAGCCAGCTAGAAAAAGAAAAAAATTATTATGTGTATTGCCGCAGTGGGAAACGTAGCGTGCGTGCGTGTCAGATACTGGAAGATAACGAAATAAAGAACACATTTAACCTATTAGGCGGTTGGCTCGCTTGGGACGGGACTAAAGTTATCCCTGTTCAACAGTAATTAGTTGGTTAGTTCGTGTGTAGTTAATAAAGGGAGTATCCCCCTATGTACTCACTGCTACACCTATTTTTAAGTATGATGAGAAACATTTTTATACTAATTACTTTTGCGTTTTCTATAAACACAGTAGCGCAATCCAATATTGCTAACCCTCAATTTGAAGCAATGCTCGATTCGCTATTAAGTCATACGGTAGCAGAAATTTATCCATCAGAATTGAGTACACGTGATGATGTTATTTATTTGGATTCAAGAGCTAAAAAAGAATACAAGGTAAGCCATATTAAAGGAGCTCGTTGGGTAGGTTTCAATTCCTTTAATATGAATAGGGTAAATGACATTCCAAAAAACAAAAAAATAACCGTTTATTGCACGGTAGGGTATCGGAGCGAAAAAATAGCCGAAAAATTGATTAAGGAAGGGTATACTGATGTATCAAACCTATATGGAGGAATTTTTGAATGGGTACATCATAACCAACCCATAGAAAATGATAAGGGTTCTACACAAGAGGTACACGCCTTTGATAAAAACTGGGGACAATGGCTCCAAAAAGGAATTAAAATATTTTAGAATAAATGAAATACTTAATAGCTCTCTGTTTTATTGCGCTTACTTTTTCTTGCAAAGGTCAAAACACGATACAAACAACTAAGATTGATTTAGCAACACTACAAGAAAAAGCGATTGGAAAAGATGTCCAATTAGTGGACGTAAGAACGGTAAAAGAATACAACGCTGGTCATATTGATGATGCTATCAATATCGATATTTCAGATAAAGACAATTTTATCAAAGAAGTCAACAAGCTCGATAAAGACAAACCTATTTATGTCTATTGCCATATAGGAGGACGTAGCAATAGAGCTAGTAAAATACTGGAATTACAAGGTTTTGTAGAAATCTATGATTTTTCTGGTGGATGGAAAACCTGGAATAAAAATTAATAGTATGAAAGAGAAAGATCTCTACGACAAGATAGCTAAGGAGATTCATAGTGATACTAGTCCTGTAGGAATAGATGCAAAAAAAACGCACATTCTAATTTTGCAAAAACTTATCAAAATTGAAGAACGTCTAGATCGTATAGAAGGTAAGGTGAAATGAATATCCTAAATGCTACATATTGGGAACAAAGATATCTGGAAGGGACCAGCAGATGGGACTTGGGACGTTTGTCTCCGCCTCTAAAAGATTACATAGATACTCTAAAGGATAAGCAAATTAAGATCTTAATTCCTGGTGGAGGAAATTCCTATGAGGCAGAGTATCTGCATAACTTAGGATTTAAAAACGTCTTTGTAGTAGATTTAGCCCCTACGCCTTTACAAAATTTACTAAAAAGATGTCCTGCATTTCCCTCAGATCACTTAATTCAAGGTGATTTTTTTGATATATCAGGAGCATTTGACCTCATCATTGAACAAACCTTTTTTTGTGCGCTTGACCCGAGCTTACGCAAGAAATATGTAGATAAAACACATCAACTACTCGCTAATAAAGGGCAGCTTATTGGCCTTTTATTTAACGTGCCTCTTTATACAGATCATCCCCCATTTGGAGGTTCAGAAGAAGAATACAAAGTACTATTTAAGGATAGATTTGAAATTGATAGTATGGAAGTAGCTCATAATTCTATTGAAAGCAGAAAAGGGAGAGAGCTCTTTTTCCAATTAACCAAAAAATAGCTAACCTATGATATCGCAAGCATTAGATACGTATTTCCCAAGATTGGCTACAATGCCTGATTTGAAAAAAGAAATTGAAGCCATTAGCTCTATTATGGAATTTAAGGCAGGCACAGTTATTCTTAAAGAAGGCGCTTACGTTAAAGTAATTCCCTTGCTTCTCAGTGGTTTGGCTAAGGTCTTCAAGGAAGAAGAAAATGGTCACGAAGTACTCCTTTATTACATAAAACCTGGTGAAAGTTGCGTAATGTCGGTAACCACGATGATTCGAAATGAAGCGAGTAAAGTCAAAGCAGTAATAGAAGAAGATGCTGAAATTGTCGTAGTTCCTGCAGATCAAGCAATGAAAATTGCTAAAAATCATCCTCGATGGAATGAATTTATCTATGAACTTTTTAATCTAAAATTTGAAGAGTTACTCAACGTTGTAAAAATTCTAACCTTTTCAAATAAGGATGCTAGACTATTGGAATATCTCAGAAAAAAAGCAAATTTAAAAGGAAACACCATTTTGCAAACCACCCATCAAGAAATTGCTGATGATTTGGGTTCATCAAGAGAAGTAATTTCTAGGCTTCTTAAGAAAATAGAAAATGAAGGCTATGTAATCCTACGACAAGGAGAAATTGAGCTCTTATAACTATTAAGAACCCTGTCCTTTTTTAAAACCATAGGTATTCTGTCTCACAAAATCTTTCGGGAAAGTATCGTCTCCTGGAAATCCTAATTCAATAGCACCACTATCTTCTGGGATATAATTGTGTCCAAAAATATAATCCCACACACTAAGGCTAATACCAAAATTTACGCCATACTTTCCTTTAGGTAAATCATAGACGTGGTGATATAAATGCATCACAGGATTATTAAGAATGTACTTCAATGGTCCCCAGGTGATTTTGATATTAGCGTGATTAAAATGTCCAATGGCTATCGCTATAAAATGTACGATATAAGCCTGCTCTGGCTCAAAGCCACCCAAAATCATTACTCCAAATGTCTTCAATGGTTTATACAAAATATTTTCCATCCAGTGGTAGCGCAAATGAGCTGCAAAGCCCATTTCCTTAACACTATGATGAATCTTATGAAAACGCCAAAAAAATGAAAATTTATGCAGCAAGATATGTGTAAACCATTGCACAAAATCCAAGACAATAAAAAACACGATTAGTTGTAACCATATAGACCATCTAGAGGGGTCTATTAGTGCAAGGCTTTTGTCATCAATCCCCATATCCTCAAATCCTAATTGTAGCAGTTTGTAAAATCCACTTATGGCAATGGAGAAAATAAAAAAGTTGAAGAACATATAAAACCCATCTAACCAAAAGTCTTTCCTAAAGATGGATTGATGCTTACGCCAAGGAAATGTGATTTCCAATACCCATATCGCAAGAGAAATACTAATGAGTCCCCAAAAATAGTTAGTATACCAAGGGACATCAAAGATGATTGATTTCCACGTCCAATCTAGTGTGCCAGATACTGCGTTACTAAAACCTTCAACATATTTTTCCATAGCAGATGGTATAAAATTGATAAAAGCACATTTTTCTTCAAAATTACGTGAATTTAAAAGAGTGGGTAGTAACTTTTGTTACACTATTCGAATATCTAGCAAACATCAGTATTTAGGCAATCTTCCAATTGATTTTTAAAAATTATAAAGGCCTTGTAACAAGTGTTACAAGATTTTAGGCTTTCAAAATCTAGTTTTGAAGAAACAAAAATCATTATGAAAAAAGTCTCTTTTTTATTCTTGATGCTTCTCCTGACTAGTCTTTCCTTTTCTCAAACATTGGAACGTATTGTTGTGGGTAGTTCAGGGACATCATTAAATAATGCCAATAACGGTATCAGTTTTACCATAGGCGAATCTATAGTAGGAGCGATTTCGTCTCCAGATAATCAAGTACGTCAAGGTTTTTGGAATACAAGCGCTTCCATAACCTTAAGTACGGAAGATTTCGCTATAGCAAACCTCGATGTGCGATTATATCCTAATCCAGTAGGTTCAGAACTGTTTATCAATTTTCAGGAAGTCACAAATCAAAACTTCAATATAGACGTGTATGATATCACTGGAAAAAGAACCGTTTCATCAACCATTAGAAATGGGGAAAATATGAAACGTTTAGATTTTCAACATTTTTCTAGCGGAACATACCTGGTAGTTATAGCTCCAGAAAACTCATCAAACAGAATCACCTATCAAATTATAAAAAAATAAATTATGAAAAAATTACTTTTTATCTGCGCACTTGTCTTGAGTGTTTTCTCAGGAATTGCACAATCAAATTTCATTAATTATCAAGGACTTGTGACTGATGACTCTGGAGAGCCATTAGTGAGTCAATCAGTAACTATTGAACTTGCGATTAGATTTGGAATGCCTGTATCTACTCCTGTTTATGAAGAGACGCATACAGTTAATACAGATGATTTTGGAGTGTTCTCTCTTCAAATTGGAAACGGAACCCCTCTATCTGGGAATTATATGATGCTCAATTGGGGAATGGATGATGCATTTGTTACTACCTCAATTGATGGTACCGAAATAGGAACGACAGAGTTCAATGCTGTCCCTTTTGCTATTGCCACCTTAAATGGAACGTCAGATAACTGGAACACGAATGGTACAGACATCTACAATGCCAATTCTGGAAATGTAGGCGTAGGTACAATGATGCCTGGAGCTCGATTAATGGTCGTAGGTGAAATGGGAGCGCCAACCTTAAATATTCTTCCTCAATCAGGTGCAACCCCAGCCCTTCGCGTAAATGACAATGGACGTGTTGGAGTAGGTACTGCAATGCCTGGAGCACGATTGATGGTCGTAGGAGAAACAGGAGCACCGACCCTAAATATATTAACTTCAATTGATGATCCAATGGCTCCGTCATTGAGAGTTAATGATGATAGTAACGTAGGAATAGGTACAGCTGCACCAGGAGCAAAATTGATGGTACAAGGTACTGATACTAACCCTACTCTAAATGTAGTAACAAGCACAGGAACAGTTCCATCTTTAAGAATAAATGATAATGGTCGTGTTGGAGTAGGTACTGCAATGCCAGGAGCGCGTTTTATGGTCGTAGGAGAAACAGGAGCACCGACATTAAATATTGTAAGCCCTGGAGATGATGCCACTTCACCTTCTATACGTGTAAATGATGATAGAAACGTCGGGGTCGGTATATCTACTCCAGGAGCTAAATTTATGGTTAAAGGAACTGGAACAAATCCAACACTCAATATTGTAACCAGCACAGCTACTACTTCTTCACTTCGTGTAAATGACAATGGACGTGTTGGGGTAGGAATCGATAGCCCAGGTGCACGTTTTATGGTAGTAGGAGAAGCAGGAGCACCAACAGTAAATGTCCTAAGCCCTAGTGATGATCCTATGGCTCCTTCTTTAAGAATTAATGAAGACAGTAATGTAGGTGTAGGAGTTTCTAACCCTGGAGCCAAGTTTATGGTCAAAGGAACTGGAACAAACCCTACTTTGAATGTGGTCACAAGTACAGCAACTATCCCATCGTTACGAGTAAACGATAATGGTCGTGTAGGAGTAGGTACCGATATGCCTGGAGCTCGATTAATGGTCGTAGGTGAAATGGGAGCACCAGCATTAAATATCCTTCCTCAATCAGGTGCAACCCCAGCCCTTCGAGTAAATGATAATGGACGTGTAGGAATAGGAACAGCAATGCCTAATGAGGAGCTTGAAGTTATTGGTGATGTGATGGCAGATTCTTTTATTGCGCCTGGAATGACCTATGCCGATTACGTTTTTGAAGCATACTACGACGGAACATCAGCACTCAACGAGTCTTATCAATTCAATTCTTTAGAAGAAGTAGAATCTTTTATTAAAGCAAATGGTCACATAAAAGGATATAAATCCATTAATGAGATAGAAAGAGATGAGCAAGGAAGGTATTTAATCAATGTCAATGAACAGTCAAATACCAATCAAGAAAAAATAGAAGAACTGTTTTTACATACTATAGAACTTAATAAGCAGGTTGAAGTACAGCAAAAAGAAATCGAAGAATTAAAGGCAACGTTGAATAAAATTCTTTCAGTAAGAAAGTAAAATTTAATGAACACTAAGAAAGGATTCAAATTGCTTATTGTTTGTATTATCTGTGCAGCAATTTTCACAGCAATATATTTCCTAATCAAATAATAATTTATAACAATAGATATGAAAAAAAATATGGGCGGTGCAGACCGTATAATCAGAATTGTATTAGCGATTGTTGTCGGAGTTTTGTACTGGCAAGGAATTATTGAAGGAACATTAGCCTATGTGCTAATGACAGCAGCAGGAATTTTTGTACTAACAAGTCTTGTGAGCTTCTGTCCACTCTATGCGCTTGTTGGATTAAGTACCTGTAAAGTGAAATCTACAGAATAAAATTTATAATTGGTATTTTTATCAATAGTCCATTCTAATGGAAATTGGATGGGCTATTTTTTTACCAAAGAATTCAATCAAACCCAATGAAACTAGGAAAACAAGATTTCCTTTATGTTTTTGTGCAATTTGTCTTATTTGCTCTCTATATAGCTGATATTTTTGAATGGAGGTTTAATCCCCTCACTTGGCTAAGATACAGTGGAATCTTGTTAGCAATATTGGGAGGAATAACCTGTTGTATAGCAGTACTCCAACTAAACACAAATCTCTCACCATTTCCTACGCCAAAAAATGGCAGTTCATTAATCAATAATGGAGTTTTTAAATACATAAGGCATCCCATTTACGGAGGAATTTTAGTTGGGCTATTAGGGATAGGAATCTATTTTACCTCTTTGTACAAAGTAATAATCGTTGCACTTCTTTTTGTATTGTTCTATTTCAAATCAAAGTATGAAGAGAATAGGCTCATCTCGGCTTTTCCAGAATACATTCATTTTAGAAAAACCAGAGGCAGGTTTTTCCCTAAGTGGAATCACCTATTCAGTAAAGGAAAGTAGCTAGTGTAACATTAGTTACCAAAAAGATTATCATTTTCCTTTTTATTTGTGTCAAATAGTGAAAATATGGATTGGATATTTGATCCCTGGCCTTGGTATATATCAGGCCCAATGATTGCCCTTATTATGCTCTTATTGCTCATTGTAGGCAAAAGATTTGGAATGTCTTCAAATCTCAGAACCATCTGTACAATATGCGGAGCAGGGAATAAAGTAGATTTTTTTAAGTTTGACTGGAAATCTCAAAAATGGAATTTAATTGTCGTTGTAGGAGCAATAATCGGTGGTTTTATCGGTTCGCATTATTTAGCTATTGATACGGCAGTTGCTATTAATACAAAGACAGTCCAAGATCTAAACAATCTAGGATTTGTAAGTGCTGGTCAAGCATACTTACCAACAGAATTATTCGGGATAGATTCTTCATTCAATCTTAAAACAATTCTTTTACTTTCAATTGGAGGGCTTTTGGTTGGTTTTGGAGCACGCTATGCAGGAGGCTGTACCTCAGGTCACGCTATATCAGGATTAAGCAATCTCCAATTACCATCTCTAATAGCCGTAATTGGTTTTTTTATTGGTGGCCTAACAATGATTCACTTTATTTTCCCACTCATTTTTTAGACTATGCGAACACTCATATATTTATTAATAGGAATTCTCTTTGGTATTACGTTGTTTAAATCTGAAGCCGCGTCTTGGTTTCGCATCTACGAAATGTTTAAGTTTGAATCGTTTCATATGTACGGCATCATTGGTTCAGCCGTATCTTTAGGTGTAGTCTCTATATGGCTATTAAAGAAGTATAATGTAAAATCACTTTTTGGTGAAAAAATTGATTTTCAACCCAAAATAAAGACTATCAGTCGTTATTTAATTGGTGGTATTATTTTTGGTTTGGGATGGGCGCTTGCCGGAGCTTGTCCTGGGCCTATGTTTACATTATTAGGTATAGGTTTTATTCCTATTCTCATTGTAATTGCTGCATCAATTCTTGGTACTTTTTTATATGGCATCTTGAAAGATAAGTTGCCGCATTAGACTTGGAATTTTCGTTTTGAATATCTTTTAAATGGATATTAATTTTTACTTCAAAAATAAATTGAATTCGTCGAGAGAACCGTATTGAAACTATTGATTTTTTATTCTAAGATGTTTTAATACATAGAGGCCTGCTTAACTAGTAAATGTTTAAAATTTAGAAAAGTATTCCTTAGAAATGTTCCATAGGATTACCTTGGATAAATTCACTGTTTTTTAAGCATCATTGTTGTTTCTACACTGGTGTATACTGTTATCATCATGACCCCTATTAATCAGGGTTTTTCATTTAGACAGATATCTAATGAAGTATAATATCTAGCTTACCTGCTACTGGATATAAATGAATGCGTATTCAAAAAAAATCAATTTAGAGATTATTCGAAAGCATTACTTGAAAAATATCAAGTAGTATCTGAAAATGCTTGGAGAAGAATTTGGATAAAAAAATGTCAAAAAAAACACTTTCCACTCACCATATCCACTCACCATGACTATTAAAAAA
>CAZDFA010000077.1:1974-12341 GCA_964504555.1 uncultured Flavobacteriaceae bacterium | reverse complement strand
CAATGAGATGTGTACTATATATAAGTTAAAATGCCACGAACACCGTATAGAGTTTATTGCTCATTATAATCCTAATGTGTCTCGATTTATTGTGTCAGATAGACTGCGCCTAAGACAGATTTTAATCAATCTTTTGGAAAATGCTGTAAAGTATACCAATGAAGGAAGTATATCTCTTAAAATAACTACCGATTCTAAGAATGCTAGGCGTATCCCTTTATCAATAGAAGTCACTGATACCGGTGTAGGTATTGCAGAAGAGCATCAGTCTTCAATTTTTGAGAGTTTTAATCAATTGGAGAAAAAAGGGCTTTTTGGAGGAGCAGGGCTTGGTTTGAGCATAGTACAACAACTAACCCAATTAATGGGAGCGAATATAGATTTACAAAGCACTGTAGATGTTGGCTCATCGTTTAAGTTTACAATTCCTGTTGGAATTTCACATGATCAAAAGCCAAATGCAAAGGATCCTAAAAAAGGTAAAGGATCTAAATCTTCTGGAAATAAGAAATACCGAGTACTATTGGCAGAAGATATAGAAGTAAACCAGTTACTTATGGTGAAGCTTTTTGCCGAAAATACTAACTACAGTTTAGATATTGTTAAAGACGGAGAACGAGCATTACTTATGCTAGACCGCTATAACTATGATGTTGTGCTAATGGATTTAACCATGCCCAAAATGGATGGTTTTGACGCTGCAGACCAAATAAGAAAACATCAAAATAAAAAACTACGCAAAATTCCTATTATTGCAACAACTGCAAGGACTAGAGAAGAAGATCTTGAACAATGCAAAGAAGTAGGAATAAATGAAGTTTTAGTCAAACCGATTGATAAGGATAAACTTTTTCAGGTGGTAGACAAGTATGTGCAAAAACACAAACGCCAAAAAAATAAACAAAGCGAAGAGGGATAATTTTACCTATTCATCATTCTTATTTCTTCCTTGAAGGTGTCTGCGTCTGTATTAGATCTTATAAGTGCTAAGGCTTTATCAACGACATATTTTACATTGTGTGTAGAGAATCCTAATCCTACCGCAAGTCGTTCCAGTAATACTACCTGACCATTACCTAACTCATGATCTGCATAAACCATCCGGCCAAGATCAAATAAACGTTCTAATCTAGATTCATAGGTAATAGGCGGATTAATAGGATAAGTATCATATGCTTTTAAAATCTCTTGATACTCATTATCTGATATGTCTAATTTTCTGCCTAGTCTATCCAGAAAAGAACGTTCATCATCTGTTATAACACCATCACTCATGGCTACACGAACTATAGCAGCAAAATGCCCAGTATTGCGTTGCTTAAAACCACTATCATATAAATCTAAAATAGACATATTATTCTTGTTTTTAACCGCGCAAAGATAACCATTCTTAGGTCATTTTAATTTGTACTTTTGAAAAATACGCCACGAAATAGCTATGGGAAATTTTTGGTTTTTTTTGGAGCAAGGTTTTTTTCACGTTCTTGATTGGAGTGCTTATGATCACGTGCTATTCTTTATAGTTCTAGCGATCCCTTATTCGCTAAAACAGTGGAAAAGTTTGCTAACTCTTGTTACCATTTTCACTATTGGTCATACGCTATCTTTGGCACTTGCTGCTTTTAAGATAATACAGGTAAATGGTAGCATTATCGAATTGCTAATACCTGTAACTATAATTGCAACAGCCATTGCTAATATTTTCAGAAATAAGACAGTTGTTGATCCTAAAACTAATTGGACACATTGGGTTGCCACGGCCGTATTTGGTATTATTCACGGATTTGGTTTTTCAACCTTGTTTAATATGATGACGGCCAGTGCTACAAGTAAGGGTTTTTTACTTATTGCCTATACCTTAGGTATTGAATTTGCCCAGCTAGTTATTGTAAGTGCAATAGTTCTTATTAGTCTTTTTACTATTTCAATAGTAGGCCTGAAATTGCGCCATTGGATATTGATAGTTTCCGTTTTAGTAATAGTTAGAATTATTCCTATACTCTATGATGCTTTTGGTGCGTTAAGTATTTGACAAAAGCTTGCTTATCCTATGCATAGCAGTTATTTTAGCGCGTCTTACTTTTTCGCGTAAGCCAAGATAAATAAAGATGTCAGAGAAACAGAAAAAATATGATTTGGCCTATTTGCGTATGGCTACAGAATGGGGAAAACTATCCTATTGTAAACGCAAACAGGTAGGCGCTATTATTGTTAAGGATAAAATGATTATTTCTGATGGATATAATGGCACGCCTACGGGCTTCGAAAATATTTGTGAAGATGAAGAAGGATATACAAAATGGTATGTGCTTCATGCAGAAGCCAATGCTATATTAAAAGTAGCTTCATCTACACAGTCTTGCAATGGAGCCACCTTGTATATAACACTTTCGCCATGTAAAGATTGTAGTAAATTAATTCATCAGGCAGGAATTAAACGTGTTGTATTTAAAGAAGCTTACAAGGATAATAGTGGTATAAAATTTTTAGAAAAAGCGGGTGTCGAAATAGTACATCTTCCAAATCTGAACTCTTAATATGTCCTTGAAAAAGACGTACATTCCTTTACTCTTATGCCTCGGTATTGCCTTGGGCATTTTTTTAGGTAGTAAACTAAATTTTGGCCAGTCTGATGTGGCACTTTTTGCGGCGTCTAATGCAAAGAAAGAGAAGCTCAATAAATTAATAGACTATATTGATTATGAGTATGTAGATGCCATAAATACAGATAGCATTGTAGATATTACGGTCAATGGCATACTAGATAATCTAGATCCTCATTCTGTATATATCCCACCCGAAGAGTTACAAGCCATAGAAGAAAACTTAAAAGGGGATTTTGTAGGTATAGGTATAAGTTTTTATCCCTACAAAGACTCCATAGCAGTGATTCAGGCAATAGAAGGAGGTCCGAGTCAAAGAGCAGGTATTCAAGGAGGGGATCGCATTGTATATGCTAATGATATTGCGCTTTTTGGTAAGAATTTTTCAGATGACTCCCTTTCTGGTATTCTAAAAGGTCAAATAAATACTCCTGTTAATTTAAAAGTGAAGCGAGAGGGAGTACCTTCTTTAATTGACATAAAAGTTGTTCGAGGACGAGTGCCATTGAGTAGTGTGATTGCCTCTTATATGCTTACAACCAGTCTTGGGTATATAAAAATAGATCGGTTTGCAGAGTCTACCTATAGTGAATTTAAAGCCGCATTGGCCAACTTAAAAAGGCAGGGTGCTACGCAACTAGCATTAGATCTTAGAGATAATCCAGGAGGTTATATTTCAAGTGCGGAGCAAATTGCTGATGAATTTTTACTGGATGACAAATTGATTTTATTTACAAAGAATAAGACAGGTAAAATTTCCAAAAGCTTTGCAACTGATGGGGGTCAATTTGAAGAAGGTGATTTGTATGTGCTGATTAATGAAAATTCTGCCTCAGCTAGTGAAATTATAGCTGGAGCTCTACAGGATAATGACAAAGGACTAATTATAGGGAGACGTTCTTTTGGCAAGGGGCTTGTGCAGCGAGAAATGGATTTAGGAGACGGTAGTGCTGTGCGGTTAACTATAGCCAGATATTATACACCCACAGGACGTTCTATTCAACGTTCCTATAGAGATGGTAATCAAGCCTACCACAATGAGTATTTAAAACGGTATGAAAATGGTGAATTGCGCAATGCAGATAGTATTAAAGTTGCCGATTCGCTCAAGTTTACTACCCCCAAAGGAAAGGTAGTATATGGAGGAGGCGGTATTACTCCAGATCTTTTTATTCCTAAGAATACAGATTATGAAATAGAACATCTCAATTATGTGCTGCGCTCGGGTCTTATGAATCAGTTTATTTTTGAAGAGCTTGAAAAAAATAGACCCTATTATAACCAACTTTCTAAAGAACAATTTCAGGAAGAAGTAGTAATATCTGATGAAATTGTTTCAAATTTTTTATCTTTCGCTCAACAAAGAAGAGTTAGTTTGCGTATTAGTCAATATGCCCAGGAGTATAAAAGGTATCTAAAAGCGACCATGGCCAAACAGCTTTTTGGCAATAATGCCTTTGAGCAGATGATTAATAAAAACGACCCATTTATTGAAAAACTAATAAGCCTAAGTGTCCCTTAATTTATGTTAGTTATAGCTTCAATATTTATTTATATAGCAGCTATTATCTTTAAGTTATTAGATAATAGCGCAGGGCTGCTTATTGCTCATGGGATCTCAGTAAGTCCATTTTATTTGCGAGCAGAAATAATTAAAGAACAAATTTCCTATCTTGAGGACAAAAGATTAAAACGCAAACTCAGTCGTAATTTGTCGTATCAAAAATTACATAAGGTACTTACTATTGTAGCAATTCTATCATTAATTGTAGGAATTGTAATGGAAATAATAGATCCCTACCTTATTTACTTACTCTGATTTTTCGCTTTCTCGGCAATTTTTTTCGATATTAAAAGAATACCTATTAATAGTATAGCACAAAGACAGGCTATAACACCAATTAAGGCTACCGTACCATCCTTAGACAAGAGGTTTTCAAAATCTAGTTTATAGATATTAAAAGCAAGGAGACCTACGGTAATTAGTATGAGAATGTAGATAAAAACTTTCATCTTATGTGTTTTAAAAAAGAGCCTTAATATTTGTGGTAAATAACTTAATGGCTATGGCCAACAAAATTACGCCAAAAACTTTTTGAATTACTGCAATGCCATTTTTACCAACAAAACGTTCAATACGCGCAGAGGTTTTCAAGACAAAATAAATCAGGAGTATATTAAGTATAATCGCTACTAGGATGTTTTCTATATGATATTCTGCCCGCAGAGCTAATAACGATGTCAAACTCCCTGGCCCAGCCAATAATGGAAAAGCCAAGGGAAAAACAGTAACTGTTTTAGGGTTCACTTCGTCATCCTTAAAGAGCGTTATACCCAATATCATCTCCAAGGCAATAAAAAACAAAATAAAAGACCCTGCCACTGCAAATTCGCTAACATTTACCCCAATTATATTTAGGATAGACTCTCCCAAAAACACAAAGGCAATCATAATGACCAATGCAATTATTGAAGCTTTCAAACTTTGAATATGACCTGCCTTATTTCGCAGCTTAATGACAACAGGTATATTTCCCACAATATCAATTACGGCAAATAAAATCATAGTTGCAGCTAGAATTTCTTTACTATTAAAATTCATTTGTAGTACTTTAAAAGTAGCCGCCAAAAGTACTATATTCTATAGGGTGTTCACTCAACAAAGAAGATGAAATAATTGTAAACTAATCATTAAACTAAGGCTACATTTATACTCGTATCTTTGAGATATGTTCCAGCTTAAAAACACTGTCGTTTCAGAAGATATTATTGAGAAAGACTTTGTCTGTAATCTCAGTGCGTGCAAAGGAGAATGCTGTATAGCGGGAGAAGCAGGGGCCCCCTTGGAAGAGGAAGAAGTCACTATTTTAAAAGAATTGTACCCCAAAATCAAAGCGTTCTTAAGAGCCGAAGGTGTTGCTGCCATAGAAAAGCAAGGCACACATATAACTACACCATTAGATGATCTTGAAACGCCTTTAGTTGATGGTAAAGAATGTGCTTATGTCACTTTTAATGACCATGGTCATGCCAGTTGCGGTATTGAAGATGCATATAACGCTGGCGAGATAAATTTTAAAAAACCTATTTCCTGTCACCTATATCCTATTAGAGTCCAGAAGTATAGTTCATTTGCTGCGGTAAATTATCACAAATGGCCCATTTGTGATGACGCTTGTTCACTGGGTCAGGAATTACAAGTTCCCGTCTATAAATTTGTTAAAGATGGGCTTACGCGAAAATTTGGACAGCAGTGGTACAACCAACTGGAACAAATAGCCAAAGAACATAAAAGCTAATGCACCATCCTTCCAAACTCTCCAATACTACTGCCTCCATTTTCTCAATAATGGGTAAAATGGCTGTAGACCACAATGCCATTAATTTGTCACAAGGTTTCCCGGGATTTAATATTGATCCCAAACTGCATGCTCTGGTAACGGAAGCCATGCAAGAAGGGCATAATCAATATGCTCCTATGCAAGGAATTTTTAGCTTACGTGAAAAAATTGCCGAAAAACTTAATGTAGCCTATGGGAGCAACTACCATCCTGGGAAAGAAATCACCATTACGACTGGGGCAACACAAGCTATCTATTCTGCTATTGCAACTTTTGTTCATCCTGGAGACCAGGTCATTGTATTAAAACCAGCCTATGATTCTTATGAGCCATCAATACAAACACATGGAGGTGTTGCTGTCCCTATTCAGCTTAAAGGACCTGATTATCGTGTAAACTGGGAAGAAATTAAAAGAGCCATTTCATCCAAAACACGAATGCTCATTATCAACACCCCACATAATCCAACAGGTAGTGTTTTGGCAGAAAGTGATATGCTTCAATTGCAGCAACTTTTAGAAGGCACTAATATTATCTTATTGAGTGATGAAGTCTACGAACACATTATTTTTGATGGGAAACAACATCAAAGCGTGGCACGTTTTCCGAAGTTAGCAGAGCGAGCCCTAATTGTAGCCTCCTTCGGTAAGAGCTTTCACACCACTGGCTGGAAGATGGGCTATATCGCGGGACCAGCAGCAATGATGAAGGAATTTCATAAGGTGCATCAATTCAACGTTTTTTGTGTGAACCACCCGATGCAAAAAGCCTTTGCGACATATTTAGAGACTCCAGCACATTATCTCGATTTGGGTAACTTTTATCAGCAAAAACGAGATTTGTTTTTGAATTTAATTAAAGAATCTCGATTTCATTTTGCTCCAACCGCAGGTACCTATTTTCAACTATTAGATTATAGTGCCATTACTGATGATCGGGATACCGATTTCGCCGAAAGGCTTGTTAAAAATCATGGAATAGCATCCATACCTACTTCTATTTTTAATATTGATGAGGAAGATTTTAAAATGTTGCGATTTTGTTTCGCCAAAACTGATGAAACTTTAGAGAAGGCTGCCGAAATTTTGAATGCAATTTAATAGAGGAATCATCATGCTGCAAGCTCTATCTTGTATTTTCGTCTACTTACAATATTTCGTACCACTATGAAAAAACCTAAAAAATATGTATTCAAACTACTAGCCTTAGGTCTGGTGATACTTTTCTTTTTTAATGCTTGTGCGCGACTACAATGGCGTTATAGTGATACTGAAATTTTTGAGCGTTTTGATGAGCGTAGTATCCCAACGGAGATAAGCTATTTTCAAATAGATAGTTTAGATCTAAACATAAGAGTACAACACATTACTCGAACAGATAATACCATCAACCTTGTTTTTTTTCATGGTTCGCCTAGCTCATTAAGTGCTTGGGATCGGTATTTAATGGATACGACTTTATTAGATGAAGCCAACCTAATTGCTATTGATCGTCCGGGCTATGGTTATTCTAATTTTGGTAAAGAATTGCCAGAAATACATCCGCAGGCAGAGGCAATGAGTGCATTACTCAATCATTATGATCTGAAAAATGTTATTACTATTGGGTCATCTTATGGCGGACCTTTAGCCGCACGTATCGCAGCAATTAATGATCGGGTAAAAGGTGTAATTATGATTTCTCCGGCAATAGATCCCAATCAAGAAAAGAAGATTTGGGCTTCACGATTCACCCAATGGTGGGCAACGAGATGGCTAGTGCCGAGAGGTTATCGCGTTGCTGGAGATGAAAAGACTATTCACGCTGCAGAAATGGCAAAAATTGATGCCGACTGGCATAAAGTAAACATTCCAGTGATGCACATTCACGGGGATGCCGATGATCTTGTCCCCTACACTAATGTCAATTACACCAGAGAAAAGTTCTCCAATATTCAAACCATCACCACACCCGATACAGGGCACGAAATCGCCTGGGCACGACCTGATTTGATCAAGCCCTATGTGTTGGATATGATAGAACGAGTATTGGCAAGAGATTAAAAATTTTAAGGTGTTGATCGAGTGTCCACCACAGGTAGATATATTGAGATCACCTTGTCATTCATAACGCCTCAACACTCCGAAATCAAAAGGTGTCCAAAGAGCTGCTTTCATCCCACTCTTTTTAAGGATGGTATTGCCCCAGGTGTTACAGGTGTGTTTATAAGAATAACGGCCATTGGCCTTATAAAAATTGTCGCGAGTACCGTAACTCGCCCCTTTTAAAATGAGCTTTTCTCCAGCCACGTTCAATTGAAAAGATTCCAAAATGGCTTCATTTAATTCTTTAAGCTGATTTGCACTTACGGCTACCGGGATCCATTTTTCTCTTTTTTGGGAATACTTAGTCATATGCACTAAGGTATTGTTTCTCAAAAAAGCAGCTTTAAATGCAGCTTTAAATGACAGATCACCCCAGGCAGGGGTGTTTAGATAAAAATTCTCTTCTCCCCAGCCAAAAGCAAAATACTGCTCATCAGGAGTTTGTTTTAGATCCTTTAATAATGCAGCGGTCATCAATTGTCGAGGCAGTACAACATCCATATGCATGCCGTTGGTAGTAAGATAAATAGTTTGGTTTTTGGGTTGATCCTGCGTTTTTTCTGCAACAGGGATGTAGGTAAGAATAAGTGAAATTAGAATGTATACTATTGGTATAAGAATAATCCCACCTAATACCTTTAGTGCAAATTTAAATCCCTTTTTTACTTGATTCATCTTCAATTTCTCCCTGAGTTGATCGAATGTTTGCCATAGTCGGATGTATCGGAATTGTATCGAAGTCACCAATATGAAGCAATCTAAGGCTTAACGTCTAAAAACTATCAACCACCAGCTTCATAAACTCTCCAATTTTAGAGGGTTCCAACCAACGTGTTACAATTACTATATCATGTTCTTTGTCAACCACAATAAAATTCCCACCAAAACCAGCGGCATAATAAATATCTTCAGAAACACCAGGCCAGTGGCGGCGACCTTCTTTTTCATTGAGCCACCACATGTACCCATAATTGGGATTAGGTGCAGAGGGTGATGTAGCCTCTTTAATCCAGGTAGATGATAGTAAGCGATCTCTCTTCCAAACCCCATCATTCAAAAACAAGAGTCCAAATCGAGCCATATCTGAAGCACTAATAAACATCCCTGCACCACTATGCCCGCCACCAGTCACAGATTTCATTTGGATGCCATCAATTTCTGTCCATGCGTTTTTATAACCGTGCCAACGCCAGGTGGTGGAAGCACCAATCTTATCCATCAATTCCTCCTTCAATACTTTCGGTAGCGGTTTTCGCCAAACATGAGTCAAGCTATATGCCAATACATTCACGCGTACATCATTGTATTCCATAATCTTTCCCGGTGCAGCTGGCTTGGTATATTGCCAATCGTCAATATCTCCATCCTGAGGTGGACGGTCTGCCCAATCTTTACCACCCCATAACGTACCCTGCCAGGCACTATTCTGTTGTAATAGATGCTTCCAGGTAATTTTACTGTTATGTCTGCCGCCAAATGTCCCGTCCCAAACATAGTTTACGGCCAAGTCATTCACATCACCAATGAGATTTTGGTCAATGGCCAATCCTGCAACCGTAGATAAAAAGCTTTTGGTTACCGAAAAGGTCATATCTACCCGATCTACATCACCCCATTGATTAAGGATTTTTCCATTCTTGAGAATGATTCCGGCTGGCCCACCTCGTTTTTTAGTAGGCCCTAAAATTTGATGAAACGGCTCTCGTTCAAATCCTTTGGCTATAGCAATTCTTAGATCACGTGATCCTGAGTATTCGTTTGCTTTCGCGAAAGCAACAGCCTTATCCAATCTGTTTGCATCTACACCAGCATCCACTACAGAAATAACTTCCCATTTTGCGTTACGTTCTGGGAAATAATAGTCCTGTGCCTGGAGAAGGATACAACAGAAAAGAGAAAGAATAAAAAGAAGAGATCTCATATACTTGGTTTTTGACAAAACTAAATATATAACTTTATTCGACTGATGGAGCATCCAGTCTAAAAAAGTGATCAAAGGAGTAAGGTGTAGAAAAGAATGGGATTTAAAATGCTATTGCTTCTAATTTGTCCCAATATTCGCTTTCTACAGATGTGGGTTCTTCCTCGGACTTCGTGTAGTCAAAAGAAAGAAATGTGTCATTGTTAGGAGCCAATAAAGAAGTCACATAATTTTGAATATCAAAATCTAATTGTGCTGTCATTTCCAAAAAAGATTCAGAAAATTGACTGTGATTTAATAATCTTTTCATGATTCTCAATATTTTAATACAGTGGTCGACAATCATATAGCACATTACATCTTGCTTGTTAAACTAATGTTATCTTTTTATTCACATCTTTAGATAATTAGAAGACCT
>CAZDFA010000077.1:0-1874 GCA_964504555.1 uncultured Flavobacteriaceae bacterium | reverse complement strand
TATAGGTTAAGATCCTTTTTTGCGTGCACTACTTTCTTAAGATTGCTCAACCCAACTAATAAAATACCTCGCATAAAGCGAGGTCATATATATAGGATTCAAGAATAAATCTTGAATGAAGTCTAAGCACTCTTCTTTTCGGTAAATATAAAAGCAGGATTTCTAAAAGATTTTGATCCTAACTCTTCTATATATTGATTAAGTCCCTGGTTTAAGAGGGTAATCATCCTTTCAAATGTAACGGTTCTTTTTCTTGATGCTATTTTCATGGTTATTACGTTTTTTAATTTATATAAGCAGTTTCCAAAAACGTGCCAGAATTACAAATTTTAATAATAATTAATGGGCCATTATTTTTATGCACTGATATCTAGATCGTTACTTAATCAGCTTGAACGTTAAAAACTCTTAATGTATCCTATTCTAAAAATATATCACCCCGTTATTACCCTGTAGTTATGCTTTAGTAACGTATTGATCATTACTCATCTTTTAGACAGTTTTTGTGCTATTTTGAGTTCAGGTTATTATTCGTTTAAGCTGCTTTTTGATTATCGATTCCTTGATTAGAAATAAAAAGTAATAAAGATGTTGATGATCATGTTTATGAGTATTTAAAATTGGGAATCTCTTAGCTTATTGGAATAGATATAGGCTACAAAACTTCTCCAGTTAATATGAAAAAAAAGATTGTAGGTTTAATATTTCCAGAAAAATTGGTATTGCAAAAAACAATTATCAGACCACTAATTTAGAAACCTTAATTAGTCTTATCACTAGTGAACTTGCACCTTTTCAGCTTCTTGAAATAAAAAATCCTCGCCAAAATGGCAAGGATTTTAAGAAAGCTCCTCCTCTTGGGCTCGAACCAAGGACCCTCTGATTAACAGTCAGATGCTCTAACCAACTGAGCTAAGGAGGAATGTTTGAATTAAAGCGGATGCAAATATAATTTCTTTTTAGCATCCGCCAAAGGTATTTTTTTAATTTTTTAGTACAGAATTTTCAGTCTATTTTGCGGAATTTAAACTAACAAAAAAGCCTCTCCTTCTTACAGGAAAAGCTTCTCATTGGCAGGTTTGTAACCTACAACTAATCTAGGGTTTCTCCTAGAACAACACAACTTCTTAATAAAAACCCTTCTCGTGAAGGGTTTTGTTTTGCGGTCTGGACGGGACTCGAACCCGCGACCCCCTGCGTGACAGGCAGATATTCTAACCAACTGAACTACCAGACCGTTCCTTATTTTTGAGACTTTTGGTTGTCTTAAATTATCTGGGCGGGTATTGAAACATCCCAATCGCTATCGAGAGAACTACCAACCCGTAGCAGTTATGCGGATGCAAATATACGCGCTCTTTTATTACTCGCAAATAAAAAAATGCAAAATCAAGCAAATTTTTGGCGGGCAACCAGAAAGGTTGTGAGAATAGGGTCGAAGCCTTTTTCTACGCTAGCTTGCACATATTTAATACGGTACTGAGCGCAACGCAATTGCAATTCCTTGAAATAGCTAGAAACAGCTTCCTGATACCCATCTCGTATGGTATCTGCGTAGACGTTCATATGCTCACCACTTTCTACATCTACAAAACGTTTTGGGCTGTTATTAAAATCAAAAGCAAGCTCTTTATCTTTACTATAGGTGTGAAAAAGAACTACTTCATGCTTATTGTATTTTAGATGCTGTAATGCTTCAAAAAGTTGTTCTTGTTCAATATTACTCTGAAACATATCAGAAAACAAAAAGACTAGTGAACGTCTTTTTAACTTTTCGGCGATGAGATGAAGATGATCATATGTGGCGGTAGTTTTTTGCGTTTCAGCTTTCGCGAAAGCTGAAACAACCATCTTGTTTAATTGGTCTAACAGCA
>CAZDFA010000076.1:0-12447 GCA_964504555.1 uncultured Flavobacteriaceae bacterium | reverse complement strand
CTAGGGTATTACAGGTAGCCGTGCATGAGTTTACTGCTCCAGACAATATACCTACATTTATTGAGCAAATAGGGTTTCGGTTTCTGTTTAATGCAAACTACAGCTATGCCCATACGTTTGCTATTTCGCACAATAAGATCTTTGAACTAAGTTCAAATGCTGTTTTGGGGACTAAAGATATATTTATAGAAACAGGTGCCAAATTTGTTTTTGGGAAGTATAATCCTGTCAATAATTCTGCTAGATCAGGCTTTATAAACTCTTTTCTAAAAAAAGAACTATTTGGATTTGTGAGTTTACAGCATAAATATGTTGCTCACAACACCTTACTAGAGGGTAGACTTTTTGGGGACGAACCAACATTTACTGTTAGACCAACCCCCAATGTATTGCAGCTTAAAGTAGGAGGGGTTTTTACTTTTAAGAAATACACTATTGAACTTATATACAATGCCAATACCGAAGAAAATAGTGCAGCGACAGCACATCATTATGGCTCATTTGTGATATCAAAAAGCTTTTAAACTACTTAAAATTGTATAATCTTATGCTGAGTAGAGCAGCCATGAAATTGAGGCAAAGTAATTATGATTAATGTAATAGCACCTGTAGGAATTAAAGGATAAATTGTGGTAGATGTTGTGTTGATTTGCAATAACTCGTTTTGCTAAACTTGTATTAACAGAGGTAGTGTACTTTTAAAACCTTCTTGTAATTGGTTTGTAATCGACTAATTATATGCTAGTCTGCAGTTTTATTATTCAAGTTACTTTTGTTTTTCTAGTAGGCTTGCCGTCATTTTTGTTGGCACAAGAGCAATTGGAAGGAAGGGTTTATGGAGTAAAACAAGCAATTCCTTTTGTGAGAATTACCAATTTGACTCAAGATTATAAGGAGTATACAGATGATAAAGGAAATTTTAATGTGAATATTGCGCTTAATGATTCTATAGTGTTTTCTTCAACTTTCTATGATGAAAAAAAGATAGTTATACATCAGAAATTAATTGGACAACTCCTAGTAATAGAACTCCAAGAAAAAACCAATCAACTTGATGAAGTTATAGTTAGTCAGCAACCAAAAATCAAAGAATTTAGCGAAGTAGTATATCAGAAAGAATTTATGGCTGCGCTAGAAGAGGACAGGAAAAATGATCCATATAAGTACGGGGTTAGTTATACGGGGAATATAATAACAGGGATAGTGCACATTATTAGTTGGTTTCGCGATAAAAAAGGGGGTAAGCGAAAAAACAAGAAAGTAATTAGAAGCATAACATATGAAGAATATATCTCCTTATTTAGAGAAAATAGATTCTTCAATGATTCATTATTGCAAAATCATTTAAAAATAAAAATTGATCATAAAAATTTATTCTTTGACTTTTGTGATGCTAAAGGGATAGATTCAGAGTTATTGGGACATCAATTTTTATTGTTGGATGCACTTATGAAAAAAAGTCGGGAGTTTAAGGAATTAGAAAAACAAATAGAAGGGCAATTATATAAAAATCAACCCCTTGTTTAAGCATAAATAAAAAAGATTAAACATTTTTTTGGTTAACTTTGATCAAAACTGTATTGTGAATCGCTTAGCTCTATTTTTAGTTCTTTGTAGCTCTATTAGCTGCGCACCTATTTTTGTGCAACACGATTATGACAAGGCTACTAATTTTAGTTCTTACTCTTCCTATAATTTTGATTTTGAAAATTCTGGAGGTCTTTCAGACCTAGATGAACGCCGTTTTGTTAAACATACCGATAGCATGTTACAAGCTCAGGGATTAAATAAGAGTGACAACCCGAATATGATCATAAGGTATAATTCGATTGACTACCAATTGAATAATCAGAATACCCTTGGTGTTGGCTTGGGTGGTACTGGCACAGCTATTGGTGGAGGGATTAGTGCAGGTATACCTGTTGGAGGTAGGCAAGTGGATCAACAATTGGTATTGTCTATTGCAGATGCTCGAAACAACAGCATAGTTTGGGAAGCAACTAGTGATAGTCGCCTAAAGGAAAAAATTAAACCCGATCAACGAGATACACATTATAAAAAATTGGTAGAAAAGATTTTTAAAAATTTTCCACCCAATACAAAAACTAATAACAATTAAAATACGTTATACATAAATATTATTGTAAAAGAAAATGGAGATTTTTTTCCTTTATATAAAGAAGAAAACTAAAGCATAGCCTTAGCTACGATTTCTTTTTATTCTGAAATAGAAAGGGAAAAAGAACGTTTTGTCGCAGTAATTTTTATGTGTAAATGGTATTAAATACCTTTGTTAAGTCCTAAATCATGAAAAAGAAGTTGTTAATACTCATTTTGGTCTGCGGTGTAGCTACTACAAATGCTACTGTGGCAGTGAATGATTTATTGGAAAAAGCCATTGAGCTTTTTGAAGACCAGCAATATGCCAAGGCGCAGCCTATTTTTGAAGATTATCTCAAAGAAAATCCCAATAACAGAGAAGCATTAGAGTATTTGGGAGATATTCATGGGTATTCCAAAAATTGGGATGAAGCTATGGATTACTATAAAAAATTAGTCAGTTTGGATCCAAACAATGCCAATTACCACTACAAATATGGCGGTGTTTTGGGGATGAAAGCCTTGGATATAAATAAACTTAGGGCCTTAGGTTTGGTAGGTGATATAAAAAAGGAATTTCTAAGAGCAATAGAATTAGATCCAGAGCATATTGAAGCACGTTGGGCTTTAGTAGAGTATTATATTCAGTTACCAGGAATAATAGGAGGTAGCGAAAAAAAGGCAATTACACTTGCCAATGAACTGGCTGAGTTATCACCTGTAGATGGGTATTTGGCAAATGGATACATCGCCGAATATAACGATAGACCCAAGGACGCCGAATACAATTACCAAGAAGCGGTGAAAGTTGGGGGTTCTATTAATTGCTATACCAAACTCTATGAGCATTATGAGAAAAACGATGCTCCTGATAAGGCAATTGAAGTCTTAGGCCAAGCTCAAAAAGCGCATAAGAAGAATAACCGATTGCATTATCAGTTAGGCAAAATTGCTGGCCAATATGGTATAGGATTGGATCCAGGTATTGCCTGCCTCAATCGCTATATTAGCCACCATACTGCTGCAGATGGAGTTCCTAAAGATTGGGCATATATGCGTTTGGCGCAAATCTACAGGCATAAAGGGAATAAGGAAAAAGCACAAACTTGGATTATCAGGGCGCTAGAAGATCGCCCAGATTTTAAAGAAGCTCTTGCTGAAAAGAAGAAAATACAAGCACTTTAGGGCAGTAACTCTGGGTTAATATCCAAAACATTTTCATTAATATAAGAGCTTATAAATTCCGTTGTTAAGGCTTCACTTCCAGAAACCTTATCTTGCTTTAAAACAGCTGCGATATCAATCTGTTTATAGGTTTTAAGATACCCAATAGAAAGTGGGGCATAGCTATAATGCCAAGGCTCATAATAAAATCCTTTGCGATGTGCATTGTCTGTATAAACGAGATAAAAGCCGTAAGAACTAGCATGTTCATCCATCCAATCTTTGAGCTTACAAAAAGGACCATTACCGTGAAATTTAGAAGGTACTAATACGTCACCCTTAGTCTGCGCATTTCCATCTATAATATCCAAATCTGTTCCCCAATGATGTCTAGATGTACCAGGAATGGTAGAGTATTCAATAATTTTTTTTATTGTTTGTTGCGAAGAAAGTCCGCTTGCGCGGAAGCGTTTGTACTTCCGTTCCCAAATGCGTTTTTGATGATCATAATCTCTGTAACTAGATACTACTTTTATGGAAATACCATCTTTCAACGCAGCTTTTTTTAATTGTTCAAAAACGGTTGCTGCTTTTGCTCTTAAGGTATAGTCTGTACCTTGCACTAGGTCAGGCTTCCCTTTACCGAGTAATTGCGCGATAAAAGGAAGGTCGTGTGATTTATAAGACCAACTGCTTAATAATGGGAAGGCTAGACTTGCTGCGACTCCGGTACTTAGTAGTTGATTAAATGCTCTACGATTCATACCAACAAGGTACGATAATCTAGCTTAAATAAAGCTTTCATAAAACCAAAGAAACAAATTAGAACCAAAGAGAAAATAAACTTCATCTAGTGCATATAAAAAACAAGCAGTACCTACTATAATTAAGTTTCTGATATTGAATTTGGGTAGTATAAACTGGATAACCAGATAAAAGGCTATTAGCAACAATAATAAACTTGGAAACCTATAATTAAATTGATTAAACGTATCATCACAAAAAGTAATACTAATAGCATAAGTCATTCCAAATCCACAAAACCTATTAGGGTAAGTAAAAGAGTTTTGATGAAATTGTATTTGAATTTATTAGCGAAGAATAAACCAATAAAAAGAAGACAAAATATAGCAGAGGAACTATAGGAAAGAAAACTAGAATCTCCAACTCCCATTAGTTTAGAAAAGACGAATCCCAGAAACCAAGAAATTAATAAGGAGCAAATTAGTAGTGCTATTATAGTACTTATGCTATATAGTGTCTTTATAAGCTTAACATTTCTCGTATTTCTTGGATATTTTTATTTTTAAAGATATCAGTTTTTTCAATCATTTCGGCCATAAGATCTTTATAAATGCTACTATCAGACTTATTAGCAGAAAGTTGAGCAATTTGAATTGTGGCGTTATAAATTTCTTCAGTTAATACAAAATTGATCATTCCCCATCATTTAGACAGGTTTTTTACTTTCGGTGACTCAGCCTTTATTTCATTGGTTTTTGTAAAATCGAAAACCTAGATCAACAACTAGACTTTTAGGATATAGTTTTAAACCACACCATCCCAAAAACTCATTATTTGTTTTATAAATGACAGCATAAGATCCCATACCTGTTTTGTAGTATGGATCATAGTTGCTCAAAAAAGCATTGGCTTTTGCAACAAAAGTAAATGGGACATCGCCTGTATATTGCAATACTTCAGGATTATTGTTGAGATTAAAAGAATCAACTCCATCTTCTTGACTAAATTGTTGCAAATAGAGACGAGCAATTTCTAGAAAAAACTCCTTTAGTATTTAATTAAAATGGTAAATTTCTTTCGGTCTCTATCTCATAAGCCTCTTGGTCGAATTGAAAAATACGAGCAGTATGGTTCCCTTTAAGAACAATTTGATCTTCATTAACCGATATCCAACTGCCTTCGCGCAGACCAATAACTGGGGTAGCATTGTATTGATGGTACTCTACAATCCTAGTGGCTCGACTTTCGCCCATATGGGTGCTATTACGATTGAGGTCTAAATAATGCGGATTGATATTGAATGGGACCATACCTAAAGCTTCAAAAGTTGGAGGGTATTGTATAGGCATATCATTAGTTGTTTGTATGGAAACACCACAAATATTACTGCCAGCACTGGTGCCTAAATAAGGAGTGCCCTTTTGAAGTGATTCCTTTAAAGGTTCAATAAGTTTGTTTTTATACAATTGGTTGAGTAACACAAAAGTATTGCCACCACCAGTATAAATAGCCTGAGCTTCAGTTACGGTTTGAACAGGATCATCAAACTCATGAAGTGCTTGTACAGCGATATTTGTTTTAGAGAAAGCGCTAGAAACTAATTCGGTATAGGCCTTGTGGGTTATGCCTCCTGGTCTAGCATAGGGGATAAAAAGTAGTTGAGTAACGCCCTTAAAATGGGTTTTTAGAGCTGGTAAGAGATACTCCAAGAAAGTTTCCCCATATAGGGTAGATGTACTGGCGAGTAAAAGTTTTTTTGACACAGTTTTAATTTTATTATGTGTTGTGAGTAAAGATATTTATAAGTTATTCGACTTAACTACTGTGATATTCATTTTCTTGTTAATTTGATAATGAAATGTCATTTTAACAAAAGTTTAATCGCGTTTTAAGTTTTTAATAAGGTTACATCGAGCTACCTTAGTGCATCATTAAAACTAACTACTCGTGTTTGTATCCTGAATGGGCGATCTAAAATAACTATTATGAAGAAATTATTCATACTTATAGTGCTCTTGATGGGATTTAATGTATGGTCCCAAGATGGAGGTAGAATTGAAATTGAAGGTCAAATTCTCGTAATAGAAGGTGAGAATAAAGAGGGTATTGCTGTTTATAACAATAGTAGTAATAAAGGTACGATTACCAATGAAGAAGGGAAATTTACCATTGAAGTTAAGGAAAATGACCTAGTAGTTTTTAGTGCACTACAATACAATGATGTCATCGTAATTATTGATAAAAAAATTCTGAATGACAAGAGTTTTAGATTAGAACTTACACAAGAAATTAGACAATTGAAAGATGTATTTGTGCGTCCTTATGATCTTAGTGGCAATGTAGGTATTGATGCGCAAAACACTAGAATTATTTCAGGTATACGTTTGCCTAATCAGACTATTGCACAGCTTGAGCGAGAAAATGAAATTAAAAAAGACGAACTCTCGCCTGTAACCAATATTGCAAATAACAGATTTAACTTTCAAAATGGGATAAACTTTGTGGCTATTTATGATTTGATAGCTAGAAGTATACGCGGAGATAAACCTAATAAGACCAAAAAACGAACTAAAAAAGTGCCGAAGCAAACTATAGAAGTGGTGCTACGCGAGCAATTGGGAGAAGGGTTTTTTAATGAAGATTTGGGTCTTGCCCAGGATGATATTAATGCCTTTATTTTTTATGCAGAAGATAATGGACTTGATAAAGGTCTTCTTAAAAAGGGAAATAAATTGGCTTTAATTGACTTTTTGTATGAACAGCGTAATGTCTATAAACAACTAAAGGGTAGATGAGAAAAAACGGGCTACTTATTTTTTTTATAATCCTTGGCTTGCAGGTAAATTACAGCCAAGAGCCAATAGAATTGGAGGGACAGGTAATGGCAGATAGTTTAGGCAAGGAGTTTCTGAACGTTTACAATGTTACGCGAAGTCGTGGAACAATTACAGATGACCAAGGACGCTTTCGTATAAAAGCAAACCTTCACGATACCATAAGCATAAGTTCATTGCAGTATGATGAGTTACGATTTATTGTAAATTCTATTCTTTATGAACGTAAAAAAGTATCATTTTCACTTACTCCCAAAGTGAATAATTTAGGGGAGATTAAGATTAATAACCTAGAGTTGTATGGAGACTTAACACTTGATGCAAATGGTACTCGATTTGCAAATCTCACTTTAGATCAATTGGGTTTTGGCGATGTAAAGAGAAGCAATCTTACTGCAGAAGAACGTAAATATAATGCTGCGGTTGGAGGAAGAAAATATAATACCAACATTCATGCGGTGACTTTAGTTGGTATTTCGGTAGATCGGATAGTAAACGCCTTTTCAGGAAAAAATAAGAAACTCAAACAGATTGCTGAAATTTCAAGATTTGAAAAAAATATAATGAGCCTCCGCCAGTCATTTCCAGACTCTATATATGTGCAGGATTTTAAGGTAGGTAAACCACTTATTCAAGATTTTGTATTCTGGATGATCGAAGAAGGTGATGAGATAGAAGCATTAAAGCAACAAAATAAACTACAGCTATTTGGGCATTTTCAAAGACGCGCAATGACCTATATAGCACTTCGTAAAAAACTAATCGAAATAGCAACCAAGGATAACTAACAATCAAAGACAATTAATGAAATTTGTATTAACCCTTGTGGTGGCAGGTCTTTTTATACAAGGTCTGATAGGGCAAGAGGAAATAGAGCTGAGAGGTAAAGTCCTTAACGATACTATTGATAGAGCAGCACTTAGCGTGGTAAACATTTCGCTAAAAACAGGATCAATAACCAATAATAAGGGCGAGTTTACTATTAGCGCACGCCTTAATGATACTATAAATATAAGTGCCATACAGTATGAACCCAGGCAATTTGTGGTCAATCAAACTATCTTTAATAGAAAACGTATTTCCTTATATTTAGCTCCAAAAGTTACTGAACTAGGAGAGGTGAAAATCAGCAATATTGATTTGTCAGGGAACTTGAATACAGATGCGGTCAATACTAAAGTTAATCCCGTTTTGACGCCACAAGCAATCGGTCTCCCAGGAAACACTGCCAAACCAAGGACTATTGAAGAACGACGCTTGTATGAAGCGACTTCCAGTAGTACAGGGATTCCTATAAATTTAATTTTAAATGCGATTTCTGGCAGACTCAAAATCTTAAAGCGCAATGTAAAAGTCTCCAACTTTGCCCGTAAAGTACGAGAGGCGCGAGCTACTTTTTCAGATAGTATTTATACCCAACAACTTAATGTCCCCAAACCCTTAATAGAAGATTTTGTTTATTATATCTTTGAGCAAGAAGCGGCCGAAGAATTTGTAAACAATGAAGATGCTTTGGGACTATTAGAGTATATGATGCAGCAGTCAGACACTTATTTAGAGCTTAAAAAGAAAGAAGGTCAATAAAATGGTATGAGAGTTGTGTTAGTGAATAGGTTTTTTGCTTACGCGGAAATAGAAAAGTTCAAGAATTAAGTAGAGAGTTCATGAAATTAAAGTTGCTTATCATATTTATAGTAAGTACGGCATTTACGCATAAATTTTATTTGAGCGTTTCTGATGTGGAATACAATGAAGAAACGCAATCACTGCAACTTATTACCAGATTGTTTTATGACGATTTGGAAGCGGTGCTCAAAGAGCGTTATGACGATACAATAGTAGTAGATGAAACTCAAGATCAGAATGTCTTAAATGGTTACATCACGAAATACCTCCAGCGAAAACTTAAAGTAAAGGTAAATGGTGAGTCGCTGATTTTTGAGTTTATAGGTAAGGAATATGAAGATGATTATGTGATTTGTTACCTAGAATATCAAAATATAAGCAGCATAGAAAGTTTAGAAATAGAAAATAAACTTCTTATGGATTTATTTCCAGAGCAAAAAAATATGGTGCATACCAAAGTAAACGGAAAACAAAAGAGTTTTCTACTTGTAGATGGTAATGCTAATGCGGTGTTAAACTTCCCGCAATAGCTTGTTTAGTAGCCAACTTTAGCTATTTTTAGCATCACTAAAAAATTTTCTAAGAAATATGATGCGTTTTAAGTACATAGTAGGCGTTTGCTTAGGTTTATTAGGCACCGCTATTTTTGCTCAAATTGACCAGTCTGGTGAACGTCCAGCAGGACATGAAAACACCAATAAATTTAGACAGCTGTATCAAGAATTTGCTACACCAAACTCATACAGAACAGCGTCTGGTGCACCTGGTCATAAATATTACCAGAACAATGCCGACTACAAAATGAATATCGAACTAGATGATGCTACTACACGTATCTACGGTTACGAAACTATTACTTATAAAAATAATTCTCCAGATGACCTACCATATCTCTGGGTGCAGTTAGATCAAAATGTGAGAGCTGCAGATTCTCCCGCCAAGGAGAAAAATGGAAGTGATATTGCACGAGTTAGTCGAACGGAAGCTTTTGCAAGACAATACTTAGGAGCACCATTTGATGGAGGTTTTAAGATTAAAGAAGTGACTCAAAATGGCAAACCCTTAAAGCATACGACTAACTTTACTATGATGCGCGTAGACCTACCGCAGCCACTAAAGTCAGGTGAGTCTTTCGAGTTTTCTATCAAGTGGGATTATTTGATTCCAGAGCATACTGTAGATCGTGCTCGTTCAGGTTATGAAACTTTTGATGATGGTAATAGAGGGTATGTTATTGCGCAATTCTTTCCAAGAATGGCCGTATATAACGAAGTAGAAGGCTGGCAAAATTATCAGTTTTGGGGTAATGGTGAGTTTGCTTTACCTTTCGGAGACTACGAAGTAGATATTACAGTGCCTGCAGATCACCTGCTAGATGGTACGGGAGATATAGTAAACCTAAAAGACGTTTACAGTAAAGATGAATTTAAGCGTTGGGAACGTGCTAAAAAGTCATTTGACAAACCAGTTATAATCCGTACCCAAGCCGAAGCAGAAGAGCTTGCTCAAGGAAATAGTACAAAGAAAAAAACTTGGAAACTAAGAGCTCAAAATGTAAGAGATTTTGCTTTTACATCATCCAGACGATTTATCATGGATGCACAGGCGGTAAAATTTCCGCAGCGTGATGTAATGGCCATTTCTATATATCCACCAGAAGGAAATCCGTTATGGGAAGAATACTCTACTAAAGCAGTAGTACAAACGCTAAAGACTTATTCAAATTACACCTTTGATTACCCCTATCCTAAAGCTATTTCAGTACACGCCAAAAGACAGGGTATGGAGTACCCAATGATTTGCTGGAACTATGGTCGTCCTAATGCAGATGGATCGTATAGTGATCGTATCAAATACGGAATGATAAGTGTAATCATCCATGAAATTGGCCATAACTATTTCCCGATGATTGTAAATAGTGATGAGCGCCAATGGGGTTGGATGGATGAAGGTCTAGATACTTTTATGCAATACCTAGCCGAGCAGGATTTTGGGCAAACACATCCTGAAGCCTTAGGTGCAAATTCTAAATATCCTTCAAGACGTGGTGAGCCTTCTAAGATTGTCAATTATATGAAGGGCAATCAGGAGTTTATTTCACCTATAATGTCAAATCCAGAGAACGTTTATAATTTAGGGAATAATGCGTATGGAAAACCTGCAACAGCGCTTAATATTTTAAGAGAGACCGTGATGGGGCCTGAGTTATTTGACCATGCATTTAAAACCTATGCACAACGTTGGATGTTTAAGCACCCAACTCCAGAAGATTTTTTCCGTACTATGGAAGATGCTTCAGCAGTAGATCTAGATTGGTACTGGAGAGGATGGTTTTACTCTACAGACTACGTAGATATAGGAGTAAAAGAAGTTAAATCATATTTTGTAACCGATAAACCGACACAAGCAGGAAGAGAGCGTTTAGCTCGTTCTGGACAGAGTCCAGAAAACTTTAATGGAGTTTATGTTATAGAAGAGAGCGATCCAGATTTTGATCCTTCTATTAAAGGGAAATCCATATTAGAAAATGTGCCAACCCTTAAAGAGTACTTATTAGATAATTTTACACCTGAAGAGCGTGCTAATATAAAAGCACCTAACTATCTATATCAAGTAGTTTTTGAAAAACCGGGAGGTATTCCAATGCCACTTATTGTAGAATATGAGTATGCAGACGGAAGTACTAAGAAAGTGACCTATCCACCGCAAGTATGGCGTAAGAATGATATTGAAGTTACCAAAGCAATTGCCTCAGAGAAGGAGATTGTTAAGATTACCGTAGATCCAGATCTTGAAACTGCCGATATTGATACAGAAAATAACGCTTGGCCCAGGCGTAAAAAAATAGGTAAGTTCGAAAACTTTAAGGATAAAGTTAAGGGACGCTAGAAGGACCTTTATCAAGCATAATTTAAAGACCAGCAAATTCTTGTTGGTCTTTTTTTTGTAATTGTTATAACTATCTTTGTACTATGTCCATTTTACCTTTATTTATTAGTGGCGGAGAGATCGCATTTGTCATTTTTATAGTGATCATGGTCTTTGGTGCAGATAAAGTCCCTGAAATTGCCAGAGGTTTAGGGAAAGGAATGCGTCAATTGAAAGACGCTACAAATGATATTAAGTCCGAGATTACCAAAAGTGCCGAAAAACAAGGTATAGATTTAGATGTGACTAAAGATATCAAAAAGGAAATCCACAAGGCCAAGGAAGAAATTAACGATATCACCGGACCTATAAAACGTCAGTTCTAGTTCATGTGGGAGCAGCTTCAAGAATGGGATACACAGTTTCTTATTTTTCTAAATAATCTTGGAAACTCAGGCTTTGATCCGTTTTGGGTGTTCATAACCAAAATAGAACATTGGCTACCCTTATACGTGCTGTTCTTCTTTTTGTTCTTGAAGACATTTCCTATCAGGAAAGCTATTTTTTCAATACTGGGTACATTAATCGTTTTAGTTGCTAGCATTGGCGCTACTGAGTGGGCTAAAGCTACAGCAGAACGTATTAGACCCAATAATGTCGACCTGCTAAACGAACAGCTTCGAATTTTGCAAACTCCTATAGATTATAGCTTTTTTTCAGGGCACGCGGCAGTTTCTATGGCGGTAACGGTATTTGTGGTGCTACTATTAAAAAAACAATATAACTGGGTGTCTATATTTTATATTTGGCCATTGCTTTTTGGTTTAAGCCGACTTTTTGTTGGTGTGCATTATCCAGGTGATATAGCAGTTGGAGGTCTTGTAGGTTTGGGTATTGGGTATTTGGGGTATAGATTATTTAAGCAGCTTGAAAAAAACTAGTATACTATACTAAAACTACCTTCGGTAATTTCAAAATTACGTTCGTCTTGTCCAGTAAAATCCAATGCTGTGAAGTTAAAGGTAGCGGTAGCCATTCGTAATTGAGGACTGTTTGCTAATAAGAGGGTGCCATCGGCAATAAAAATAGGATCGGCTTCATCGCTTAAAAT
>CAZDFA010000075.1:0-12512 GCA_964504555.1 uncultured Flavobacteriaceae bacterium | reverse complement strand
ATTAAATGGTCCTTCAGATCAAAAAACAATAGATCGTTGTGTAAAAGATGAAAATGAGTATAAACAATTATATTCTACAGATCCAGATGTAATTTCCATAGATGGAAGCGTTGATAATCTATATCATTATAAGAAAGTTATACCAATTATTAAAGATAAGCTTGGGGATGTAAAAATCATTATTAGCCTCAGGAATCCCATTACAAGAGCTTTTTCGGCTTATGCCATGCAAGTTAGGGATCAAAGGGAGCAACTTTCTTTTAAAGAAGCTTTAGATGCTGAGAATCAAAGAATAAAAGATAGTTATGAGTTTATATGGTACTATAAAAACTGCGGCCTATATTACAATCAGGTAAAAGCGTATTTTGATAATTTTAGCCAAGTCAAAGTCATTGTTATTGAAGATTTTAAAACTAATTCCAAAAAAATATTTGATGAGCTTTTAACCTTTTTAGGTCTTGACACCAATTATGATATTAATTTTTCGGAAACTCCAAATAAAACAGGGATCCCTAAAAATAAACTACTCCATAAGGCATTGGTATTATCAAATTTTATAAAAAGACTTAGCCTTTTGGTACCAGTCAATATGAGAAGAAAGTTGCACCAAAAAGTGGTAAAAAGAATTATTGGATATGATGAACTGAAGTATAATGGAGAAGAATCAAATGAACTATATAATTTTTTTAAAGAAGATATATATCAATTATCTAAACTCTTAGAACGTGATTTATATTCTTTGTGGTTAAAGAAATACGGTTAAATTTATTACTTGATTATAGATTAATTTTCTAAATAGTGCAGATACGTACACTGAATATGCTTTTTTCTATTACGTCTTCAATACTTATTGTTGTGACGTATATGATTAATCCTACATATTCAGGTTTTAATTATTTTTTTCTTCTTGCTTTTATTCAGTTTTTCTTATTGTATAAATCAAAAGTTTCCTATTTCAATTTTGCCCCTATTTTTCTGGGTGCTATTGTATTTATGCCATTTTTAGTTACTGGAGAAAAATTATTTCTAGGAGAAGTTAATCTTAACAGACTTACAGTTAGCGTATTAGTGGATAAGAATGAAATTAATAGCTTTATACTATTAAATGGCTTATTGTGTCTTAATGGAATATTATTGGCAACAGTTTTTTTTAAGAAACAGGAAAAAACTTTTGACAAAGAAAAGTTATACCTAGCAAAAGAAAATACCATTGATATTAATGCATTTGCCATTATTTGTGGTGTTATTTTTCTTGTTTACTTTATTTTATCTAGAAAAACAGGTACCATCATAAATAGTACGTACGGAGATCTACACCAAGGCAAACAAAGTCTTCAGTTTACAGGAGTTTATTATTTTTTTTATACCATTTTATTAATGCTTCTTGTAGATGGTTTGTACACAGGAAGCCGTATCATAAGAAAGAGGAAATTAACAATTATTATAGGATTAATTCTTTATGTAGCTGTTTTCGCCAATTTATTAAAAGGAAATAGGAATATCGCAGGTTTAGTTTTTGCTTTTTTTGCAGTGCCCTATTTCTACCTTAAAGGCACACAAACCAATAGTCAATCAAGAAGATTATACCTCAGTTTTAGAAAAAAAGCAAAATTATTGCTGGCTGTTATATTTATACTGTTTTTTCTTGTAGGTATTATCCGAAATAGTTTTGCTAAAAATGGTATTTCTGGAGATTTGATATCAAACTCCCTATTTTATTTTTATAAAAGTTCTTCTTGGATGGGCGGCTATTATGCAAGCATAGGAGCTGCAAAAGAATATACCCTGGAAACGATAAATTATTTTTTTGGAAAAACTTATTTGGATTACTTCTTATCCTTGCCTCCCAGTTTTATAGCCAGTGCATTGGATTATACAAGACCACTTGATATTGATGCCAATGCTCCGGGAGAATGGTATAGAGGTTTTACAGTTGGTGGCATGCATCCTTCAGTTGTTGCTTTTAAGAATTTTGGATTTATTGGAGTGTATTTAATATTTGTACTCTATGGTTACTTCTTTTTTAAACTTGAAAGTAGGATAAACTTATATAAACCCGAGACGCTGTTTTTATATGGCTGTGTTATTCTTTCTTCAATGCATTTGATGTGGTATGGAGAAATGTATATGCTAAGAGCTCTAATGGGATATTTTGTAGTAAAAAAAGTGTATCAATATTTAGTTTTTAAAAGATCAAACTTAAAAATTTCAAATAGCCTTAATTAAATGAAATATTTGCGCAACAAATGGAATAGTCTTAGCAGGTATTTGTTATGGCATATTTTTTCAAAAAAATTACAACTTATTCATGTCGCAGAGTTTCCTAAATCAGGAGGTTCTTGGATGACTCAAATACTAGCAGAAAGTACTGGCCTTGACACAAGACGTGACAAACTGCCTAAATTTGAGAAATCAATAATTCATGGTCATTATTTATATTCAAAAAAATTCAATAAACCAGTATGTATTGTAAGGGATGGCAGAGATATTATTGTTTCGTACTATCATCATATGATACTCGGTAATGTAAACTCTTTAAATGATAGTATTAAAAGTAGTCGCATAATGAAGAGAAGAAAATTGCTCGGATTTAATGACCCTGAAAATATTTCCAGTAACCTACCAAAGTTTTTGCACTATCTGCACAATGACTATTCAAAAAAGCTAAATGGATTCACTTGGGCAGAGTTTGTTGAATCTTATCTTGATAAAAATGATGTTTTTATTGTAAAATATGAAGACATGCTTGCCAATACATCTGCTCAGTTAGAAAAAGTACTTTCATTCTTAGATTATGAAGTAGAAGAAACTGTGATTCATAATGCCGTGGATAAATTTTCATTTAAAAACCAAACAAAGAGAAATCCGGGAGAAGAAAATAAAAAAAGCTTCTTGAGAAAAGGTATTGCTGGAGATTGGAAAAATTATTTTAATAAAGAGTCGGTGAATCTTTTTGATAAATATTATGGAGACATGCTCATAAAACTGGGTTATGAAGATAATAGAGATTGGTTAAAAGATTTTAAATAAAACTTTTACCACTTATGAAACTAATCATTGATGCCTCTAACCTTAGAAATGGAGGAGGTGTTACACATATTGTAGAAGTCTTAAACTCTTTAAAAGATGAATTAGTCCTTTTTGAAAGGGTTGAGATTTTTAGCAATACATCTACACTGGATAAGATAGTTGATAGAAAGTGGCTCAAAAAACTAAATCATCCTGATTTAAACAAAGGACTGCTCCAGATTCTAAAATGGCGTTTTCTTTTTTTTAGAAATTATCTAAAGCAACAGAAAAATACCATTTTATTCAATCCGCCAGGAACATATATTGGCAATTTTAGACCTTTTGTTGTTATGAGTCACAACATGCTTATTTGGGATAAAGAGGAGCGAAAGAGGTTTGGTATTTTTTCAGCATTAAATTTTAAATTCAAACTACTTAATTTTATTCAGAAGCGATCTTTTAATAGAGCATCTGGGATAATTTTCATTTCTCATTATGCTAAAAACACCATCTTAAAAAGGCTAAGAAATGATGTCTCAAGGAAATTCAAGATTATATTTCATGGGATAAACAGCCGTTTTGTAAGCAGACCCAAAAGCCAACAAGGACCTCCTCTTGATATTCTTTATATTTCCAATCTTACCTTTTATAAGCATCAAATAATCTTGCTAAAAGCTGCGCTTTTACTATATAAAGAAGGCTTTAAGTTTAAACTCAATTTAGTCGGTGGCTATCATAAGGATTATAAAGCCATGTTTGACAATGAGTTTAATTCAGATGCACTTTATAGCTCATTTGTAACCTTTCATGGTAAAGTAGAGTTTGAAGAAATACACAGTTTTTACCTTAAATCAAATGCCTTTATATTTGCATCAAGTTGTGAAAATATGCCCAATATATTAGTTGAAGCAATGTCATCGGGTTTGCCAATTTTATGTTCGAGTAACCAACCAATGCCAGAGTTTTTGGGCGATGATCATGAGTTTTATTTTGACCCAACTTCGGTAAACAGCACATACCAAGGTTTAAAGAAGTTTATTACATCAGATCATTTAAAACAATCAGCAGAACTCTCGTTTAAAAAATCTCAGACATACAATTGGGAATTATGTGCCAACAATACGTTTCAATTCCTTTTTGATACATTAGAAAAGTATGACAATGCTAAACAATAATAAATTATTAATAACTGGTGGCACAGGCTCTTTCGGTAAAGCTGTATTGAAGCGATTTTTAAATACTAATCATTTTTCTGAAATAAGAATTTTTTCTAGGGATGAAAAAAAGCAGGATGATCTTAGAAGGGAGCTTTCCAGCCCTAAAATCAAATTTTACATAGGTGATGTAAGAGATTCTCTTTCTGTAGAAACGGCAGTTAGGGGAGTGGATTACATTTTTCATGCGGCAGCCCTAAAACAAGTACCTTCTTGTGAGTTTTTTCCTGTTGAGGCGGTAAAAACAAATGTGCTGGGCACAGAAAACGTCATAGAAGCGGCCATACGCAATAATGTAAAAAATGTGGTGGTGCTTAGTACAGACAAAGCTGTTTATCCCATAAATGCGATGGGTATTTCTAAAGCTATGATGGAAAAAGTGTTAGTCGCAAAATCTAGGAATGCTGCAAATACAATTATCTGTGGTACTCGCTATGGCAATGTAATGGCTTCACGAGGCTCTGTAATTCCTTTGTTTATTGGATTAATAAAATCAGGAAAAGACCTAACCATCACAGATCCTAATATGACACGATTTATGATGACCTTAGAAGATGCGGTAGATCTTGTCTTATTTGCTTTTGAACATGCAAATCCAGGAGATATGTTTGTGCAAAAAGCTCCTGCGGCAACAATTGAAACTTTGGCTCAAGCTCTTTTGCAGTTATATCAAAGCAAAAGTAAAACCACTGTTATTGGGACGAGACATGGTGAAAAATTGTATGAATCACTGCTTACAAGAGAAGAAATGGTTAAAGCAGAGGATATGGGAGATTATTACAGAATCCCTGCGGATAATAGGGATTTAAACTATGCCAATTACTTTTCAGAAGGAGAGGTAGATATGAACACTGTAGAGGACTATCATTCTCATAACACGAAACGATTGGATGTGGCGGGCATGAAAAAACTACTACTTAAATTGGATTGTATACAAAAGGAAATTGGATAATCTATGAATGCTCCACAAATTATTCAAGGTGGCAATTATAAAGACCATAGAGGGCAAGTCACTTTTAATAATCAATTTGATTTAACACCAATCAAAAGGATGTATTTTACCGAACATTTCTCTACAGATGCCGTCCGTGCATGGCAAGCACATGATATTGAAAGGAGATGGTTTGTCTGTGCTCAAGGAGCTTTTGAAATAAAACTAGTAGCCATTGACAATTTTAGCGATCCTTCAGATAATCTGGAAGTTTTGAATTATAGACTTGAAAGCGAAAATGGGAATGTATTATGTATCCCTAAAGGATATGCCAACGGGTTTAGGGCTTTAGAAAATAATTCTAAATTGATGATCTTTTCCGATTATGAGTTTGGAGCCAATCCAAATGATCAATACAGATTTGATAAAAGCAAATGGACAGTATGGAATTAAAAGTTGGAATTACTGGACAGTCTGGCTTTATGGGCAGTCATTTGTACAATTTTTTGGGCATAAAAACAGATTGTGTTACTCGAGTAGATTTTGAGCGCAATTTTTTCGAAGACATAACTAAACTGAAAACCTTTGTACAACAATGTGATGTAATTGTTCATATTGCGGCGATGAATCGTCATAAGGACCAACAAGTGATCTATGACACCAATATAGGATTGGTAAATAAGTTAATACAAGCGTGTAATAGCTTACAGGTAACTCCGAAAATAATTTTTGCTTCTTCTACACAAGAAGAAAGAGATAATCTATATGGTAAATCCAAAAGAGAAGGCCGATTGTTGTTGCAAGAGTGGGCCAAAACTAGCGGAGGTCAAGTTATATCGTTGTTAATCCCTAATGTGTTTGGTCCTTTTGGAAAACCCAATTACAATTCATTTATAGCCACTTTTTGCCATAAGCTTATGCATAATGAAGAGCCCACTATTATTAATGATAGTTTGGTAGATTTGATTTATGTCAATGAACTCTCTGAAGAGTTTTATAAACATATTACTGCTCCCGATAAAGAATCATTAACACAAGCTGTACAACATACTTCGTGCAAAAAGGTTTCTGAAATTCTAGAATTATTGAAGGAATATAAAAATCTTTATTTTAAAAACGGAATAGTACCAGCTGTGCCTTTAAATTCCTTTGAGTTAAATCTATTTAATACATTTTGTAGCTTCATACCTAAAGACTATTTTCCTAGAAAGTTTATAAAACATGAGGATAATAGGGGGGCGTTTGTAGAAATTATGAGATCAGGTGTTTCGGGACAATCTTCGTTTTCAACAACGCTACCAGGAATAACAAGAGGCAATCACTATCACACCAGAAAAATAGAGCGATTTGCGGTAATAAGTGGCAAAGCCACTATAAGGTTGAGAAAAATTAATACTGAAGAGGTTTTTGAATTTATTTTAGATGGATCGGTACCAGCGTATGTAGATATGCCCATTTGGTATACCCACAACATCACCAATATTGGGGACACTAATTTGATAACACTTTTCTGGATCAATGAACCTTATGATCCTGAAGATGCAGACACATATTTTGTTGAAGTTTAAAAGCACCAAATGAAGAAATTGAAAGTAGTAACGGTAGTAGGCACAAGACCTGAAATAATTAGGTTGTCATGTACGCTCATCGCTTTAGATAAAAATGAGGCCATCGAGCATATTTTAGTACATACTGGACAAAACTATGACTACGAGCTAAACGAAATATTCTTTGAAGATTTAGGATTGCGCAAACCTGATTACTTCTTGGAAGCCGCAGGTAAAAACGCGACAGAAACTATAGGCAATATCCTAATTGGAGTAGACCCAATTTTAGAAAAAGTAAACCCAGATGCCTTTTTGGTTTTGGGAGATACTAATTCTTGCCTATGTGCCATACCGGCTAAAAAACGTAAAATTCCAGTATTTCATATGGAAGCTGGTAATCGATGTTTTGATCAACGTGTGCCAGAAGAAACAAATCGTAAGATTGTAGACCATGTGGCAGATATTAATTTGACCTATAGTTCTATAGCTAGAGAATATTTATTGCGAGAAGGCCTACCTCCTGATCGCGTGATAAAAACTGGCAGCCCAATGTATGAGGTACTTCAAAAATTTAGACAAAAAATTGTTGAGGCAGATGTACTTGAACGGCTTAGTTTAGAAAAACACAAATATTTTGTAGTTTCTTCACATCGCGAAGAAAACATAAACAATCCAAAAAATTTTAATGGCTTACTCGACGCCTTAAATCAGATTGCGCAAAAATATGACTACCCTATAATTGTATCTACGCATCCGCGCACTAGAAACATGCTGGAAAGTAAAAAAGTAGTTGTTCACAAAAATATTCAATTCCTAAAACCACTTGGTTTTACCGACTATAATGCCTTGCAAATGAATGCTTTTTCGGTGTTATCTGACTCAGGAACTATTTCTGAAGAATCTTCAATATTAAATTTCCCTGCTTTAAATATACGTGATGCTCATGAAAGGCCAGAAGCAATGGAAGAAGCGTCTGTTATGATGGTTGGACTATCACCAGAAAGGATTCTACAAGGATTGACTGCTTTATCTGTTCAAACTAGGAATCCAGAACGTAATTTTAGAGAAGTATATGATTATTCAATGCCCAATGTTAGTGAAAAAATTGTGCGTATTATTTTGTCATATACGGATTATGTAAAACGAGTTGTTTGGTCTGAAAACTAGAAGGCTACCTCTTATTAGTTAAAAAGAATGAAAATTCTAATAATCAAGCAATTGTTTAACCCTGAACCCACGGCAAAAAGTCTGGATTTCGCAAAGGAACTGGTCGCTAGGGGACATCAAGTAGAAGTTTTAACAGGTTTTCCATCATATCCACTAGGGAGGATATATGATGGATATAGTCAAAAACTATATAAAAGGGAAGAGATAGATGGTGTTAGTTTAATTAGAGTACCTATATATCCAGATCATAGTTCATCAGGGCTAAAGCGATTTTTACACTATTTTTCTTACGCATTATCAGCTACTTGCATTGGTTTATTTTTAGTCAAGCGTCCCGATGCAATGTTTGTTTATCAAGGTGCAATTCCCGTAGCTATTCCTGCCATTGTGTATAAGAAGTTAAGAAAGATTCCTTTTTTATATGACATAAACGATCTTTGGCCAGAAACGGTAGGTGCTTCGGGGATGATGAGCAGTAAAAGAGCATTAAAGTTAATTAACTGGTGGTGCAACTGGAACTACAAAAATGCTAACTTCATAACAGTAGCTACTCCAGGTTTTAAAAAACGATTAATTGAGAAGGGAGTTTCAGAGAGTAAATTGCAAATAGTATCAAATTGGAGTAGAGATGTTATTTCAGAACTAAAATTAGATAATTCAATTAAAGACAAATATTTTAAAAAGGACAAGATCAATATCCTATATGCTGGTAATCTTGGTATAGTACAGTCATTGACCACAGTTCTCAAAGCAGCTCAGAAAATGCAAAATGAAGGTATTAACAAAATTCATTTTATATTTTTAGGAGGAGGCGCAGATGAAGATAATTTGACAAATTTTAGTCAAGAAAAGCAATTAATGAATGTAACTTTTATACCGAGAGTGCAATCTCAAGAGGTATCAAAATATCTTAATGAAGCAGATTTTTTACTGGTACACTTAAAAAAGGATAAATTGTTTGAAATCACCATACCTTCTAAAATATTGGCATATCTAAAATCTGGAAAACCTATATTAATGGGGCTCAAGGGTGATGCCGCAGACATATTGAACGATGCTGAAGCAGGATTTACTTTTGAGCCTGATAATGAGACTGATTTGATTGAAAAAATTCATAAAATACTTACTTTGTCTAATGCCGAAATTGCCGATATGGGCAGACGAGCGGCCCAATATTATAAGAATAATCTATCAATAGCTTCTAGTGTAGATAAAATTGAATCCGGACTAATAGAACTATGCAAGAATTAAATTTTGTTCCCTTAATTATAATTGGAGCCGGAAGGTCTGGTACAAATATGCTCAGAGATATTATAACTAATATTCCAGATTTTGCCACTTGGGACTGTGATGAGATCAACCCAATTTGGCGCTATGGCAACAAAAATGAGTTGAATGATGAATTTACAACTGAACTATTAACTCCAAAAATCAAGGATTACATTAGAAAACGCTTTATCCAGCTTCATAAACAAACTAAAGCAAAATACGTTGTAGAGAAGACATGTGCCAATGCCTTGCGATTAGAATTTGTTCACGCTATTTTCCCAGAGGCAAAGTTTATCGTTATAAATCGAGACGGAAGAGATGTTGTACCTAGCGCTATGAAGCGTTGGAATGCGAGCTTTGAATTTCGATATACAATAAAAAAATTGCGTTATGTCCCTGCCAAGGATTTTTTATATTATATATTTAAATTTGGCTCTAATAGATTGAAAAAAAATTGCAATCCTGCAAAAGCCTTGTCCTTTTGGGGACCACTTTATAAGGGAATACAATATGATACTGCAAAACTCTCATTAGTAGAAATATGTGCTAAGCAATGGCAAAAGTGTGCTTCCAATACCCTTAACCAACGCAGCGGAATCAATGAGGCAAGAATTTTAGATTATCGTTATGAAGATTTTGTCAATGACCCTATAAATGAGCTTAAAAAGTTCGAGGACTTCTTAGACATTAAAATTAAAGATATAGCTACTTTGACAGCAGGTGTGACAGACAAAAGTGTAGGAAATTATAAGAAGGCCCTGACTTTGGAACAACAATCAGAATTAAAAAGAACATTGTCTACAACACTTAAAGAGTTAGATTATGTCGTTGACTAGAAGCAATAGTTTTTTGAAAAGAACTTTTGACCTACTAGTATCAATAATAGGGTTAACCTTGACAGGATGGCTCATATGCTTATCTTATATAGTAGCTGCCATTGATACTGGATTAAATGGGTTTTTCTTGCAAACACGTGTAGGTCAAGATGGTAAATTGTTTAAGGTAATTAAGCTTCGAAGTATGAAAATTATAGAAGGATACACAACAACAGTTTCTACAGATAAGGACCCAAGAATAACTAAAATTGGTCGCTTTTGGAGAAAAACAAAAATTGATGAATTACCACAGTTAATAAATGTCCTTTTTGGTCAAATGAGTTTTGTAGGACCTAGGCCAGATGTGCCAGGTTTTGCTGATGAGCTAGAAGGTGAAGATAGAATAATCCTGAGCATAAAGCCAGGAATTACAGGTCCAGCTTCTATATATTTTAAGAATGAAGAAGAACTCTTGGCCAAACAGCAGAATCCAGAGAAATATAATTTGGAGGTAATTTGGCCAAAAAAAGTAGCAATTAACAAAGATTATATCTCCCAATACAGCCTAATCAAGGATATTAAGTATATTATAAACACAATATTTTCTAGATGAATTCTAAAATATGGCTCTCTTCACCTCATATGGGAGGTAATGAGCAAAATTATATTAACCAAGCATTTGATGCTAATTGGATAGCACCTTTAGGACCAAATGTGACAGGTTTTGAAGAGGACTTAGAAAATTATTTAGTTTCAGATCATGTTGCCGCTTTAAATTCAGGTACAGCTGCAATTCATTTAGCTCTTTTACAATGCGGAGTTAATAAGGGAGATGAGGTTTTATGCCAGTCTTTTACTTTTTGTGGTAGCTCTAATCCTATTAAATACATCGGTGCAAAACCTATTTTTATTGATAGTGAATCTGAAACTTGGAATATTGCCCCTGTTCTTTTAGAAGAAGCTATAAAAGATAGATTAAGTAAAGGAAAAAAACCAAAAGCCATAATCGTAGTTCACCTGTACGGAATGCCTTGTAAGCTTGATGAGATTATAGAGATTTCTAAAACTTATAGTATACCTGTAATTGAAGATGCGGCAGAAGCTTTGGGAAGTACATATAATAATCAAAAATGTGGAACCTTCACAAAATATGGTATTCTGTCATTTAATGGTAATAAAATCATTACCACTAGTGGTGGTGGAGCTTTAGTCTGTCCTTCTGAAGACAGTAAAAGGAAGAGTATTTTTTTAGCAACTCAAGCAAGAGATAATGCCGCTCATTATCAACATTCTGAAATTGGGTATAATTATCGACTGAGCAATATTTGCGCCGGAATAGGAAGAGGGCAAATGGAAGTAATTGATGAGCGCGTACAACAGCGTCGGGCTATGAATATTTTTTATCGTGATATTTTTCAGGAAAAAGAAGGTATTACATTTCAAAATGAACCCAATTCTATATTTTTCTCTAACTATTGGCTCACGGGCATTTTGATAAATTCTAATATCACAGGGTTTACTAATTTAGAGTTAAAGGAATATTTGGATGCCCAAAATATAGAAACTAGACCTTTGTGGAAACCTATGCATTTGCAACCAGTACATAATAAGGACTTGTCTTTTACCAATGGGGTTTCTGAGAGATTATTTACTCAAGGTTTATGCTTACCGTCTGGATCAAATCTAAATAGTCAACAAATGGAAAGAATAAGATTGGCATTAATAAACTTCTTGAATGCAAATGCATAATCACTATAAAAAGTAAAATATTTATATTTGTATCAAGTATAGGTATCAATCATCGATAAAAAGAGGCAAAACATCTATAAATAGCAAATAGTGTTATAGAATTCCCTTAGTAGTCATAAAATTTATTAATTTGCTAGACAAGCTTCTTAATTTGAATACACGACTCAAAAATATTTTAGCTTCTATTGTTGCCTATAAGGGGAATGAATTAGACATAAGCAAGCTTAAATACTTGCCAAGGTGGGTAGTTTTACTCATTGATCTATTTATAGTAGTTGTTTCCTTTGTAATTGGTCATTTTATTCTTAGGGAATTATCTCTCTTATTGTATGAAGTTTTAAGTTGGTATCAGCAAATAGCCGTAGTTTTTGGTGTGCAACTCGTATTCTTTTTGCTTTTAAAAACTTATGCGGGACTTATAAGACACTCTTCCTCAATTGATGCTATTAAATTGTTGCTTTCTACTGTAGGGACTCTTCTTGTTCTTGTTGCCTGTAATTTTTTAAGTGAACTTATACAGGATAAATCGATCTTTTTAACTTTTGGACTACTTTTAAATGCCCTAATAACATTTACACTGCTTTTCTCTTTCAGATTGTTGGTGAAAAGCACCTATGAGTATTTTAAATCTGTAAAGTTTGGTCGCACCATTACTAAAATGGCAATTTATGGCGTGAGTGAAGGTGCCATATCTATAGCATCAGCAATTGATATGGATCAAGTTTCCAATTATGAAGTAGTGGGTTTCTTGTCAAAAAAATCATCAAATACAAGATTGCGAGTTTTGAATAAACCTGTTATTTCTTGTAAT
>CAZDFA010000074.1:0-12549 GCA_964504555.1 uncultured Flavobacteriaceae bacterium | reverse complement strand
AAAAAAAGCCGTTAAGTCTTTATTTAAATGTTTAGATATATACGCTTCTACCTGTTGCGTAGTCACGGTTTGATGATAAAAAGTTTGATTAAGGCCACGCAAGATTTGCCGCCATAACTCATCGTCTTCAATAAGGGTTCTGATCATATGCAAAATATTAGCACCCTTATAATACATATCACCGCTGCCACCTTTGTTTTGGTTATATGTTCCTATAATGGGTCTGTCGTTTCTAATATTACGTTTTGTCCCAGTAATATATTCCCGAGAAGCCTGTTTACCAAAATGATAATCCAGATACAACCCTTCAGAATAGGCGGTAAAACCTTCATGAATCCACATATCAGCCACATCTTTATTGGTAATATTGTTTGCAAACCATTCGTGACCCGCCTCATGAATAATGATAAAATCAAATTTTAATCCCCAGCCGCTACCAGACAAATCCTGACCCAAATAACCATTTTCATACTTGTTGCCATAAGTCACCGAGCTTTGGTGTTCCATCCCTAAATAAGGGGCTTCTACCAACTTAAAACTGTCTTCATAAAACGGGTATGGACCAAACCAATGCTCAAAGGCCTCCATCATCATAGGTGCTTGCTTAAATTGCCTTTTTGCCTTTTCCAAATTTTCGCGCAATACCCAATATTCCATATCAAGATTACCCTTTTCTCCAGCATAGGTTTCCTTAAAATTTACATAATCCCCTATATTAAGATTAACCCCATAGTTGTTAATAGGGTTTTTAACGGCCCAATGGTAGGTTTTGGTTGTAGCTGTACTGTCTATTCCAACCAGACGTCCATTGGAAACATCTACCAAATCCTTGGGGATTGTAATATGCATATCCAAACTATCTACTTCATCAGCTGGATGGTCTTTGTTGGGCCACCAAATACTCGAACCAATACCTTGATTGGAGGTGGCAATAAAATGCTTGCCATTTTTGTCTTTTGTCCAAGTAAAACCACCATCCCAAGGTGGTCTAACGGCTTCGCGAGGTTTGCCTTCCCAATGAATGCCTATAGATTGATTAGTGCCTACCTGCTGCTGCGCTTTAAGCGAAATAAAATATGCGCCTTCCAGTCGTTTAAAAGGGAGTTCTTTACCATTTTGAACTACTTTGGTAATTTGCATAGGTTCTTGCAAATCTACTTGCAATTCATTCCCAGCTTCCAAAACGGTGTATGTGATTATGTTTTGACCGGCAATACCTTTATTTTCTGGGTCTACATCAACTATAAGGTCATAATGATTTAAGTCCCACCAAGCCCGCTGTGGCGTAATGGAACCCCTCAAACTATCTTTTAGGGAGACCCTTTGAGCAAATGTAGTAACCCCTATAAGAAGTGAAAATACTACTAATAATCGCATAATTATAGCTTTTTGTGAAGGTACAAATTCAAAAGAAATCCCAAGGTATTCTTATTGCTATTAATCCCATGTTTTATCAATCGGATAATAGCATACAAACCATACTACGACATAATGTTACAACTTAAAAAAAAGGATCATGAAAAACTTTTACTTTTTTACAGCTATTTTATGCTGTTTTTATACAGAACAATCCACCTTAATCTATTGATGAATTGTCTTTAGCTGCAGCCGCAGGAGTATTCCCTAACCCTAACAAGGCTCTCATGTATATTACGGTACTTAATATAATTACAAAAGATATCACTGTGCAACTTTATAGTTTGTCAGGCGCTTTGCAGTGCACACAAAAACTTGATTTTAACCTTAGTCAAACATTGAGTGTACCTAGGCGTAGCTTTCTTAAATCTGGGATGTATTTAATACAATTTACAACACCAAAAGGAATAACAAGTACACAAAAGATTATTGTAGCGTAGTTTAATTACCTCTATCAATACTATTTGGAAAGGTGACAGGGCTTTCATGTCCATCATTGCCAATGGCAGCAATTCCAAAAAAGTAGTTGTCAATAACAATGCCTTCTAAAGTATGCGAAGTTACATTACCCACAATTCGGGAATGATCCCAGGTAGGTGAGGTGGTGTCGCGCCAATAGATTTTATAGCCTACTGCACCGTTTACAGGATCCCATTTAAACATAGCTGAAGGTCGCACAATTCCGCCTATGGCCACTTTTTTTGGAGATGGAGGTGCCCAGGCAATGCTTGCTAAATTTATTGCATTCACCGCTGTAAGCTTCGCCGCATAGTCAAAATTCACATGTTCAAAAGTGTCTCCATACTTGATCCCATTTTCTGTTCGGATATCTTGATGCTGTTGTGTATAATTTTCATGAGCTTCCATAATACGTATTCCAGCAAAGCCTGCATCATTAAATGGGCGATGATGCCCCCCACGCCCAAAACGATCTAATCTATAGATCATTAAAGGATTCATTTCTGGCATATACGCTTTGGTTGTTTTATGGACATAGCGGGCTAGTTGACGAGAAATACCATCTACTTCGCCTCCATAAAATCGTCGTGATCTTCGCTCACTTTCGGTTTCATTTGGTGGTACAGGTTCTGAGAAGATTCTAAATGCACGATTATCAATCACGCCATCAACACCAGTAATATTACCAATCATATCATTATTTAGAATACCTATGATTTCCCACGCTTGCTCCTTAGCGTAAGCCGTAAGACCCTGGCCGCCATAAAGTCCTTGTTCTTCTCCCGAAAGCCCTACATAAATAATGCTATTTTCAAATTGATACTTGGTTAGAACTCTAGCAGCTTCAATCGTTCCAGCCATACCACTAGCATTATCATTGGCTCCTGGAGAATCTGAAGTGTAGTTATTTACATCAGAAACACGACTGTCAATATCACCACTCATAATAATATAACGATTGGGATACTTGGTCCCTTTTTGTACTGCGACCACATTAACAATCATAACATCTTTTACGATACGTGGGCTGGTTCCTTTTTTTACTAAAAATTGTTGATTAAACACCTCAAGGCAGTTATTACAATTTTTTGAAATATTTTCATATTCCTTTTTAATCCACCGTCTTGCTGCCCCTATCCCTCGTGTATTTGATATGGTATCACTTAGTGTATGTCTCGTGCCAAAATTTGCTAATGTTTTGATATCCTGTTTAATCCGATCTGCAGAAACAGCCTCAATTATATCATAAATTCGACTGTCTGTTTGTGCATAAAAATCACTCGAAGAAAAGAATAATATGAAGGATATAATTAAAAAAGGAATACGATAAAGTTTTTGTACTAGCATAACAAAATGGGTATTTGATTTTTAATGCGCTTAATTCTTACAGCGAAAATGCGGTTGGTGATGCTTATTTGTGGAATGTAACTAAACTTTAAAATTACTCCACAAGTTCTATAGTGCCAAATATCCCGGCATCTATCCAGCCTCTGTTTTTGTCTTTGCCTTTCACTGGAACGGATCCTATAAAATTCTCTCGTTCTTCACTACTATCATTATCACAATACGCTAAAGCAAAGCCAATTTTTTGTGAAGGTGCAAGTATCAATTGGTCATTAACGCCTCCATCTATATAAGTATCACCATACAATAAGATTTCACACTCCCAAATGGTAGTATTTTCCCTTGTTCTTCGCTCTGACCGAACGTGACTATTATATAATCTAGGGACTTCACTAGGTGATAAGTCTACTACATTACCGTCTAAGGCCACATGATAAGCAAATGCGTTATGGTTAAATTGATGACCTCCGCCGGAATTATCGGCATCTACAAATATTTCTAAACAATCATCATCCCACCAAAGGGTAAGAGGATCTTGGTTTTTGTCATAAAGCACATCATCTTGTATTTCTGCAATAAGGTATAATGCCTCTGGAGTCCATGTCAATTTATAGCGTCCAGAAAAATCTTCTTCTTCGTATTTCTTACCTAACCAGCGTTGGTCTAACGCATACCAGTCTTGACCTTCCCAAGCTGGGTCATTCATCACGCCATCAATTGTTGGGGTGATGATAGCTTTTGAAATAGATCGTAACTGATGATCTGTTTTAGGTAGAAATACTTCTTTGGTTTTTCTGTCTGATTTGCAATTAATACATAGAAATATGATTAATAAAGCTATACTAATGGATCTCACAAATTTAATTTTCAATTGATTGCATACTCACCAGATTGGCATAAACACCTTTCTGGGTCATTAATTCCTCATGCTTGCCTTGTTCTACAATTTTCCCTTTCTGTAAAACTACGATTAAATCGGCGTTTTGAATGGTAGATAGTCGATGAGCTATAACAATAGAAGTTCGATTGCGCATCATACGTTCTAATGCATCTTGCACTAAGCGTTCACTTTCTGTATCTAAAGCCGAGGTGGCTTCATCTAAAATCATTATTGGTGGATTCTTTAATACCGCTCTTGCTATAGATAACCGTTGTTTTTGCCCACCGCTCAGTTTATTGCCACTGTCACCTATATTGGTATCTAAACCGTTAGGTAACTCGTTTACAAACTCCCAGGCCTTAGCAATTTTAAGTGCTTCAACAATGGTCTCATCGCTGGCTTCATTCATACCCAGTTTTATATTATTGCGCACCGAGTCATTAAATAAGAAGGCTTCTTGTGTTACGATACCTAAAAGGCTACGTAAAGAATCAAGCTTGATGTTGGTTATAGGAATATCGTCAATTAAAATAGATCCTTCTTGAAGATCATAAAAACGAGGTAATAAATTAGCTATCGTACTTTTTCCTGATCCGGATTGACCCACTAATGCCACGGTCTGCCCTTTTTTGATAGTTAATGACAAGTCCTTAAGAACTAGCTCATCTTCATAAGCAAAAGAGAGGTTTTTGAGTGTTATCGCTTTCGCAAAAGCATTAACAGCTACGGCGTCTGGCGTATTTGTAATTTTAGGCACTGCTTCCAGAATTTCTAGAATACGTGCCGCTGCGGCATTTCCTTTCTTAACCGAATAACTAGCTTTTGAAATGGCTTTAGCTGGAGTAAGAATGTTATATGCAAGACCCATATAACTTACAAAAGCAGCTGCATTTAATCCTCCTGCCTCTGTTAAAACTAGTCTGCCGCCATACCACATTAAAATGGCAATCACACAAATCCCTAAAAATTCACTCACTGGAGAGGCTAAATTTTTACGATTTAACAAACTGTTAGAAAAATGATAGAAACGATTGGTAGAGTCTTCAAATTTGTTTTGTGTTTCTGATTCGGCATTAAAGCCTTTAATAATTTTTAAGCTACCTAATGTTTCCTCTATGAGCGAAAGAAAGTAGCCTTGTTCCTTTTGAACCCGATCCGATTTTTTCTTTAAACTCTTACCAATTCTAGAAATAATAAAACCAGAAATGGGGATAAAAATGAAAACGAAAATGGTCAGCTTCGCACTTAAAAAGAACATAAAACCAATTGTGAAAATAATCATTAATGGTTCACGTACGATGAGTTCCAAAATAGATAAAAAAGATTGTTGCACTTCCAGAACATCTGAGGTAATACGAGCTATAGTGTCGCCTTTTCGCTTTTCAGAAAAATAGTTTAACTCCAGATTGAGTACACGATCATACAAGGTATTTCTTAAATCTTTAAGGGTGCCGTTTCGCAAAAAGGTGATAAAATACATGGCCAAATAACCACAAATGTTTTTTAATAAAAAGATACTTATTACAATAGCTACCATTATGCCTAGCACATAAATCTCCCCGTGTTCATCTATTCGGGTTGTAATAAAGTAGTTGAGCAAATCTTCTAAATAACCTTTGAGTTCGGTAATAGAGGTGTATACAGGCTTTTCTTCTATGCGTTCATCTTTTTCCATCAATACCGTAAGCATGGGTATTAAAGAAATAAAAGAGAGCGTCCCAAAAAACGCGTAAAGGATATTGAAGAATATATTGAGTACCCCAAATTTTTTATAGGGTAAGGCGTAGCGTAAAATTTTCTTGAAATACTGCATATAATTTTTGCTAACAAGAGCTATACGCCTAAAGCATTTTTTATACCAGCAATGCGCTTATCTAGTTTTTCTGAAATACTGTCATACTCTGCTAAACTAGGTAGTGGCGTATTTACGCTAATGTAAAATTTTATTTTGGGTTCTGTACCACTAGGTCTTGCTGCTATCTTACTACCATTTTGTGTATAATAGATCAAGACGTTGGACTTAGGAAGGGTAATCTGGCTTTGCTTTCCTGTTTTTAATTCAGTAGCTATACTGTTTTGATAATCTTCCATACGTATAACAGTTTCTCCAGCAATAGTGCTAAGCGGTTTTTCGCGCAAAGCGGTCATCATTTCTTGTATCTCTTGAGCACCACTTTGTCCTTTTTTTACCAATGATATCAGTGTTTCTTTAAAAAAGCCGTGTTTCACATACAGTTTTTTTAATTTTTGATATAGGGTAGTGCCTTCTGCTTTGGCTTGCGCAGCAAGCGTACAGGCAAGTAGGGTAGCGGTTACGGCATCTTTATCCCGAACAAAATCTCCAACCATATAACCATAACTCTCTTCGCCACCACCAATAAAGTTTTGATTAGGAAAATCTTCAATCATTTTGGCAATCCACTTAAAACCTGTTAGCGAAGTTTTGCACTCCACGTTATAGGAAGAGGCAAGTACATCCATCATAGGTGTAGATACTATGGTAGAGGCTATAAAAGCGCTTGAAGCCATACTTTCTCTAAAATTAAACAACAAAGCGTCAGTCATCAAGACCATTGTTTGATTACCATTAAGTATGGCTAATTTATTGGCATCATCACGCACGGCAATACCTAATCTATCACAATCTGGATCAGTACCTATTACAATGTCAGCATTGATTTCTTCTCCTAGTGCTAATGCCATTTTTAAAGCTTCCTGCTCCTCTGGATTTGGAGAAACTACTGTTGGAAAATCACCATTAGGTATGGATTGTTCTTCAACCAGATTTAGGTTTGAAAACCCGGCCATTTTAAGGGTTTGTGGTACAGCAGTGATAGATGTACCGTGAAGTGCAGTAAAAACAATGTTTAAATCGGCTTTGCTTTTGGCAGAAAGGTTGAAATCAACATTGGCTACAGAAGCCTCAATAAAATCTTTATCTACCTCTTTGTCAATGAATTTGACCAGTTCTTGTTTTGATTTAAATTTTATATTGTCAAAATTTAATGACTGTATTTCTGCAATAATTTCTTTGTCCTGTGGTGGCACCAGTTGTCCACCATCTTCCCAGTAAACTTTGTATCCATTGTATTCTGGAGGGTTATGACTTGCCGTAAGTACAATGCCGCACTGACAACCCAAATGCCTTACAGCAAAACTTAATTCGGGCGTTGGTCTAAGGTCTGAAAATAAAAATACCTGAATGTTATTTGCAGAAAATACATCGGCAACTAGTTGTGCTAATTCCTTACTGTTATGACGGCAGTCATAGGCAATAACCACTTTAATGCGCTTCTCTGGAAACTGAAGATGTAAGTAGTTTGCAAGCCCTTGTGTGTTTTTGCCAAGGGTATATTTGTTAATGCGATTAGTACCCACACCCATAATGCCACGCATACCACCTGTACCAAAAGCTAGGTCTTTATAAAAAGCATCACTAAGCTCTTCTGGATTATACGCAATTAGATCATGTATAGTGTTTTGCGTATCCTCATCAAAAGTATTTGTTAACCATTTATTAGCATTCTTAAGGATTTCGGGATCGTGGTAAATCATAGGTAATATTTCATGGCAAAAGTACTATTATATCACATTATAAAGTTAATCTTTATCGGCTTATCCAATTTAACTAAACAGATTGTTATTTTTGTTTTATAAACATTATCATGAAAATTAGAATACTCACAGTCCTATTTTTCATTTTTTCATCAAACCAACTATTGGCTCAGCTTGAAGCTTCAAATTGGTATTTTGGTGAACAAGCAGGAGTTAGCTTTAATAGTGGAGAACCGCAGGCACTTTTTGATGGGCAATTAGATTCTCAAGAAGGTTGTGCTGCTATTTCTACTGCTGGAGGTGATCTCCTTTTTTACACTAATGGTGAGACAGTATGGAATAGATTTCATGATATAATGGCTAATGGTGATATGACATTGGCAGGAAGTCAAAATTCCACTCAGGCGGCACTCATTGTGCCACATCCTGGTAACGCAAATTTATTCTTCATATTTACAAATGATGCTGTGCAAAATTTCCAGAATAATGAGCCTAGAGGTTTTAACTACAGCGTTGTGAATATGAGCAATGGGGTTGGTGTAGTATCACAGCTTAATATACCCTTGTTGCCTGCAACTACAGAAAAGGTTACCGCTGTTAGTGCGGCTAATGGTACAGATATTTGGGTGATAACTCATTTTGAAGATACCTTTTATTCTTTCTTAATTGATCAAACAGGAGTTAATCCTCAAGCGGTAACATCAACAGTACCTTTTGGTGTTACTGATTCAAGCAATTTTAGAGGAGCTATGAAGGCTTCACCGAGAGGCAGTAGATTAGCCATTGCACACACAATATTAAACCCGGCTAGGACAGGTGCTTTGCTTTTATATGATTTTAACCGAGTGGATGGTACAGTTTCTAATGAGCAACTCATAGATGATGAGTTTTTATACTATGGCGTTGAGTTTTCTTCAGATGACGCTTTCCTGTATGCAAGTGGCAAAGAAATTATTAATGCTAATAGTTCAGGTGATTTCTTTATTAATCAATTCGATTTAAATTCAAACGACATATCTAATTCTAGATTTATATTAACCTCTATACCTGAAGGAGTTACACAGGGAGATCTTGGTGGGACGCTTCAACTTGCAATAGATAGGAAAATATATTATTCCCTTCCAGGATCCTCACTATCAGTTATTAATGAGCCAACATTACAAGGTGAAGATGCTGATTTTGAATTAAATGAAACACCAATATTAAGGCTTGTGCAATTTGGGCTGCCCCCATTTGTACAATCTTTCTTTGAATCTATTTTTGAAGTAGAAAATGTTTGTGAAGATGACATCACTATTTTTACAATACCTCCAGAAAATGAAGTAGCAACTGCTGTATGGGATTTTGGTGACCCTGCCAGTGGAGCCCAAAATACTGCTACTGGTTTGATAGTTACCCATATTTATGAAGAACCCGGAGAATATCTAGTTACAGTGGATGTAACATTTAGTAATGGTAGACCACCAAAAACTTTTCTTGATGTCATTGAAATTTTTCCTATTCTAGAAATAGATACTAAAATTACTCTAGTGCAATGTGATATTGATGGTGTTGATGATGGTATCTCAATTTTTAATCTTAATCAGGCATTAGAGTCATTAAATAATGAAGACTTTGATTTTGAAGGTACTTTTCATATCAATTTTGCTGACGCGGAAGATGACATAAACCCTATTGAACCTATTGGTTTTGAAAATTTTGTAAATGGTCAAATTATAGATACAATATACTTTAGAGCATTTGCTAATAACGACTGCGTTTCTATTGGTTCTGTAACCCTTGAGGTTCAAAACTCCAATGATGTTGGTACTATTAATGTGCAATCTTGCCAAGACGAGGAGGATGTACTAGATGGTGGAGAGCTTGTTATTAATATAGAAGAAATAATTGCTGAAATTCAAAGTGATTTCCCTGGTGATATTGCAATATTTTTGCTTGCAAATGATGCACTATTAGAGATAGACAATGTAGAGGAGGAGACGGTTACTATTGCACCATCTAATACACCTCAGCTATTTTTTAGATCTGAGCAGCAAAACGAATGCGCAGCTATAGGTGGAATTCTTTTTGATATTGCCATAAGACCTGAAATAGAAAATCAGAATGTTTTATTATGTAATCCTCAAGAAGGTGTAGAATTGAGTGTGCCAAGTCAATTTGATTCATTTGTTTGGTCACTCGATGGAAATGTTATTGCTACTACACCAAGCGTCATTGTTAATCAAACCGGGAACTATCTTATAGAAGTAGCGAACGCCACAGGCTGTACAGGAGACGCCACTGTAACTGTAGAAGCCGTTGAAGAATTGAATGTTGACATTGAAGTAGAAGATTTCAGAGTTAATAATAGAATTATTATTACTACCAATGACACCAATATTGAACAACTTTTTTCAATAGATGGCGGTGTTACTTTTCAAACAAGTTCAATTTTTGAAAATTTATTACCTGATGTTTATGAGGTGATCGTTACAGATGTTGAAGGATGTAATCGAGAGGAATTTTTAATTCAGGTAAGAGGTGCACCAGCTTTTTTTACTCCTAATCAAGATGGATTTAATGATTTATGGCACGTAGATCGTCCAGAGCAATTTGATAATTTGGTAGTGCGTATTTATGATCGTTTTGGAAAGCTATTGCAAGAATTAGGAGCTTCTAATGCGGGTTGGGATGGTAATTTTGGCGGTAGAGCATTGCCATCATCTTCATATTGGTACGTTATAGAGACAGATAATCAACGCTTTACAGGTCATTTTGCACTAAAGCGATAGTCCTTTAACTACCACCAAACCACAAAAATCTTATCAATTGTACCATCTGGAAGTTTACGCCAGAGCATAGGTGATTCTTTGCGAATGTGCCTAATAGTTATTTCCAGTAAGCTATTAAAATGAGATTGCCAGGTAACCGCTTGATGTGGAATGTGTAACCATTCGTTTTTATTGGGAATATAGTAGGAGCTACTGATATAATTTGGTTTTTCAAATTCTTGTAAAGTCATCCAATAACCAACTATACATTTTTTATTCAATGGTCGTATAGAGGGCGTAATTTGACTAACAGGCATAAATAATTGTCCTAAAAAACAAACTTGTTGTTCTATTTGTGTAGCAACTAAATCCATTTGTTCCAAAATAGGTATACATAACGCAGAATGGAGTAGGGGCAACTGCTGTGTTCTTGTTTTTTCCAGTTTAATAAAAAACATATCCTTTTTGTTTGGCCCTACTAATCGGTAAATAGGTTCTAAAATAGAAGGATCAATGAGATAAAACTTATAACTCAATTCAAGATGTAATATGCTACCGCAAAAGCGTAATAAGAAATCTAATTCTCCTTTTGTGACATTCCCTTTTTTTATTTGAATACTATGAGCAAGCACCTCATAATCTGGATGAGATTTCAATACATGAAGTAGGAAATATTCCACCTGATGCCCTAGGCGCAGGTTGGTCGGTAGGGCTATGCTGGGGAAATACTGCTTATCTATTTTAGGTAGCGTAAACTGTGTCAAGCCAAACTGCTTGCCTGTCCATAGGGGTTGTGTTGCTAATAATCCTTCTAACTGCTTCACGTTTTAAAACTACAAAGACCGCCAAATGCGACCTTTATTTTGGGGTTGTCTTATTCTTTTAATTCAACCAGCCTTTATTAGCTGATTTTTCGAAATAAAAATATAGGAAAATTGTTACTATAACTACCACAATTGACATAATCCAGCTTTATCGCTTACTCCAGTCAATGCCAGTATGCTTGATTTACTAATCTACAAAGTGATTTAAACGTGTTATTTGGAATAATTGCCTTCTAGATAACTGGCCACAATACGTCTGTTTGCTGTACGGCAAGTGTTAGGGTAGTCATAGAAGTAAATACAATCAGGGATGCCATTAGAAAAAGTGATTCTTACGGTACCGCGCGTACGCCCACGCCAGCCATCAAAGGTATACGCAGCACGTAACTCTTCTGGATTACCAGAATTATCTATATACACTTTTGTGCCATTAACACTATTGCGAACAAAGCGATTAACAGCCCAACTACGAGAATGATCGTAAACCAGATCGTTTGCTAATTTATCAAAGTTTTGATTAGCAGATAGGGCTTTGGCTTCCTTAACCGTTCCATCAAGTAAAATGGGTTGTTTATTGAGGGCAAAACGAATGAGGTTCTTCTCAAAGCGCTGTATGGATTTACTTTGACAGTTATTGATGGTCAATAATTTGGGTAAATCCTCATTAAGCAGCTGTATGGTACGTGCATCATCTGTTAATGAGCCTATAGCATTTCTATCTGTGACTATTTTGAAAACGTTTCGTAAACCATCTTTGGCTTGTACATTTCTTAGTTTGTAGAGTATATTATTATTTTCTGGCGTAGTGAAATATCCTGTTCGTACATCAACATAACGGGTGCATGTACGACTCACTTCAACACCATATCCATTGGTAGTAACGCTTTCCTGAGCACATTTTTTCTCCGTAATCTCAACCTTGGTACTCGGCAAATAGGCGCCGCATTTGTTGGAATAATTATTCAGGTAAGAGCGGTACAATGAAGCAAATATTGGACTATCTGAATTTAACGGCATATCTATAAAGCGTCCGCTATAGATAGCATCAAACAAATAGCCATAATTTAAACCCTTCACATTAAGACCATTTTGTGGTAAAGACTCAGTTTTGGAGATTGTAGTTGCTATTGAGTTTTTAGTTTCTGGAAAAATAGAAACTAAACTTAGACTAATAAGAAGCGTGACGGTAGTTAGCATTTTCATAATAAGTTGTGGTGTATAGGAATATTAAACTTATAAATTGTATGAATATAAATACAATAAAATCCATTAAGGGTGCAAAGGGATTAGTAATCGCTAAGGATTGAAAGTTTAAAGCAAA
>CAZDFA010000073.1:0-12781 GCA_964504555.1 uncultured Flavobacteriaceae bacterium | reverse complement strand
AAAAATTACGAAAGCAAAAGTATAAATAAATGAAGATAAATGCTTTTGCTTATATAGTTAACACTCAAAAAATAAAATGTATATTTCAGATAAACAGTTATTTAAATAAACTTACATATAAGCCTCAATTGGCTCACAAGCACAAACTAAATTACGATCCCCATAGGCATCATCTACGCGTCTAACTGCTGGCCAAACTTTATTTTCTTGCACATAATCCAGTGGATAAGCCGCTTGTTTGCGGCTATAAGGCAAATCCCAATGATCTGCCGTTACCATGGCTAAGGTATGTGGTGCATTTTTAAGAATATTATTTTCTTTAGACTGCTCATCTATAGCTGTAATCTCTTCCCGAATAGTTATTAAGGCATCACAAAAACGATCTAGCTCTTCTTTGTTTTCACTTTCGGTAGGCTCTATCATCATTGTGCCTGCAACAGGAAAAGAAACGGTAGGGGCGTGAAAGCCATAATCCATAAGTCGCTTAGCAATATCAGTAACTTCAACACCTTTTTCTTTGAATGGGCGACAATCAATGATCATTTCATGAGCTGCTCTGCCACGCTCTCCAGTATATAGGGTTTGATAATGGCCATCCAATCGCGACTTAATGTAATTAGCATTAAGTATGGCATATTCTGTAGCTTTTCGTAATCCATTTTCACCAAGCATTTTTATATACCCATAAGATATTAAACAAGCCAACGCAGATCCCCATGGAGCAGCAGAAATAGCCGAAATAGCTTGATCTCCTCCTGTAGCAATTACTGGATTAGATGGTAAAAAAGGAACCAATTGTTTTGCAACACAAATAGGGCCAACACCTGGTCCACCGCCACCGTGAGGAATCGCAAATGTTTTATGCAAATTGAGATGGCAAACATCTGCACCAATTGCTCCGGGATTAGTAAGTGCTACTTGTGCATTCATATTAGCCCCGTCCATATAAACTTGACCTCCATGTTCATGGATAATACTTGTTATTTCCTTTATAGCACTTTCATATACCCCATGAGTAGAAGGGTAGGTAACCATTAAGGCTGCGAGATTATCTTTATGTGCTTCTGCTTTTTCTCTTAGATCCACAACATCAATATTCCCCTCTTCAGTAGATTTTGTAACCACTACTTGCATACCAGCCATAACTGCACTAGCAGGATTAGTGCCGTGTGCCGAAGAGGGTATCAGGCAAATATTACGGTGCTCTTCGTCCTTTGATTGGTGATAGGCTCGTATAACCATTAATCCTGCATATTCTCCTTGTGCTCCGGAATTAGGTTGTAAGGATGTGCCAGAAAAGCCAGTAATTTCGGTTAGTTGTTCTTCCAATTTTTGCAAAAGCGCCTGATACCCATGTGCTTGTTCTATGGGAACAAATGGGTGAATATTACCCCATCTGGCATCGCTTAGGGGTAACATTTCTGCAGCAGCATTTAACTTCATTGTGCAAGAACCTAATGCTATCATTGAGTGGTTAAGCGAAATATCTTTGCGCTCTAATTTTTTAATGTATCGCATTAATGCCGTCTCTGAATGATAGCTACTAAACACGGGGTTAGTCATGAATGGAGTAGTACGCAGGGTATTCTTCTCAATACTAATTTTTTTACCCGTTGTTGTTAGTGGCACGTATTTTTTTTCTGTTGCTTGGGCAAAAACTTTTACTATGGTATTTATGTCCTCCAATGAAGTCGCTTCATGGAGTGAAATAGAAACTGTGTTTTCATCTGGATAGTAGAAGTTGACTTTTTCTGCTTTCGCGAAAGCAGATACTTTTTTTACGTCTGCTTTAACTCGAATAGTATCAAAATAGGAGGTGTTAAGTTGATAGAGTCCGATGTTCTCAAGCGCATTAGCTAATGTGGCGGTAAGGGTATGTACCTTATTGGCAATATACTTTAAGCCTTCTGAGCCGTGATAAACGGCATACATACCAGCCATAACAGAAAGCAATACTTGAGCAGTACATATGTTTGACGTGGCCTTATCTCTCTTGATATGTTGCTCTCTAGTTTGCAGCGCCATACGCAGGGCTCTATTTTTACTAGCATCTTTGGTTACCCCAATTATCCTTCCAGGGATATTGCGTTTATAAGCTTCTTTTGTAGCAAAATAGGCGGCATGAGGCCCCCCATAACCTAGTGGGATTCCAAATCTTTGTGTTGTGCCTATAACAACATCTGCGCCCATAGAGCCAGGTGATTCTAAAAGCACAAGGCTTAAAATATCAGCCGCTACAGCTACTTTTATTTCCGCTTGATTGGCTTTTTGTATGAATCCTGTATAATCATAGACTTGTCCAGATTTGCCTGGATATTGAACTATGGCTCCAAAAAAGCTTGAATCGAAATCAAAATTTTCATGATTGCCCACAACCAACTCAATACCTATTGGTTTAGATCGTGTTACAAGGAGCGCTAAAGTTTGTGGTAAAACATCTTCTGAAACAAAAAATCTAACGACATTATTTTTTTTCTGCTCTCTGGATCGTACCGAATAGAGGAGGGTCATGGCTTCGGCGGCAGCAGTCGCTTCATCAAGTAAAGAGGCATTTGCAATTTCCATACCTGTTAAGTCAATAACCATGGTCTGAAAATTAAGTAAAGCTTCTAATCTACCTTGAGCAATTTCGGCTTGATACGGTGTATAAGCGGTATACCAACCAGGGTTTTCTAATATATTGCGTTGTATGACTGCAGGAGTAACACTTTGATGATAGCCCAGACCAATGTATGACTTAAATACTTGATTTTTTGACGCCAATTCTTGCATGTGAGCTGTAAACTCTTGTTCGCTCAAAGCAGGATCTAACTGCAAAGGTTTATCTAGTTTTATAACATCCGGTAAGGTCTCATAAATAAGCTGATCAATTGATGATACACCAACGGTGTCCAACATATGTTGAAAGTCTTCTTTTCTTGGTCCAATATGGCGCTGCGCAAAAGAATCTGTATTCATAACGAGATACATTTAAATATCTGCAAAATTACGACTTATAGGTCGAAATTTTCTCAAAATACATTTGCTAAGGGGCTAAGTTTTTCACGATTTTATAAGCTTATTAACAGTTGCTGTATTTTTGTAAAGTGAAGCAATTACGTCTCTTGTTTGATTTTTACCTCAATAGCAGTATCCATGTGGCGTTAGGCGTGGCATGTTTGCAACTGGTGACTTATAAAAGCCTGTTGTTGATGCCTAATTATTATCTTCTTTTATTTACTTTTTTTGGAACCATTACTGGATATAATTTTATAAAGTATGCTGGGGTTGCAAAATTGCATCATCGGAGCCTCACAAGTATGCTTCGATTGATACAAATGTTCTCTTTTTTATGTTTTGGAGCGTTGCTTTATTTTTTATTTAGAATTCCCGAGAAGGCATATGTGGTACTTGGTGGTTTAGGTCTACTCACGCTGCTATACACCTTACCCGTTTTTTCGCAAAAGCGTAATTTAAGATCTGTAAAAGGATTCAAAATTTATATAATTGCTCTTGTTTGGGTAGGTGTTACAGTACTTCTTCCTATAGTAGTTGAAGAAGTGGTGTTTTCTAATAATCATTGGTTAGTTATATTGCAAAGATTTATTTATGTGGTAGCACTTACCTTACCTTTTGAAATTCGAGATTTAAAATATGATCGTGCGGAGTTAGGAACCTTACCTCAAATTCTGGGAGTGATTCGCACTAAAATTCTTGGATACTTACTTACTGTTGTTTTCTTAATGATTGGATTTGCAACTGTAGCAGATTGCACCTATTGTTGGTTTGAATTAGTTTTAATTGGGATTTTATTATTTGTTTCGCTAAACGGCATTAACGAGAAAAAGTCGCACTATTATGCGGCTTTTTGGGTTGAAGGGATATCAATATTATGGGGATTAGTAGCTTGGTGGCTTTTCTTTATTTAGCTTTTAATTGATCTGCTAATTTTTGTTTTAATAGCTCTTTTTCTGAAGTAGAAACTACATTGATATTAGATTTCTTAATTGTCTTTGAAAGTTTATTGTTTTTGGATGTGTAGCCCCTGCACTCGCTACAAATAACTAGGTAAAAGCTTAGTTTTATCTTTTGCCATAGCGAAGTCTCGTTGTACTGGTTTTTGTCACAGAGCATTTTTCCTTCATTGCAGTTTAAATTAAATAATCCCATTGATAGACTTTATTAAATATATGATAACTGGGGGAACAACGTTTAAAACCAATCCTTTTCCATGCAACTGGCCATAGCTGTTCGCGCTCTATGGATAATTACCCAAAAATTAGACGGCGTAATGTCAAATTCATTACAAATGGTTTCCGTATCGAAATTGTTAATAGTTTTCATTCTAAATATTCTACGTTGTTTTTCAGGTAATTTACCCAAACAACCTAGTATGGCAGAGCCTAATTCTTCATTTTCTATTGTGTCTTCGGCGGTGCGATCATATGGATCTGCAACACGTTCTTCTAACCAATCTCCTTCACTTTCATCGTCACGATAATTAATATGGACTTCAGCTTTCCCCTTTTTAGAGTTTGACTTTCTATAATAGTCAATGATCTTTCTTTTCAAGATGGAAATTAGCCAAGTTCTTTCAGTAGCATCCCCTTTAAAATTTTCCATAGCCTTTAAACCTGCTAGAAAGGTTTCGGAAATTAAATCTTGAGCAAGTTCTCGATCACTTACTCGCGCTATGGTATAATTAAAAAGATAATCAGAGTACCTGTCTACCCACAACGTTGGATCAATTACATTAGCTGGCATAGTTATCCGAAAGTTTCATCAAAAGTACCACTTTCTAAAGAACTTTTAACACAATTGTTTGATGTCCTCCTCTAAAGTTTTGTTAATCAAAATGAGAGTATTCACTAAATAACGTTAAATGAAATGCTCTATTAATCAGATATTTATTTTTCAATAACGTCATGAATCTTTTATAAATGGAGAATTAAGTGTTCTGTCTTAATTATCAATAATATATATTGTTTGATATTTTGCTTTAAGTGGCTCTACACATACAGCTATTTTATTTAGTTATTTTTGGCTAGTGCAGGTGTTAGTAATAAGTTCCGTTTGGCCAGAGCCAAAATCTTCCGCTGCGGGTAGCAGAATGGTGCAACTAATTCATTTATTGTTAGCAGAAAATTGGTCAATAAGTTATGCAAGTACTGCATCCAGTAGTGAACACAGTATTGACTTATTGGAAATGGGTATTGCCGCTCATCATATACAATTAAATTCATCAACATTTGATTCATTTATTACTCAACTCAATCCGAATATTGTCATTTTTGATCGGTTTATGGTTGAAGAACAATTTGGTTGGCGCGTTGCCGAATGTTGTCCAGAAGCGCTGCGCATTTTGGATACTGAAGATTTGCACTGTCTGAGGTTAAGTCGTCAAGATGCTTTTAAAGAAGGGATTGCTTTTTCAAAAGACCAGCTTTTTAATAGGCATGCTTTTCGTGAAATAGCCAGTATTTACCGTTGTGATTTAAGTCTGATTATTTCTAAGTATGAAATACAATTGTTACAAGATTATTTTGGAATCTCTAATCAACTATTGCATTATATCCCTTTTTTACTCGAGCCTTTGGAAAAACCGTTTGAGCCTTTTGAAAATAGAACTGGATTTGTAACCATAGGTAATTTTTTACATCCGCCTAATTGGGCAGCGATACAAGCACTTAGTACCAGTATTTGGCCAGAGATAAAAAGACTAGTGCCGGAAGCAACTTTGGATGTATATGGCGCTTACGCCACAGAAAAAGTTTGGCAATTACATCATCCAAAAAAAGGATTTTATATTAAAGGACGAGCAGAAGATGCTCTAGAATCTATTAAAAATTACAAAGTACTCCTTTCTCCTTTGCCTTATGGTGCAGGCATCAAAGGCAAATTAATAGATGCCATGCAAGCTGGAACACCAAGCATCACAACACCTATTGGTGCCGAAGGTATACCACATACCAACTGGCCTGGCGCAGTTGTTCCCTATGATAGTACAAAAGAGTTTGTAAAAGAGGCCATAGCCTATTATACCGATGATAAACTTTGGAAAGGGGGACAGGCCGAAGGGATGGAAATTATAAATACTCATTTTCAAAAAAAGCATTTTGCCACAACGCTAATTAAGCGTCTTAAAGAGCATCAGGCTAATCAAAACGAGCTCCGAAAGTCTAATTTCATAGGTGCTATGTTGCAACATCATGGTTTACAGAGCACAAAATATTTGGCTAAGTGGATTGAGGAGAAGAATAGATAGTAGTTTGTAAAACTACTTTTCTATAAGCCCTGCTCTTCTTAACAATGCTTCTGGTTTAGGTGCTCTTCCCCTAAATTTTTTGTACAAGATCATTGGTTTTTCGGTACCTCCTTTTGATAGGACAGATTTCTTTAATTTTTGTGCTACGGAAGGGTTAAAAATACCTTCCTCCTTAAAATATTCAAAAGCATCGGCATCCAGAACTTCGGCCCATTTATAGCTGTAATAGCCTGCAGAATAGCCGCCTTGAAAAATATGAGAAAAAGAAGTACTCATACATGTCTCTGGCGTGTCTGGATAAAGTTGTGTATTGGCAAATGCTTTGCTTTCAAATTCTTTTACGGCTGTTTCATTGGGGATGTCTTGTCCGTGCCAAGCCATATCCAATAGACCAAAACTCAACTGTCTTAAGGTCTGCATACCTTCCTGAAAATTAGCGGTTTCTTTTATTTTTTGAATAAGTTCCATGGGGATAACTTCACCAGTTTCATAGTGAGTAGCAAAAAGCTCTAATGCTTCTTGCTCATAACACCAGTTTTCTAGTAATTGACTTGGTAATTCTACAAAATCCCAATGCACCGATGTGCCAGATAGACTAGGATAATTGGTGTTAGCTAGCATCCCATGTAAACCGTGTCCAAACTCATGAAACAAAGTGGTTACTTCATTAAATGTAAGTAATGAAGGTCTACTAGGTGTTGATGGCGTAAAGTTGCATACATTTGAAATATGAGGCCTTTCATTAATACCATCTTTAATTTTCTGTGACTTAAAAGAAGTCATCCAAGCGCCTCCTCGTTTACCTGGTCTAGGGTGAAAATCAGCATAAAAGAATGCGATTAGATTATTTTCGGCATTAGTAACTCTATATGTTTTTACTTCTTTATGATACGTGTCTATATCAAAAACTTCTTCAAAATGAAGTCCAAAAAGTTTCTGAGTTATTTTGAACACTCCTACAATAACATTTTCTAATTTAAAATAAGGTTTGAGTTGTTCATCATCCAGATTAAATAATTTTTGCTTTAGTTTTTCACTGTAATAAGCACTATCCCACTTTTCTATACGGTCAATGTTATCTAGCTCTTTTGCAAAATTTTCCAGTTGCTTAAACTCTCTTTCTGCAGCCGGTTTTGCTTTTTCAAGGAGTTCGTTTAAAAAGCTATGTACTTTTTCTGGGGTCTCAGCCATACGCTCTTCCAACACAAAATGTGCGTGTGTTTTATAACCAAGGAGTTGTGCGCGTTCTTGGCGAAGCTGTACAAGCTGTAAAATATTTTCCTTGTTATCCCAATTGTCATTAAAAGATTTACTGCCAAAGGCTAAGGATAGTTTTTTACGTAAGTTTCTGTTTTTTGCATATTTCATAAAGGGGATATAGCTAGGGTTGTCTAAGGTAATAATATATCCTTCTTTTCCCTTGTCTTTAGCCAGTCTGATCGCGGCTTCTTTTGCACTTTCTGGAAGGCCAATAAGATCTTCTTCTTCTGTCAGGTGCATTTCGAATGCATTAGTTGCGGCTAAGACATTTTCACCAAAGTTTAGTTTGAGTTGAGCGAGCTCAGTATCAATTTCGCGTAGGCGAGTTTTATCATTATCGTTTAATAAAGCACCATTGCGTGTAAAGCTTTTATAGTGTTTTTCCAATACTGTTTTTTGCTCTGTACTATCAAGGGATTCCAATTCGTGCTTATAGACTCTTATTACTCTTTCAAACAATTGTGCATTTAAGGTAATATCATTTGTGAAAGCAGTAAGTAATGGTGATACTTCCTGTGCTATTTTTTGGATTTCTTCATTGGTTTCGGCACTATTGAGATTAAAAAATGCACTGGAGATTCTATCCAATTGCATTCCAGAAAATTCCAAAGCTTCAATCGTATTTTGAAAGTTTGCAGGTTCTGGATTTTGCGTAATTGCATCTATTTCTAATCGAGCAGATTCAATGGCAGTTTTAAAAGCTGGAAGAAAGTGCTCATTCTTAATTTTAGAAAAAGGAACAGTATCAAAATTTATGAGTAGTGGATTTGCTAAAATTGGGTTAGATGACATATTTGTAGAATTAGTTGTGTTTTTTATCGATGTATTTTTGCTTTTTGTCGGCTATTGTAATGTGTTGTTTACATTTGCGACCTTACAAAAATCGAAGATGTAAATTCGCTATGAGTTTTAGTGAGTTCCCCCACTTTGTGTGATACGGAGATTTGATTAATAATTTATAATGGTTAATAAATAAAAAATCAATTATACCTCAGTATTGCCGAGTATTAAGCCACGTTTTTTACGTGGCTTTTTTTATTTTTTCAAATTTTTAGCTCCTTCAATCACCTTTTCTTTAAGTTTTTCTTTATAGGCGATTATTTTATCTAGAATTTCAGGATAGTGAGATCCCAATATTTGGGCAGCAAGAATCCCAGCGTTTTTTGCACCGTTTAGTGCTACGGTAGCCACAGGAACACCGCCAGGCATTTGCAAAATGGAAAGTACCGAATCCCATCCGTCAATGGAGTTACTTGATTTAACGGGAACACCAATAACCGGCAAAGGAGAAAGAGAAGCAACCATTCCAGGTAAATGAGCTGCGCCTCCAGCTCCAGCTATAATGACACTAATGCCATTTTTATGAGCATTGTTGCCATAATCAAAGAGTTTGTCTGGTGTACGATGGGCACTTATTATGTCAACTTCTGTAGCGATACCCAGATGATCCAATATAGCTATTGCTTCTTGCATAACGGGTAGGTCGCTTGTGCTACCCATAATAACTCCTACTTTCATATTGTATACTAATTACGGTTATTATTTGGCAATAACCTTAATGATTTCTTTTACTTGTGCCGCTTTTTCTCGAGCACTTTTTATATCTGATGCAGCAATAGTAACATGTCCCATTTTTCTAAAAGGGCGTGTTTTTTTCTTGCCATAAATATGAGGCGTTACACCTGGTATCGCCATTATTTGATCTATATGTTCATAAACTACATCACCTTGATGGTTTTCGGCACCAACTAAGTTTACCATAACCGCTGGTACTTTACTATCTGTATCTCCTAATGGTAAGTTGAGAATGGCGCGCAGGTGTTGCTCAAATTGATTAGTATAACTGCCTTCTATACTATAATGACCGCTATTATGAGGTCGTGGTGCTACTTCGTTTACCAAAATTTGATCACCTTCTGTCAGAAAGAGCTCCACAGCAAGTAGACCTACATGTTGGAAAGCTTCAGAAACCTGTGTTGCTATATTTCTTGCTTTTGCTGCTACATGTTCTGGAATTCGGGCAGGACAAAGGACATACTCCACTTGATTGGCTTCTGGGTGAAACTCCATTTCTACCACAGGGTAAGTTTTAACTTCGCCACTTGCACTTCTTGCGACGATGACTGCTAGTTCATTCTTAAAAGGGACAAGAGCTTCGGCCAGACAAGGAACATTAGGGAGCGCGTTTAAGTCTTCTCTGGATCTCACAATTTGTACTCCTTTGCCATCATAGCCTCCTTGTCTACTTTTCCATACAAATGGTAGTGCTGGATTGGAGGCTATTAACGCTTCCGCGGAAACGTACACATCAAAACCTGAAGTAGGTATTTTATGTTCCCTATAAAACAGTTTTTGCATCCCCTTATCCTGAATATTACGTAATACTTTAGATTGCGGATAGACCGTAACTCCTTCTTGTTCTAGTTTTTCTAGCGCCTCAATATTTACCGTTTCTATCTCATAGGTAAGCAGGTCTACTTTTTTACCAAAATTGTAAACCGTTTTAAAATCTAGTAAATCACCTTGAACAAAAGTGTCACAAGCTAAACGTGCTGGAGCTTGTACATCTGCATCCAAAATGGCAGTTTTTATATCGTATTTTCGAGTGTCATAGAGCAGCATTTTACCCAGTTGTCCGCCCCCTAGAATACCCAATGTAAAATCTGAAGAAAAGAAGGTTGTCATTAGTCGTTCTACTTCGCTGTAAAAATAGTGATTTTGCAAGAGATTACTTGTCTCTTTATTGGTTTACTAGAAGGCAGCTTAATGCGTATCTTTGCTACTTATTTTCTAAAATTATGGTACAACTACACGATCTTAGCTTTGAAAAATACATTTCAGCTACAGCTGTTCAAGAAGCGGTCAATGGTGTTGTAGTTCGTATTAACAATGATTACAAGAATAGAACGCCTGTTTTTTTAACGGTGCTTAATGGTGCATTTTTATTTTCGGCAGAATTAATTAAGAAGTTTGACTGTACCTGTGAAATGAGCTTTATTAAAGTAGCTAGTTATAATGGGACTGAACAAAGTGATGAGATAACCACCGTCATGGGCGCAGAACCTTCCTTAAAAGGAAGGGATGTTATCGTGGTTGAAGATATTGTAGATTCTGGTAATACTATTGAAGCTATTATACAAATACTAGAGCAGGAGCAGGTTGCATCTTATAGCATTGCAACCTTACTATATAAGCCCAATGCTTATAAAAAAGCATACACTATAGATTATGTAGGCTTAGAAATAGAAAATGACTTTGTAGTTGGATTTGGACTAGATTATAAAGGTCTGGGGCGCAATTTTACGTCCATCTATAAACTTAAAAAACAACAGATGAAAAACATAGTGCTATTTGGTCCTCCTGGAGCTGGAAAGGGAACACAAGCAGAGGTGCTCAAGCAAAAGTACCAACTTAAGCATATTTCTACAGGAGATGTTTTTAGATACAACATTAAGAATGCTACAGAATTAGGTAGACTAGCAAAATCCTTTATTGATAAAGGGCATTTGGTACCTGATGAGGTAACCATACAAATGCTTAATGACGAGGTAGAAAAAAATCCACAGGCAAAAGGATTTATTTTTGATGGTTTTCCTCGAACCGAAGCACAAGCAGATGCTTTAAAGCAATTATTAGAATCCAATGAAACTGATGTTGCAGGTATGATAGCCTTAGAGGTTGACGATGAAGTACTGGTGCAACGCCTGCTGGAGCGTGGTAAAACCTCAGGCCGAGTAGATGATGCTAACGAAGATGTAATCAGACAACGTATAGCTGTTTACTATAAGGAGACAGCAATCTTGAAGGATTATTACGAAAAAACAGGAAAGTACTATGGGGTAGACGGAGTGGGTAGCGTAGCCCAAATTACCGAACGTTTAAGTACTGTGATTGATAGTTTATAAGTTCAGAGCTCAGAGTTTAGAATTTGATTTTTCACCCTTAATCCTATGACTGAAGGTAATTTTGTTGATTATGTTAAGCTTCACGTTACTTCTGGTAATGGCGGAGCAGGATCTGCACATTTGCATCGGGAAAAATTTGTAGAAAAAGGAGGGCCAGATGGCGGTGATGGTGGTCGTGGGGGGCATATTATCTTTAAAGGAAAAAGTAATCTATGGACCTTATTGCACCTCAAATTTAAGCGACATATTAGGGCGGGTCATGGTCATAATGGTGGCAAGTCCCGATCTACGGGGGCAGATGGTGAAGATGTTTTAATAGAAGTACCTTTAGGTACGGTCATAAAAGACACGGAGACAGAAACTATAGTTTGTGAAATAACCGACAATGACCAAGAGTTTATTGCCGCTCAAGGCGGAATGGGAGGTCGGGGCAATTGGCATTTTAAAAGTAGCACCAATCAAACGCCGCGCTATGCTCAGCCCGGTATTGATGGTCAAGAGACACACCTTACAGTAGAACTAAAAGTACTGGCAGATGTTGGTCTGGTGGGCTTTCCCAATGCGGGAAAATCTACCTTGCTTTCGGTAGTAACAGCGGCTAAACCTAAAATTGCCGACTATGAGTTTACCACCCTCAAACCCAATCTAGGCATTGTACAATGCCGAGACTATCAAACCTTTGTGATGGCTGATATTCCGGGAATTATTGAAGGAGCAGCGGAAGGAAAAGGCATTGGGCATCGCTTTTTACGGCATATAGAGCGTAACTCGACCTTGTTGTTTATGATTCCAGCAGATGCCACTGATATTGCGCAGCAGTATTTTGTATTACTTAATGAACTTAAAAAATACAATCCTGAAATGCTGGACAAACAACGGCTTATTGCAATTACCAAGAGTGATATGTTGGATGATGAGTTAAAAGCAGAACTAGCCAAAGAGTTGGATGAAAACCTACCTATTGCGTATCTCTTTATCTCTTCTGTTGCCCAACAGGGTCTTCAGGAATTGAAGGATAAGTTGTGGCAGATGTTGAATTGACTTGTCGAGCTTTTGGTATGATTTAAGAATAATAAGCTCATTAATGATAAGAGGAGTTAACATCTAATTGATAATACAAATGCACATAGGGTTGTTTAATAAATTACTTTAAAATGCAGGAGGAGGCATTGACTAAGAAAATTATACTAATCATACTAATCTTTAATAGTTTTGTCTCCTTAACAAGATCGCAAACTGTAAACGAACAGTTTGAGTTTAAAATAGAAAATGACCAAGTATTTCTTATTGATGAATATTATACAGGAGGTCTATTTTTTACCTATAAAAAGAATCTTCCTAAAAATTTTATATTCAAAAAACAAGACAGTAG